>JAJEHK010000219.1 GCA_022823765.1 Alphaproteobacteria bacterium | reverse complement strand
CGCCCGCATGGAGACCGGAACATCGACCGCGGTCGGGTCGGTGCGGCACCTCGACATCGCCGACGGCACCATCTTTCGCGAAACACTCCTGGCGCACTCCGACGTCGGCCATTGCTACACCTACGACATCATCGAAGGGCCTTTGCCCTGCACCAACTACCTCTCCACTCACAGCTTCGTCCCGATCACGGAGGGCAACTGGACACTGGGCATCTGGGAAGGAACTTTCGATTGCGCCAGGGAGGACGAGGCCAAACTGGAATCGATCGTCGGCGATCTCATCTACCGCGACGGCATGAAAGGGCTTGCCGCCTGGCTCAGGGAAAACGGCTGAATGACCGACACTCTGGGCTACCGGTCCATCATCGGTGTGATGACGCCGGCGATGAACACCGTCGTTCAGCCCGAGCTCGAATCCCTGCGTCCGCCTGGCGTGACAAACCAGATGCAGAGATTCCGTCTGGGCGGCGAGCGGATTTCGGACGACCTCGACAGCGAGGCCACCAGGCTCATGGACTGCCATCCGGCTGCCCTGGCGATCGGCCTGACCACGGATGCCGGGCCAGGTGGCGTAAAGAAACTCCAGGAACGCTGCCGCGGTCTGGCGTCGTCACTGGGTGTTCCGGTCTTCAATGCCTCGACGGCCTGCCACGAGGCCCTGCGGCGCCTCGACGCCGGAACGATCGCCATCGTCACTCCCTTCGACGTCGACACGAATCGGGTGATCGCCAACAACGCAGTTGATGCCGGGTTCACCGTGGCGGCAGTGGCCGGTACGGATGCGCCTTCGCTGCCGGAAATCTGCGAGACTCCGCCAGAGGATATCGAGGCAGCATTCCTCGAGGTCGCCATCAGTGACTGCGATGCCATTCTCCAGGTGGGAACGGCGCTTCCGGTCTGCGGCCTCCTCGCCTCCCTCGAAGCACTCACCGGCAAGCCAGTAGTCGCCTGCAACGCGGCGCTCTACTGGCAGACCTTGCGGCATCTCGGGATCACGGACCCGATCGACGGTTTCGGCCATCTCCTGGCAGAACACTAGGCAATGCGAAAATCTGCCAGGGTCGTTGTCATCGGCGGCGGCGCCGTCGGCGTTTCCTGCCTGTGGCACCTGGCTCAGGCCGGTGTCAGGGACTGCCTGCTGATCGAACGGGACGAACTCACATCCGGTTCCACATGGCATGCTGCGGGGAACATCCCGATCTATGCGACAAGCTGGCTCGGCATGCGTGCCGGCGACTATGCGCGGCACCTCTATGGCGCGCTTGGCGAGGACGTCAGTTATCACCATACCGGGGCCTTCTGGCCGGCCCACGGCAAGGACCGCATGGATCTTTACCGGCGCCTCGCAGGCCTGGCGACATCCGCGGGCGTGGAACTCGTGATGATCACGCCAGACGAGATGGAGGCACTGCATCCCCATTACTCGGCGGGACCGGACGTCGTCGGTGGCATCCTCGATCCCGGTGAGGGCGACATCGACCCCGCCCAACTCACACAGACACTCGCCAGACAAGCCCGCAAGGCCGGTGCCGCGATCGAGCGGTTCACCCGGGTCACGGGCCTTTCAGCCACACGCAGCGGTGAATGGCATGTGACGACCGACAAGGGAGAGGTGACGACGCAGACGATCGTCAATGCCGCAGGCTTCTATGGAGGCGCCGTGGCACGCCTTGCCGGACAGTCCATTCCGGTGGCAACACTCAAGCACCAGTACCTGGTCACCGAACCCCTCCCGGTTCTCATGAATTCGCATGATCCCTTCCCCCTGGTGCGGGATCCCGATCTGGGGTTCTACCTGAGGCGCGAAGGTGCCGGAATGCTCCTGGGTTCCTATGACCACCCCGGCCGACCCGTTTTCGCCGACGGATTGCCGCAGGACTTTGCCCACCAGCTTTTCAGCGAATCACCCGACGACATCGCGGAGGCCTTCGGGAATGCGCTTGGTCACTTTCCGCTGCTTCGCGAGGCCGGAATCCGGCGTTTCGTCAACGGCCCCATCGCCTACGCCCCGGACGCCCTGCCACTGTGTGGCCCGGCCTATGGGCTGAAGTACTTCTTCCATGCCTGTGGAATCCAGATCGGCATCACCCATTCTGCCGCCGCCGGCAAGGCCATCGCCGAGTGGATCAGCGAAGGCGAAACCGAGTGGGACATGGCGGCCTGGGATCCCCGGCGCTTTGGCGACTGGGCCACCGGGCAGATGGCTGTTGAACGGGCAGTCGAGGTCTACGGCCTGCAGTACGCCATTCCCTACCCCCGGCGCCTTCTCTCCTCATCGCGACCCATGAGGACAACACCCCTCTATGGTTCCCTGGCTTCCAGGGGAGCGGTCTTCGGAGAAATCGGTGGCTGGGAACGCGCCTTCTGGTTCGATATCGATGGGAAACGTGATGATGCACCATTGAGTTTCCGCGACCGGGAACCATGGCGCGATGCGGTGCGGCGTGAATGCGAGGGAGTCCGCGATGCTGTCGGCATCATGGATCACGGTGGTTTTTCCAAGTTCGAGGTCGAGGGGCCGGATGCAACGCGCTACCTGGAGCGGGTGTTCTGTGGCCGAATTCCGGAAACATTCCGCACACGTCTTGCCTACATGCTCACGCCATCGGGGAGGATCTGGAGCGAAGCCACCATGACCCGCCTGGGCGAGAATCACTATCTCCTGTGTGGTCCGACCCTGGCCGAACAACGCGATCACGACTGGTTGCGGGAAGCCCTGCCTTCTGCATGGCGTGTCGAACTGCGACGCGGATGCGCAAGGGACGCCACGCTCATGCTGGCCGGGCCCCGGTCACGCGACCTTCTGGCGAGTGTGACCGATTCCGATCTCGGAAACGATGCCATGCCCTGGCTCACCGCCGCCCCCGTCGCTGTCGCCGGATGCAGGGCGACGGCGCTACGCGTCTCCTATGCCGGAGAACTGGGCTGGGAACTTCATCTCGCTTCCGCCGACCTCCCGGTGGTTCATGACGCTCTGCGGCACTTCGGACAGGAACGTGGTCTCGTCGACTTTGGCTCATGGGCCCTTGATTCACTGCGTCTCGAAAAGGGCTATCACGCCTGGGGGCTCGACATCGGCACCGAGTACACTCCGTTCGATGCCGGGCTGGACCGCTTCATTGCCTTCGACAGGGAGGACTTCATCGGCCGCGATGCCGTTGTGCGCCAACGCCAGACCGAATCCACCTGGCGATTCGCCGGATTCGTCATTGCCGACAGCGATGCGGACGCGCTTCCCGGTGATCCGATCCTCGTCGATTCGGTGCCGTCCGGCCATGTGACATCTGCCGGCACCGGCTTTCGCACGATGAAACGCCTGGCTCTAGGCTACGTAAGGGCCGACGCACCACCGGGAGACTGGTCAATCAGGGTCCTCGGGAAGGACTGCCCTGCAACTCCGTCGCCCCTGCCCTTCTACGATCCCGGCAATGCCCGCCTGAAAGCCTGACATCACCCCGCCATCGAATCAGGGCGGATGGCCCGATAGATGGCCGAAATGTCGAGTTCACCGTGTCCGGACGCGGCAAAGCGTGCGAAACGCCTGGCAGCCTCAGCGCCGAAAGGGGTTGTCTGACCGCAAGTCGATGCCGCCTGCTGGGCGAGAGCAAGATCCTTGGCCATCAACCGTGCTGCAAACCCCGGGGCGTAGCCATGGGACGCCGGCACGTCGGGCGCCAGTTCCGGCACCGGACAGCGGTTGTCCAGGATCCAGCTCTGTGCTGCGGCTCCGCGGCACAGGTCGAGGAACTTCCCGGCATCGAGATCAAGGGATTCCGCCAGGGCGAAGGCCTCGCAAACACCGAGCATGGTGATGCCGCAGATCATGTTGTGGCAGGCCTTGGCGGCCTGGCCCGAGCCGGTCTCGCCGAAATGGACAATCCGCCTTCCCATGATGTCGAGCAGGGGCCGGACACGGGCAACATGGTCGCTTCTCCCGCCGACCATGAAGCTCAGGGTCCCGTCGCGGGCGCCTTCGGGCCCGCCCGACACTGGCGCATCGACAAATCCGCAGCCCGCCGCCACCGCCATTTCGGCAAGATGGCGCGTGGTGGCCACATCGATGGAAGAACAGTCGAGAAAGATGCGATCGTCGCGCTGTTCAAGGAGGGATTCGACCACCGAGGCGACACTTTCGCCATCCGGCAGCATGGTGATCACTGTGCCGGCCTCGAGCGCCGTCTCCTCGAGGGACGCCAGGGCCATGCCCTTCCTCGCCTCGGCATCACTGTCCCACCCGGCCACGTCGCATCCGGCCGAGCCAAGACGCCGGGCCATGGGACGGCCCATGGTTCCCAGTCCGACCACGCAGATCCTGCCATGCATGATGGTCCTCCTTCAGGCCATTCGGCGAGGATCGCCCCCTTTCCTCTCGGGCAGCCGGCACTCCATGACCCTGACCGTGCGCGGCCCGGCCGTCAGGAAAGCAGCGCCGCCTTGCAGTCCTTCCACACCATGGCGTTCATGTGCTGTGCCGGTGCTTCACGCCCGGCGACGTAGCGGTTGTAGGGCTGGCGGGCGCACTTGAGGTTCTCGTGCTGCACGGCCGTCACCTCGTTGTCCTCGCGATAGGTGTCGTCCCAGATCCTGAACCAGCCTTCGAGCCGTTCCTCGCAGGCTCCCCTCGCTGCCATGTAGTAGGCCGTATGCCGCGTCAGTCCAGGTTCCAGGGGCGTCATGCCGGTCATGTGCATGAAATCGTCGTGCACGATGTAGGTCATGCCCGGAAAAAGCTGGAAGGAAAGGAAATTGTTCGCCGTCAGGTCGTTGGCCGAGATTTCGTTCCTGCCCATGAACGTGTGCGATGTGAAGCCCTCACCCAACCGTATGGCGGTCAACTCGGGATCCACGTTGAAGGCGTCACCGAAGGAAGCCGAGTGGATGTTGGGACAATGGTAGCACTCGGTTCCGTTGTCGTACCACAGCTTCCAGTTGGTGGGGATGTCGTAGACAACCTCCTTCCAGGGAATCCAGTCATCTGCATCGATGTCGAAGCCGACCTCACGCGCCGTGCGGAACATCTCCGGATAGGTCGTGCGCAGGGAAGCCGCATCGGGGTCGGGATGGACCAGCACCATGGCGCCCCACTCGTCAACCGCCACCGGCCTCAGACCAAGGTCTGCGGAACAGAACCCGGCTTCACCGGCGGCGTCAGGCGCGTGAGCCAGAGAG
>JAJEHK010000272.1 GCA_022823765.1 Alphaproteobacteria bacterium | reverse complement strand
CTTCTCCCCGCTGGCCCTGATGGGATCTGCCGATCCACGCCTCATTTCCTTGGTGGGCTTTTCGCCCTGAGCATCATGCAGGCTTGGCGGATCGCGGTCTGACCTGTTGCCATCACTCCGTGTCGTACCTTGCGCAACCTTTTGGCAGCCACCTCCTCTTGTTGGTTGTCCCGTCGTCAGCCGCGGCTATGCCGCCTGACTGACGAAGTTCGCCTGGTACGCCCGGTCATGAGCCAGAAGGGCCCAGACCGTGCGCGCCGTCTTGTTGGCCAGAGCGACTGTGGCCACGTTGGGCGATCGCCGCTCGGCCAGCCGCACCGCCCATGCTGGCGGCGCCTTGGCGCTGGTGAGCACGGAACGGGCGCCGTGGATCAGCAGGCATCGCAGATACCTGTCTCCACGCTTGGAGATGCCAAGCATGCGGACCCGTCCTCCCGTGCCGTCGTGTCGCGGAACCAGGCCGAGCCAGGCCGCGAACTCGCGGCCCGACCTGAAGGCACCAGGATCGCCCATCGCGGCGACAAGAGCCGTCGCGCTCAGCACGCCGACGCCGGGGATTCCCGCGATCCGCCTGCTGTCGGCATGGCCGCGGTGCCACACCCCGATCCGCCGCTCGATCTCGCCGATCTCCTCGTCAAGCCGGTCGATCCGCGACCACTGCTCGACCAGCGTCTCGATCACCATCGCCGGCAGACGCTCCGACACCCGCTCCAGGATCCCGGCCATGTCACGGCGCATGCCGGCCCGGCCCTGCGGCATCACCTCGCCATACTCCGTCAGAAGACCGCGCAGACCGTTGATCTGCGCCGTGCGGAACTTCACCAGCTGCTGGCGCATGCGGTGCAGCGCCAGAACCGCCTGCTGCTCCTCGCTCTTGACCGCAACCGTCTTCACCCCCGGCAGGTGCACCGCCCGCCAGATCGCCCGCGCGTCGTGCGCATCGTTCTTGTTGCCAATCACGAAGGGACGCACCGCCTTGCCCGGCAACAGCAAAGGCTCGTGGCCGAGATCCCGAAGCCGGCGCGCCCAGTGCTGCGAGCCGCCACAGGCCTCCATCGCCACCACGCAGGGCGCGCGCCCGGCGAAGTGATCCAGGAACTTCGTCCGCATCAGCTTTAGATCCACGATCTCCCCCGTCTCCATGTCAACCCAGCGCAGCTGGAACACTCGTTTCGCCGTATCCACCCCGACGACAGTTCTGTTAGTCTCCATCTCGGATCCTCCGGTTTGCCTGTGAAGAGCTCGCTCTTCCCCTTTGGCACTCTAGATGCCGTCGGCCCGTGAGGATCCACTCATCCCTCCACACCTCGAGCATCACGAAGTGGGAGGCGTCCATCCCATTTCCTTTCGATTGATCAGGCTGTGGGCAGGACATGATCGCGGAAACGTTCACGCAACTGCAGCTTCGAGACCTTTCCGGTCGCCGTGTGAGGGAGGTCGTCCACGAACACGATGTCATCCGGCATCCACCACCTTGCGATTCGTCCTTCAAGGTGGCGGCGGATGTCGCCGGAGTCCGCAGTCTGGTCCGCCTTGAGGACGATGACCAGCATCGGGCGTTCCTGCCAGCGTGGATGGGGCATGGCGATGGCCGCGGCTTCGGCGACCGCCGGATGACTCATCACCTCGTTCTCGAGATCGATCGAACTGATCCACTCGCCGCCGGACTTGATCATGTCCTTGGTGCGGTCCGTGATCTGCAGCATGCTCTCGCGGGCAAGCGTCGCCACGTCGCCCGTGCGGAACCAGCCGTCATCGGTGAAGGCCGCGGATGTTGCTGCATCGTCATTGTAGTAGCTGTCGATGACCCAAGGACCGCGGCATTGGAGTTCCCCCGGAGTGGTGCCGTCAGACGGCACGGGCTGGCCATCGTCATCGACGAGGCGCAATTCGACTCCGAAGAGACGTTGCTGGCGCAGTCTGTGCACGTAGCGTTCATCACCTTCTGCAGCATCGAGGGCGCTGCCCGAGGCACCACAGGCACACACGGGGCTGGTTTCCGTCATTCCCCAGCCCTGCAGGACCTCGATGCCGTACTCTTCCTCCCAGGCCTTGAACATGGAGAGCGGAGCGGCGGCGCCTCCGGTAACGAGATGGGAGACCGTGGAAAGCCTCTTGCCGGACTGGCGCAGCCAGGCCAGCAATCCCAACCAGATGGTGGGCACACCCAGCGCCAGTGTCACGCCTTCGGACTCCATCAGTTGATGGAGGCTCTCTCCATCGAGCCTTGCACCGGGAAGGACAAGTGACGCACCGCAGATCGGCGCCGCGTATGGCTGGCCCCAGGCCTGGACATGGAACATTGGCACCACCGGCATGAGCACGGCCTTGCGGTTGAGAGGAAGGATCCCCGGTGCCAGGACTCCCAGGGCGTGAAGGACGGTGGAGCGATGGCTGTAGAGTGATCCCTTGGGGTTGCCAGTCGTACCCGACGTGTAGCACATCGCCGCCGCGGTGTTTTCATCGAGGCATGGCCAGTCGAAGGTCTCCGGCATGTCTTGCAGGATCTCCTCGTAACAGAGCGCCCGCCTGAGCGAAGTCCGGGGCATATGCTCCCGGTCGGTCATGATGACCACATGGCGCACGCCGGCAAACCTGTCGGCGAGTTGCTCGACGAGGGGCACGAGATCGAGATCGACAAAGATCGCCCGGTCATCGGCATGGTTGACGATGTAGTCGAGCTGATCGGCAAACAGTCGCGGATTGATGGTGTGACAGACGGCGCCAATGCCGGAGACTCCGTAATAGAGTTCGAAGTGCCGGTATGTGTTCCAGGCTATGGTGGCGACGCGGTCGCCGGCGCCGATGCCGAGTTGCCCGAGGGCATGGGCCAGTCTGGCGGTTCGCCTGAATGCATCGGTGTACGTGTAGCGGTGGACCGGTCCTTCCACACTACGAGAAATGATCCTGGATGCTGGGAACGCCTCGGCGGCATGGCGTAGAATGTCGATGACCAGCAAGGGCCTGTCCATCATTCTGCCGGAGAGCATCGCTTTCTCCTCCCAAGTTCGGGCCGCGTCGCGCGGATCATATCAAGTGGCAGGGGTAGCGCCATCACCCTGCGTGGTAGGATGACGCAGCTTGCGACACCGGGGACATGGGGACCATGCAGGACATATTCGCGGAGGGTTTCAAGGAAGCATCGTACTGGTGGGATCTCGCGCCGCGCCCCCGGCTCGATGAGTCAGCGCCACCTGACAATACGGATGTCGTGGTCATTGGATCAGGCAATGTCGGGCTGTCAGCGGCACTCACCCTGGCGCGAGGGGGCCGCGATGTCCTCGTCCTCGATGCCGAGGCCGCAGGTCATGGCGCAAGCACCCGCAATTCCGGTTACCTTGGCCGCACGGTGTGGTTCAAGTACGGCGACATGGTCAGGCGCATCGGCCGGGATGCCGCCGGCAGCATTGCCCGCGAGGCCGCCACGGCCCACGACTTTGCAGCAAGCCTCATTCGCGACGAACAGATCGCCTGCTTCTATTCGAACACGGGCCGTCTCATCACCGCACCCTCGAGGAAGGTGTACGAGAAACTCGAGCGTGACCTCGACATGATGAAGGCCGACGGGGTTCCGGTGGAGGCCGACATGATTCCGCCCGACAAGCTGAAGGAAGAGGTGGCGAGCGATCTTTACCATGGTGGTCAGGTGCTGCACGGCAACGGTCTCATCCATGCCGGACTCTACCATCAGGGCCTGCTCGACCGGGCCCGCGCGCAGGGTGCGACCGTGGTCGGCCATTGCCCGGTAACCGGGGTCGAACGCCAGCGCCAGGGTTTCGTCGTTTCCACGCCGAAGGGCAAGGTGTCGGCGCGCGACGTCATGGTGGCCACCAATGGCTACACGCCGAAGGCTCTTCCCTGGCACCGCCGCAGGGTCGTGCCGGTCCAGGCCTTCAACGTCGTGACCGAGGCCATCGATCCGGTCCTGATGAGGAAGGTCCTGCCCCGAGGCCGTCCGATGATCGAGAACCGCAATTCACCGCTGTGGCTGCGGCCGACCGAGGACGGGACAAGGCTGCTGTTTGGTGGCACCACGGGGGAAGGGGACACATCTCTCCTGGCCAAGGCGCGGCAACTCCACGGGGAACTGTTGCGGGTCGTACCGGACCTCGAGGGAACGAAGTTGACCCACTGCTGGAGCGGACAGGTTGCTTTTCCTTTCGATTTTCTGCCCCACAACGGACTTGCCGACGGCGTCCACTACGCCATGGGCTGGTGCGCATCAGGCGTGCCGATGGGAACCTGGCTTGGGCACAAGACGGCTCAACGTATTCTTGGTGACAGCGACGCCAGAACGGTGCTGACGGACAGGCCCTTCCGCACCATACCGTTCTATCGCGGCAACCCCTGGTTCCTGCCTTTCATCACCGCCTGGATGAGACGCGCCGACCGCAGGCTGATGCGCGACTGAACATCAATTCCTCGACTTACCCGGACAATCCGCATCTCATGCCTGAACGCCGGTGTCTCCCGCGACGGAGCACAAGGAAAGGGAAGTGCAAGTCCGCGGCTGCTCCATCGGAGTGCTGGCCGCGATCTCCATGTCTGACATTCACCGCCTCGTGGGCTGTCTTGCTGACACCTGACATATCTGGAATCATGGCCGCATCCACCGCTTTGTGCGAGCGGGCATTTTCCGTCAACCTGTCAATGGTGATGGCACAACAAGCGGCAAGGGACGGGCATCGAAATGACTGTAGAAGTCGTCCTTGAATTCAAGGCGAGGCCCGGCACCGGGGATGAGGCAGTGTCATGCCCCCAGGAGCAAGACCCACTGGCAATCCAGTCTTGTCCGACCACAGCGGGATGCCGGCTCTTCCAGCCCGGAACCGGGTCCCGTGCCACATGTATCGGGATCAACAAATGAAACCATTGGTAGACGGATGTGACGAAGACCGCGCCTCGTCCCCCGATCTGATGGAGGGAGAGCCGGATGCGGGAACCGGCGCCCATGTCACCGAGGACTTGCAGATGCCACGCGAGCACATGCTCGACCTCGGGCAGAAGGTTCTCGACCTCGTGGTGCAGCGAATCGAGAGCCTGCCCGGAAAGAATGCCTGGGAAGGTGAGTTTCGCCAGGTGCTTGAAGAGCAGTTGATGGAGGACGCACCCGAGGAAGGCAGGCCGGCACTTGATGTCATCGAACAGGTCGCGAACGAGGTTCTCCCCTGGGCGACCCGCCTGGATCACCCGCGCTGTTTCGCATTTGTGCCATCATCACCCACCTGGCCCGGCATACTGGCTGACTTCATGGCTGCCGGCCATCACATCAACCAGTGTACCTGGCTGGTCGCCAGCGGCCCCAGCCAGCTGGAACTGGTCGTCCTAGACTGGTTCAGGCAATGGATCGGCTATCCGGAGGGCGCGGGCGGGCTCTTCACCAGCGGTGGCTCGGCGGCGAGCGTCGATGCCTTCTTCGCGGCGCGCGAATCGGCAGGCCACCCCGAACGAGCGACCGTCTACATGAGCGATCAGAGCCACAGCGCGCTCCCCCGCGCGGCAAGGGTCGTGGGCATCCGGCGCGAGTGCATCCGCATGGTTCCAAGTGATGAGTTCTTCCGCATGGACATGGATGCACTCGCTCGCGCTGTGGCCAGCGATCGCGACTCCGGCCTTGCCCCCATCGTGGTTGCTGCCAACGCCGGCACCGCCAGCACAGGGTCCGTCGACCGGCTGGAGGAGTTGGCCGATTTCTGCGCGGTGGAGGGATTGTGGCTGCATGTCGACGCCGCGTACGGCGGCTTCGCCGTGGTGACCGAGCAGGGCAAACGTCGCTTGCGCGGTATCGAGCGTGCGGATTCTGTCGGGCTCGACGCGCACAAGTGGTTCTTTCAGCCCTACGAGGCCGGTTGCCTGCTGGTGAAGGACGAGAACACGCTCAAGGACGCCTTCACGATGGGGACCGATGTCCTTCAGGACACGATATGGGGAGCAAACCACCCCAATTTCTCGGACCTCGGCCTGCAGCTGAGCCGGTCAGTTCGCGCCCTGAAGGTCTGGATGTCGGTTCAGACCTTTGGAATGGCGGCGTTCCGGCGTGCCGTTGCCAAGGGGATGGAACTGTCCGGGCGGGCAGAGACATATGTCCGCGAGAGTCCGATCCTGGAAGCCATGAACGTGGTCACCCTGGGGATCGTGTGCTTCCGGATCAATCCAGCGGACGACGGGCTCGACGAAGCGGTGCTGGACAAGGTCAACAGGACCGTGCTCGCCCGCATGTTCTGGGATGACCCTGCGTTCATGTCGTCCACGACGCTGCACGGGGTGTTCGCGCTCAGGATGTGCATCATCAATCACACCACGACCTGGGACGACGTGCGAGAGACCCTGGAAGCCGTCGAACGCTTCGGGAATGAGACGTTGACGAAGGGTGATGCGCTCGTGTGACGGCATGGATTGCCACCCAGCCGTCTTCTCTTGTTCCGGTGCAGCGATAACCCGCGCGACGGTGCGCTCACGGCCGGATACATCGTGTGACAGCAGGTCGGCAAGGCGCCGACGACGGCTGTTGGAGGCGGTGAAAGAGCGCAATTTGCGGGCCCTGAGGCGCGCTTTGGCGTGATGGCCTCGATGTTCTACTCCGTCGCGTTCGTCCAGCTGGGCGTGTCTGGATTGCTGTTACCCGCCACCGCTCTTCTCGAAGGGGCACTGCACATACGCCCGGTCGGGAGCAGGTCGCCGGAGCGATCGTCTTGAATGACCTGGTCTTGGCGCAGGTGGCCTGGTATGTGAACTGATCTCAGACGCGTTCACTATTGTCGGAGTGACGCGATCTGTGCGTAAACGACACCAGCGAGAATGATAAGGCCGCCGACGATCTGTGCGGGCAGCGGTACGGTGCCGAACCAGGCAGCGAGGCCAATGGCTGCAACCGGCACCAGGTTGCCCCACAGGGCCATGGGTGTTACGCCCAACCTGTTGACCCCGACATGCCACATGAGGTTGCCCAGTGCGATCGGGACCACGCCGATGGCGACGGCGAGAGAGATCGTCGTATCGGTCAGCGGTGCGTGCAGAGTCACAAAGCCGGATGCCCAGGCTATGAACACCACGACCGTAAGCAGGACGCTTCCCGGCAGGATGGTGTAGGCGGCGATTTCCGTCTGGCTGAATCCCTTGAGCCAACGCTGTGCTGCGATCGAGTGCCACGTCCAGGTGACGAGAGCGAGAAGCATGAACCCTTCGCCACCCGTCACGCTCGCAGTCTGGAATTCGTGGGCCTTGACGACAAGTCCGCCGGTCACCGCCAGAGTGATACCGATGATGATGCCGCGGGCAGGGGGAATGGCAAAGAACACCCGGGCCACGACCGCCGCGATGAGGGGCGCCATGGCATAGACGATGGCAACCGCAACCGATCCTGCCGAGAAGACAGCGAGCGTGGTCAGCAGTGACGCGCAGAACGGGCCCGCGAGCCCGAGGACGGTCATGCGCCGCCAGGGGAGCGCGCGATGGATCGGGAAACGCCCTGTGCGCACCCACAACAACGTGACGAGAAGAGTGGCTCCAATGACCTGACGCGACAGGGTTGTCGAGAGAATGTCCCAGTGCCCCAGCAACTGTTCGATCAGGGGAAAGTTCAAGCCCCAGGCAACGACGAGGACGAGTGCAGCTCCGTTTCCGGAGAGCAGTGCGTTGCGGGTGGGGGAGGGCGCCTGCGGCGCGCTCAATCAGAAAGAGCCTCCGCCGGGCGCCACCAGGACCCTGTCGCGCTTCACGTGATCCACTGAATCGAGTGTTCGCGCATAGAGGTGACCGGCGTGAACTGCCGCAGCGATGGTCTGCGGCGCTTCGCAATCGCCTATGCGCCGGACACTCTTCAGTCTGGCGTCGGCGTTCTCCGCCTGCCGCGCCATGACGTCCCTCCACAGTTCTTCCACCGGCTGACGGGAAGTGACGACGACGATGTTCCTGCAGGGAATCGTGATGTCCTCCGATCCGGATGCGTGGGCAAGAACTGCTTCGCTGCCATCGAAACCGCGCAGGAGACGCGACGTCCAGGTGACGACACCGATCTCGATGAGGCGCGCCTCGATACGTCCCTGGTCGAGAGTGTGTGAGCAAAGGGGAGACACCATGCCGGCACTGGTGGCGACGACGACGTCGAGGCCGCGCCCGGCCAACGTCTCGGCAACGACGCCCCCCATGTAGAAGTGATCATCGTCGTAGACCAGCACCGGACCGTCGATGGGCGTTTCCTCCATGACGTTGTCGGGCGTGAGGACTCCGTCGAGGTCATGCCCCTCGAATGGTGCAAAACTGGAACGCCCTGTCCCGTCGCGCCGCCACGCCGAGCCGGTGGCGATGCACACATGCCCGAATCCGAACTCCAGGACCTGATCGGCGTTCAGTCTGCTCGACCGGTAGATCTCCACATTGGTGAGTTTGGCGATCTGTCCCACTCTCCAGTCCCTGACACGCGACCAGGTTGAAAGTCCATTCAGGGCCGCCTCCCGGGTCACCCGCCCGCCAAGTTCGGTCGTGGCCTCGGCCAGCGCCACCTGGTATCCCCGGCGCCCGGCAGCGAGAGCTGCCTCAAGCCCGGCGGGACCGGCCCCGACCACGAGCACTTTCTCATCTGACGAGGCCCGGGTCATGATCTCGGGATGCCAGCCCCGTCGCCACTCCTCGCCCATGGTCGGGTTCTGGGTGCATCTGAGTGGTACGCCCAGACCGTTGCTGAGAATGCAGATGTTGCAGCCGATGCACTCGCGGATGTCGTCAAGTCGGCCGTCACGGATCTTGGCCGGAAGGAAGGGGTCGGCGATGGAGGGCCGAGCCGCGCCAATGAGGTCCATGAGCCCCTTGTTGATGACCGAAACCATGCGATCCGGCGATGTGTATCGGCCCACAGCCACAACCGGCTTGGTCGTCACCTGCTTGACGAAGGCGATGTAATCTTCCTGGGCACCCTCTTCGGCGAAGCGTGCAGTGCGGGCATCGGCAGGGAAATTCGCGATGTTGACATCCCAGAGGTCCGGAAGCTCGGCCACGTACTCCACGAGGTCCCGTCCTTCGCCGTCGCATGTGATGCCCATGTCCGTATCGAGGTTGTCGACGGCAAAGCGGAGCACGACGCCGCACCGGTCTCCAACGGCCTCCCGGGTTTCCTCCAGCAGCTCCCGGATCAACCGGGCCCGATTCTCGAAGCTGCCCCCGTACTCATCCCCGCGCTGGTTCTGGACGGGGGACAGGAACTGGGCCGGAAGATAGCCGTGCGCCGCGTAGACGTAGACAAGATCAAACCCGGCCTCACGGGCGCGAAGGGCCGACAGTTTGTGCAGACGACGGAACTCCCGGATATCGGTCTTGTCCATGGCCCTGGTCTGCGTAAAGCCATGCCACACCGGCATGGACATCGGGGCCGCCGGAATGGCCCGGGTGAGGCCGTTGTTGGTGGCATAGCCGCCGTGCCACAGTTCGACGCCGGCAAGCGACCCATGCCGGTGTACGGCCTCGACCATGGCGGCCTGGATGCTGATGTCGTCGTCATCCCACAGGGTGCAGTAGTGGTGTCCGAAGTCATCTGACGAAGGATCGATGGAACAGTACTCGGTGCAGACGACACCCCAACCGCCCTCGGCCTTGATTCCGCGCATGGCATTGAGAGTCTGCGGGAGAGCAAAGCCCATGCCCGAACAGTGCGGTACCTGATAGAACCTGTTGGGAGCCGTGACCGGTCCGATGCGAATGGGCTCGAACAGGATGTCGTAGCGCGGATCGCGTACCATGATTTCCAAATCTCCCGGTCCGACTGCAGCGTACATCCTGGCGCCTTTGCTGTCAGCGGCCCGACTCACTGATCGCCGGGCGTCCGCAGCAACTGAATGGACCGGTACCGTGATTGATCCTGCCAAAGGGTTGAGCGGTGCGGAACATTCGAATGAGCTCAATGCTGGGTGGTTTCGGAGTCGAGGCGATGGAGACGATGACAGTCAGGAGCAAGTCCGTGTAGAGGTTTACTGCAGTTCCTCGCGTCAATCGTGAACAACATCGCTCAAAGGACTATGCAACAATGGCTTCATCGGACGTCATCGACCTGCTCCGCGCACTCGTCAGGCAAGACACGCGCGATCCTCCTGGAAGGGAGGTCGGAATTGCATCCTTCGTGCACGAAAGGTTGCGTGATGCAGGCTTCGAGTCCGAGCTTGATGAGTTCGCCCCCGGACGCGCCAATGTCGTGGCAAGGATCAGGGGCAGGGGGTCAAGACCGGCGATCGTCTTTTCGGCCCACTTCGACACCGTGCCCCTGGGCAAGGAGGCTTGGACCCGCGATCCCTTCGGCGCCGAGATTGTCGACGGGGCGCTCTATGGCCGAGGCGCAGCCGACATGAAGAGCGGCATGGCAGCCATGATCGTTGCCGCCGAATGCCTGTGCCACGAATCCGAGTGCCTGCCAGGGGACCTGGTTCTTGCCCTGACCGCTGGAGAAAGTTCGAACTGTCTCGGCGCCCGGCGGCTGGCAGAGACCGGTGCACTGACAGGCGCGGGCGCCCTGCTTGTCAGCGAGCCTACGTCCATGGACGTTGTATTGGCGGAGAAGGGTGCTCTCTGGCTGCGCCTGATCGCTTACGGGAGATCCGGACACCCATCCGAAGGAGCCGACGGCGACCAGAGCGCCATCGAGCGCATGATGGACGCGCTGGCCAGCCTGAGGGGCTTCGATTTCCATGCCCGAACGCACCCGCTTCTGGGTCCGCCGACCGTGTCGGTGGGACGCATCGAGGGTGGTATCGTGGTCAATCTGACACCGGACAGGTGCGAGGCGGAGATCGATGTGCGCACACTGCCCGGCATGGTCCCGGAGGCAATCGAGAACAACCTGCTTTCCTGCCTCGGCCGGGATCTAGATATCGAGCGCATCGACTACAAGCCACCTGTCGAAACGCCTGCCGATCACCCCTTCGCGAAAATCTGTCTCGAGACGGTAGCGGCCGGGCAGGGGGCCCCGGCGGTTCCCGGCGGAGCTTCCTACTACAGCGATGCCGCGGTCCTGGCGCCGGCGTTCGATCTTCCCATGGTCATCATCGGTCCGGGCAGGCTCGGAATGAGTGGCCAGACCGACGAGCATGTCATGACGGCGGATGTGATCAGAGCGGCCAGTTTCTACCGCAGGATTGCGTTGGACTGGCTTGAGGCCTGACCTTTACCAGAGCGCTCCAGCGGATACGGTGATGTCCTCCATCGTGATGCCGCCCGCGGCATCGGTCGAAAGAAAGGCCGCGATGGCTGCGATTTCATCGGGTTGGATCATCCGGTTCATGGGCGAGCTGGCAGCGGCTTCGGCGCGGGCTTCCGCGATGTCCGTGCCCTTGATTCGCTCGAGTACGCTGAAACTCCTTTCGACCATACCGGTATCGACGAATCCCGGGTTTATGGCATTGCAGGTGACCCCATGAGGTGCGCCTTCAAGCGCAGTGCAGCGCATCAGACCAAGTAGCCCCGCCTTGGAGGCGCAGTATGCGCCGAAGTTCTCTGCGCCGACATTGGCTGCCGTCGAAGAGATGATCAGGATCCGGCCCCAGTTCCGCTCCATCATCGGTCCCAGACATTGCCTGATCATGCGCCAGGTGCCCGAGAGGTTGACATCAATCACCTTTTCCCAGGCGTCATCCGGATGCCCGGGCAGTGGAACCTGGGCGCAGATTCCGGCGACATTGGCGAGTATGTCGATCCTGCCGAACTTATCGCAGGTGCCTTCGATCATGTCCTGGCAGCTTTCGTTCGATCGCAGGTCGAGATGCTGGCCATAGGCGCCGACGCCATGCTGCTCGATGGCTGACGCGACCTCCGCCATCTGGGCTTCTGTCGGATAGGTGGTTTCTTCCCAAGCAGCCATTCCTCCTTGGCCGGCGACGAAGGAGCCGAACGCGATGTCGGCGCCCTTCGCCGCAAGCGCCAGCGCGATCGCCCGGCCCTGGCCACTGCCCC
>JAJEHK010000330.1 GCA_022823765.1 Alphaproteobacteria bacterium | reverse complement strand
CACATCTACTGGGGCAATGCACACGGCATCGACGAACGCCGGGTGGCATGGCGCCGCGTCGTCGACATGAACGACAGGGCCCTCAGATCCATCGTCAACTCGCTGGGCGGGGTCGCCAACGGATTCCCGCGCCAGGACGGCTTCGACATCACTGTGGCCTCCGAGGTCATGGCCATATTCTGCCTTGCCACGGACATCGACGATCTCAAGCGCCGGCTTGGCAACATCATTGTCGCCCACACGCGGCAGAGAACGCCCGTCACGGCGCGCGACCTCAATGCCGAGGGATCCATGGCGGCACTCCTCAAGGATGCCATCAAGCCCAATCTCGTGCAGACCCTGGAGAACAATCCAGCCTTCGTGCACGGAGGCCCCTTCGCCAACATTGCCCATGGCTGCAACTCCGTGCTCGCCACCTCGAGCGCTCTCGGCATGGCCGATTACGTGGTGACGGAAGCCGGGTTCGGCGCTGATCTCGGTGCAGAGAAGTTCTTCAACATCAAGTGCCGCAAGGCGGGACTGTCGCCGGATGCCGTGGTCATCGTCGCCACCATCCGGGCGCTGAAGATGCATGGCGGGGTCGCCCGCGAGGACCTGGCAAGGGAGGACGTCGCCGCCGTCGAGAGAGGCTTTGCGAACCTGCAGAGGCATATCTCCAACGTGGCCAGATTCGGGGTGCCGGCCGTCGTCTCCGTCAATCGTTTCTCCGCCGACACCGATGCCGAGGTGTCGACGCTGCTTGACCTTTGCGCCGCCGAAGGCGTGCGCTGTGTCGAGGCTACCCACTGGGCCAACGGCGGCGCCGGCGCCGTCGACCTCGCCGAGGCCGTGGTGGAACTGGCCGAGAGTGGAACCGCCGACTTCCGGCCGCTCTATCCAGACGACATGCCGCTCGAGGAGAAGATCCGGACCATCGCCCGGCAGATCTACCGGGCCGACGACATCGACGTGCCTGCCGCCATCTCGCGCCAGCTCGCCGAGCTCGACGATACCCCGGCCGGTTCCTGGCCGGTGTGCATGGCCAAGACCCAGTACAGCTTTTCCACCGACCCGGCGCTGAAGGCGGCGCCCGAAGGCTTCACCATTCCGCTGCGCGAGGTCCGGGTATCGGCCGGCGCCGAGTTCCTTGTCGTCGTCACGGGCGCCATCATGACCATGCCGGGACTGCCACGCAAACCTGCCGCCGACAACATCGGTGTCGATTCCAGGGGCCGCATTTCCGGCCTGTTCTGACGCCGGGAGTCCGTTGCCGTCCCGCTCCGGGACGGTTGACTTCCGGGCGCGGAAACCCAAGTCTCAAGGGTGAGGCTGCCGGGACGACATTCCTTGACCCGGGGAATGGCCGCCGCCCTTCCAGGCATGTGCCCCTGACCGGATGATCCATCAAGGAGCAATGGCAAGAGATGACACTATCGATCGGCAGTACGGCACCCAAGCCCTACCTGCGCATCGTACCGCAGCCCTCGGACTGACACGCCGGTGGAGCCGCGGCCGCGCGGCTCCCCGCCCTTTTTGGCGATGGCGAAGGCATCGAGGGACATCCGACCGTCAGGGGAGACCGAGGGACCGGCGGTCGAGCATATGGACACGGTCCCCGCAGAGAGTGGCGCCGACGCCGTCAGGAGGTCGTTGGCCACCATGCCTGAAGGGCCCGGCGTCTACCGCATGCTCTCCTCCGAAGGCGAGGTTCTCTATGTCGGCAAGGCGCGCAACCTGGCACACCGGGTCGCGACCTACGCGCAGCCGGGGCGCCTCGACCCGCGCCTGCACAGGATGGTCGCGGGCACCGCGGCCGTCGAAGTGGTCACCACCGCAACCGAAGCCGAGGCGCTGCTTCTCGAGGCCAACCTCATCAAGAAGCTCAAGCCGCGCTACAACGTCGTCCTGCGTGACGACAAGTCCTTTCCCTACATCCTGCTGCGTCGCGACCACCGGTGGCCGCAGATCGTCAAGCATCGCGGGGCCCGTCGCCGGCAGGGCGACTACTTCGGCCCGTTTGCCAGCGCCGGTGCAGTCAACCGGACCATCACGGCCCTGCAGAAGGCGTTTCCTCTCAGGAGCTGCAGCGATCACGTACTGGACAATCGCACCCGGCCCTGCCTGCAGTACCAGATCAAGCGGTGCGTGGCGCCCTGCGTCGGGCTTGCCGACGACGAGGACTACGAACACCTGACGGGAGAGGCCCGCGCCTTTCTCAAGGGCCAGACCCGGGAGGTCCAGGACGGTCTCTCCCGGCGCATGCAGGAGGCCGCCGAAGACCTTGAGTTCGAGCGCGCCGCCGGACTGCGCGACCGCATTCGCGCTCTGAACCACATCCAGGCACACCAGCAGATCAACGTGCCGACACTTGCCGCGGCCGACGTCGTGGCGCTTCACCGGGAAGGCGGACAGACCTGCATCCAGGTCTTCTTCATCCGGCACGGACGCAACTACGGCAACAGGGCCTACTGGCCCGGGCGCAGCGCCAACAGGAATCCGGAAAGCGTGATGGCGGCCTTCCTGGCCCAGTTCTACGAGAACAAGGAAGTCCCGGGCATCATCCTGGCATCGGTGAGGCCGGACAATCACGCCCTCTTGACCGAGGCCCTCGCCGGCAGGAGGGGACACGGAGTGGAGATCAGCGTCCCGCGCAGGGGTGGCCGCCGGGCGCTGATGGACCATGCCCTGCAGAATGCACGGGATGCCCTGCAGCGGCGCCTCGCCGAGAGTGCGACACAGCGCTCCCATCTCGAGGGCCTGGCCGCCCTGCTCGGCCTCGACTCCGCACCCCGGCGCATCGAGGTCTACGACAACAGTCATATCCAGGGAGCCCAGCCCGTCGGCGCGATGATTGTTGCCGGCGCCGACGGATTCATGAAGAACCAGTATCGCAAGTTCACGGTCCGCAAGGCCCCGGCAGGCGACGATTATGCAATGATGCGCGAGGTTCTCGACCGTTGCTTCTCGCGCCTGGTCGAGGAGGATCCTGAACGCACCTCCTCCGCCTGGCCCGATCTTGTCCTCGTCGACGGCGGTGCCGGACAGCTGGCCACGGCGCTGGCCGTCATTGAGGACCTCGGCGTTTCCGGGGTTGAGATTGCCGGTGTCGCCAAGGGCCCGGATCGCAATGCCGGACGCGAGCGCATCTTCCTTGCCGGGCGCGATCCGTTGATGCCGGACGAACGCGATCCGGTACTTTGGTTCATCCAGCGGCTGCGCGACGAGGCCCATCGCTTCGCCATAGGCGCCCATCGCTCGAAACGCACCAGCCGCATCAGTCATTCCCTGCTCGACGAAATCCCGGGCATCGGTCCGATGCGCAAGCGGGCCCTGCTCCATCACTTCGGATCGGCCCGAGCCGTGGCCGACGCACCGCTGGCCGATCTCGAGAAGGTCAACGGCATTGACCGCACCGTGGCCCAGCGCATCCGCGACCACTTCCAGCGCGACCCGTGACGGCCCCGCCATGCGCTGCCTGATGACCCTGGCTCCCGGTCACGACTCATGACGGCGTCGCTGCCCAACGTCCTCACCATCATCCGCATGGTGGCCCTGGTCCCGATCGTGTATCTCCTGATGGACGGGGACGCGAACGCCCGCTGGGCGGCGCTTGCCATCTTCTGCGTGGCGGCAGCGACAGATGCCCTCGACGGCTGGCTGGCGCGCCGCATGAATGTCCAGTCCACCCTGGGGCGGATTCTCGATCCCATCGCCGACAAGGTGCTGGTATGCGGTGTCATCGTCGTTCTGACAGCGACGCTTGAAGTGCCGGTGATCGCCGCTCTCGTCATCGTGATCCGCGAACTCTTCGTCGCCGGCTTGCGCGAAGCCCTCGCCGCATCCTCGCTGACCGTTGGCGTCACGCCTCTCTCGAAAACCAAGACGGTTCTCCAGTGCCTCGCCATCGCCCTAGTTCTCATCCCCGATCCGGCCCTCGTCACGGCCGGCGTCGTCGCCATGTGGCTGGCCGCACTGGTGACCGCCCTTTCGGGGCTGCTTCACGGGGCGGCTGCCTGGCGTGCCTTGACGGCGCGCCGGCGTTCGCTATCAGAAGAACCATGAGTCTTGCATCGACACGTCTCCCGCACGGAACCGATCGTCCGGTGAGCCCTGAATCGCGTGGCGACCGGTTGATGACGGCGGCAGAAGCGCTCGATCTCATCTCGCGCATGGCCTCTCCGGTCACGCCCGCCGAAGAAGTCCCTCTGGCCGGGGCCGCCGGGCGCATTCTTGCCCGTGACATCGTCTCGACGATGGACGTTCCTCCTCACGCCAATGCCGCTGTCGACGGCTACGCGTTCTTCCATGATGACCTCGCCGACTCCGGCGACACGGTCCTTCCCGTCACGGAGAGAGTGGCGGCAGGCATGGCGCTTGGCCGCCGGGCGCGGCGAGGCGAAGCCATCCGCATCTTCACCGGAGCGCCCATGCCCGAAGGCTGCGACACGGTGGTCATGCAGGAGAATGTCCGCACCGAGGGCGACTCGATCGTTCTCGATTCCCGGACCCGGCGCGGCGCCAACAGGCGCGAGTCCGGCGAGGATATCGCAGCGGGGAGCACCATCCTGCGCCAGGGGCGCCGGCTGGGACCGTTCGATATCGGTCTTGCCGCCTCGGTCGGCCTCACGGTCCTGCCCTGCAGGGAACGACTGCGTGTCGCCCTCTTCTCGACGGGTGACGAGGTCACTGATCCTCCCGCCGTTCTGGGGCCCGGCGCCATTTTCGATGCCAATCGCCATGCCGTGCGGGCACTGCTTGAGGCCATCGGCT
>JAJEHK010000205.1 GCA_022823765.1 Alphaproteobacteria bacterium | reverse complement strand
CATTTCCCTGAAAGGGACGCCGATGCTGCGGCTCTGGGCGCCGGTGATCGGCGTCGTCCTGGGCACGGCGCTCGCCGCGTTCTTCGGTCTCTACGACCTGGAGCGCATCGCCGCTGCTTCCTGGATCGGGCTGCCGGATGTTTCGATTCCCAGTCTCGATCTGGATTTCGGGCCTGGATTCTGGGCATTGCTACCGGCCTTCCTGCTGACCGCGGTGATCGGATCCATCCGGGCGATGAGCAGCAACACGGCGCTCCAGCGGGTCTCGTGGCGCCGGCAGCGGCCGGTTGATTTCCGGGCGGTGCAGGGTACGGTCGCGGCCGACGGGATGAGCAACGTGCTCTGCGGTCTGGCCGGAACCGTTCCGAACACGACCTATTCGCTCGCGGGGCCACTCATCGGGATCACCGGAGTCGCGTCGCGCGCCATAGGGATCGTGACCGGCGCCGTTTTCCTGGCCCTGGCATTCCTGCCCAAGGCGCTGGCCGTCGTGCTGGCCATCCCGGGCCCTGTTGTCGGCGCCTATCTACTGGTGCTGACCGCACTGCTCTTCGTGATCGGCATCGGGGTGGTGATGCAGGACGGCATGGACCTTCGCAAGGGCGCGGTCGTCGGCGTTTCCTTCTGGCTCGGGGTCGGCTTCGAGTCGGGCGCCATCTTTCCGGAACTCGTCTCCGAGTTCGCCGGCGGCATCTTTGCCAACGGGATCACCTCCGGCGGTCTCGCGGCGATTCTCATGACGTCGATCCTGGCGCTTTCCGGGTCCCGGCCCGCTCGCATGGAGACCGCGTTCGCCGTCGCCGCACTGCCGGACATCCGGGAGTTCCTGTCCGCCTTCGCGTCTCGCAACAGCTGGGACGACGCCATGACGGAGAGGCTCGCCGCCGCCGCCGAGGAAACCCTCTTGACCCTGCTGCGGCCGGAAGAAGAGGGCGGAACCCCGGACCGTCGGCTGCGCCTGTCGGCATCGAAAGGCGGAGGAGGCGCAGTGCTCGAATTCATCGTCGCGCCGAGAGAGGAAAACGTGGAGGAGAAGCTCGCGGTGCTCGGCGTCTCCGGCGATGGCGTGTGGGCCGACCACGAAGTCTCACTCCGGCTGCTGCGCGACTTCGCCTCCTCCGTGCGCCACCAGCAGTACCATGATCTCGACATCGTCACCGTGCAGGTGAACGCTCCTGCGCCCGGCGCCTCATGAGGTCCGGGCGAGCCGCCCGCCCCGGCATCATCAGCGAAGAGGTACAGCCACGAGCCTGCCCGCGCTCTGCGATTGCTAACGCGTGCGCCAGGCATCCGCGAAGGGATCGACGTCTGCGTCCCTGTGCCAGCTGTATTCTGCCCACAGCGCCGCATCGTCGGCGGACTGCTCTCCGAGGACGCGGGCCATGAACGCCAGGGTCATGTCCATGCCGGCGGAGACGCCTGAAGACGTGAAGGTGTTGCCGTCTTCGACCCAGCGCGCGTCGTACTTCCAGTGAACGTCGGGTCCCTGGGAGACGACCCAGTCGAAGTTCATCTTGTTGGTGGTGGCGTGGCGTCCGTCCAGCACCCCGGCCCGCGCAAGCAGGGCAGCGCCCGTGCAGACCGACGTGACGTAACGGGCCTCTCCGCAGCGCCGTTCGAGCCACCGGAGCATCGAAGCGTTGTCGACCTCGCGGCGTGTTCCCTGTCCACCCGGTACGAGAATCACGTCATAGTGCGTGTCGCCGTCGAACCCGTCATCGGCCACGCATCGCGGACCCTGGGCGCTGGAGACAGTGCCGCGCGTCTCCGCAACCATGCGAAGTTCGAACGCCTCCGGGTGCATGCCGAGCATTTCGACGGGCCCGAATACATCCAGGATCTCGAAGTCCGGAAACACGACGATTCCGACTGTCATGCGCATCGCATCAGCCCCCTTGGATCGGACATAGTAGACCAGCCACACCAGGACCGGGTTGTCGTGCATCGTGAACCGCAGGGTCCGGACCTTCCGGCGAGATGCGTTTACCGTTTCCGCACGGTGCCTTGATACCGCACCCGACTTCGTTGAGAAGGACTCCTGAGTCTGCTTCGTCCTGGAGGCTCAGGGTCCGGGAATCACGAAATCAGGCGTGATGCCGATCCTCGCTGTCCACGCCCGCCAGTCGAGGTCCTTGACCAGACCGTGGTCAGTAACCAGCACTGTTCCCAATCCCGCAGCCAGGCCGCCCAGGATGTCCGTAAAGAGGCCGTCGCCCACCATCGCTATCCTGTCTCGCCGGAGCCCGGCGTTGCCGAGACGGGCAAGCGCGAGTTCGAAAGCCGGAGCGAACGGCTTTCCGAACCCCTGGGTGCACACCCCGGTTTCCACCTCCAGACGAATGGCCCAGTATCCCGGCTGCACGGAAAACGAGCCGTCAGGTACGGGAGCGCTCACGTCGGCGTTGGCCACGAGGACCGGCCTCGGCGCACCTCTGATAGCAGATGCGAGCCGGCGGTGCTGTTCGACAGTCCATGTCATGGAACGCAGAAGGATGAACCCGTCGGCCTCTCGGTAGAGCGAATCATCATCGCCAAGAAGTTCGGCACTGAGAGCGAGGGAACCTATCCCCGAATCCCGGGTCGCCATCACTCCCCAGAGCCCCGTTCGAGGATGTGCCGCAATGTGAGCCTCGATCGCGACGCGGCTCGACACCACCAGGCGTTCCGGGATCCCAAGCCCCATGCAGGCATAGCGTCGGGCAGTCTCGTGGACGGGCGAGCCCGATGTATTGGAGAGGATCATCACTACCTTGCCGGCGGCCTGAAGAATGCCTGTTGCGTTGGCAATGCCAGGCACCAACCCTGCGCCTACCTTGATGACACCGTCGCCATCGAGAATGAACGCATCGTACCGGTCGACGAGCGCGGCGAGATTGTCGACCTCAACACCCTTACCCTGGCGTCGCGGCGCAGGAAGATGCGCACGGGCGAAGCAGCGATGGACGGCCTCCGCGTCGAGATTCGCAGGTTCGGGAAACTCCGATACACGCATGGGTCTGCCTGAACGGCACTCCCGGATGCCAATCAACCGTGTCCTGGGCCGTGGCACAACAATCTGATGCCCATCCCCGTAACCGGCGGTTAGGCCGAAGTTCCAACTGATTGCCAACTGATACTCGGACCAACTTATTGAGTCCGCGTGATTTGTCTGATTTTGCGGGCCTTCAGATGTACCCATGTATAATGGTTGTGGAGTGTTGACAT
>JAJEHK010000050.1 GCA_022823765.1 Alphaproteobacteria bacterium | reverse complement strand
ACTCCTCAAGCCGAGGGTGATGTCGCTGGTGGTGTTCACCGGCGCCATCGGTCTCGTCGTTGCCGAGGGAAGCCTCCACCCGTTCCTTGCCGTGGTGGCGCTTCTCTGCATCGCATTGGGCGCCGGCGCCGCAGGGTGCATCAACATGTGGTACGAGCGGGATCTCGACGCCCTCATGCACAGAACGTGGCATCGACCCTTGCCAACGGGTCGGATTGCCGCAACGAGCGCCCTGGAGTTCGGCGCGACACTGGCCATTGCCTCGGTCATGATGATGGGCGTCGCGGTCAACTGGATGGCTGCCGGCCTGCTGACCCTCGCCATCGCCTTCTATGTCTTCGTCTACACGGTGTGGCTCAAGCGCCGGACATCCTGGAACATCGTCATCGGGGGTGCCGCCGGCGCCTTTCCCCCGGTGATCGGCGAAGCGGCCGTGACGGGAGGCGTGTCGGCGGCATCAATCGCTCTCTTTGCCATCATCTTCATGTGGACTCCTCCGCACTTCTGGTCGCTCGCCCTCTATCGGTCGGACGATTACCGCCGCGCCGGCATTCCGATGCTGCCGGTGACCGCGGGCGCCGGAGCGACGCGCTGGCAGATCCTCGCCTACAGCGTGTCCATGATTCCGGTGTCGATGACTCCCTGGTTCATTGGCACCGCCGGCGCCCTCTATGGTGCGGGAGCGGCCTTGCTCTCGGTCATTTTCACGTGCGGCGCCATTGCCATCCTTGTCCGCCGCAACGAGGCATCGGCGCGCTGGATGTTCAGGTACTCCATTCTCTATCTTGCGCTCATCTTCGCTCTCCTTGGCATCGATCACGGGGTCCACTGGTCATGACCGATGCCGATCGCGCCAAGACACAGCGCCGCCGCCGGAGCATCGTGATCGCTCTCGTGCTCGCAGCGTTCATCCTCGTCATCTACGGCGTCTCGATCATCAGGATGGGCGGCTGAGAGATGAGCAAGCGGACCACCGTCGCAGGGATCGTCGCCGGCATCGCCCTGATGACGGCGTTGACCGTGGCAGCGGTGCCTCTCTATCGCCTGTTCTGTCAGGTGACCGGATTCGGCGGGACGCCCGCCACGGCGAATGCCGCCCCCGGATTCAGCGGGGATCCGACGCTCGTCACGGTACGATTCAATGCCGACACGGCGCGCGGACTCTTCTGGGAGTTTCGTCCGCTGCTGAAGGAAGTCCGGACGGCGACGGGGGAACAGGTCACGGTCTTCTACGAGGCGTTCAACCCCACGGCGAGGGAGATCACCGGGGTTTCGACCTTCAATGTCACGCCTTTGAAGGTCGGCGAGTACTTCGCCAAGATCGACTGCTTCTGCTTCGTCGAGCAGACACTCAAACCCGGTGAACGTGTGGCCATGCCGGTCACGTTCTTCGTCGATCCGGACATGCTGAAGGATCCGCTGACCGCGGAGGTTCGCAGCATCACGCTGTCCTATACGTTCTTTGCCAGCGACAGGATGGCCGGGACTCCGGGTCAGCTGGCCATGCACACCATGAAAGGCGGCCGCACTGCGACCGCACTGTTACAAGGAGAGACCTGATGGCCGATCATTCATCCACGCACCCATACCATCTGGTCAATCCCAGTCCATGGCCCGCGCTCGGCGCCTTTTCCGCGTTCGTGCTGGCCGCCGGAACGATCGGCATGTTCGACGACCCGGGGCGGTGGTGGATGATCTTTCCGGGACTGGCGCTTGCCCTCTCAACCATGTTCTTCTGGTGGCGCGACGTGGTGAGCGAGGCCCAGGTCGAGAAGGCCCACACGCCGGTGGTGCAGATCGGGCTGCGCTACGGAATGGCGCTCTTCATCGCCTCGGAGGTGATGTTCTTCCTTGCCTGGTTCTGGGCCTACTTCAACGCCGCTCTCTTTCCGACCATCCAGATGGGCGGCATATGGCCTCCTGAGAATGTCCTCACGTTCGATCCCTGGGATCTTCCCTTCATCAACACGCTGGTGCTGCTGACCTCGGGCACCACCGTCACGTGGGCGCACCATGCCCTGAGGGAGGGCAAGCGAGATCAGTTGATCGCCGGACTGTGGGTCACGGTGGTGCTCGGCATCACCTTCACGGCCTTCCAGATCGTCGAGTATGTCGAGGCGCCGTTCTCCTTCACCGGCGGGATCTACGGTTCCACCTTCTTCATGGCCACCGGATTCCACGGGTTCCACGTCATCGTCGGCACCATCTTCCTCAGTGTCTGCCTGGTCAGGGCCTGCAAGGGCCACTTCACCCCGCAGCAGCACTTCGGGTTCGAGGCGGCCGCGTGGTACTGGCACTTCGTCGATGTCGTCTGGCTCTTCCTGTTCTGCGCCATCTACTGGTGGGGTGCCGGCGAAATCGCTCCGCACTGAGACGGCGCCGGGGACCTCAGGTCCCCGGGCGAGTCCCGCTGACTCGAACCGGAAGGTGCCGGTCAGGCCATGTGGGCGCCACCGTTGATGGAGAGAGTCGAGCCGGTGATGAAACCGGCGTTGTCATCGGCGAGAAAGAGGACGCAGCGGGCCACTTCTTCGGGCTGCGCCACCCGCCCCACAGGGATGCCGGAGATGATTCGCTGCATCATCGCTTCGCTGACATGGGCAATGAGATCGGTATCGACATAGCCCGGCGCGATGGCATTGACGGTGATCC
>JAJEHK010000028.1 GCA_022823765.1 Alphaproteobacteria bacterium | reverse complement strand
TTCCTGATCCATCCGTGGGCCGCCGTCCCAACCTTGGGTCCCACATCCTCTTGCTCGACCCCAAGCTGCTAACCGGGAACTAGTCCGCACTTCGCCCGTGCTCTGCGAGACGTTCGTGGAGGTTCCGCGTCACAGCGGCGGTGTCTACCGGGCCTCAGGCTGGATCCGCGTCAGAACGACCAAGGGGCGCGCCCTCTACGACAGGCCCATCAAGGCCGACAAGCCGAAGAAGGACATCCGGCTCCGCCCGCTCCAGAAGAACTGGAAGCGGACACTCAACTGCTTAACCCTGCGACCGCAAGGCCGCCAATCGGCACTGACAGCCGGACGAAGATAACAACCCCTCGCGACTGAAACGGGACAGGCACGATGACGCAAACAGCGCCGGCGCACTCTCCAAGGCCCCAGCACAGGGTAGCGAACAGATCCTCTGCCTGCGGCGCCGGGATCTCACCGCGACCGATGTCGGAATTCCCGGATGGTACAAAAGCCCGTTCAGCCTCGCTACGCATTCGTCGCAGCCGTTCACGACACGGGCCCGAGTGTCGCCGGCACTCCGTAAGGAAGACTGTCAAGCGGACGGGAACGACAGCACGTCACCGTACGACCGAACGTCTATGGACGCCCCCGGTGATGCAAGCGGAATCCAACGGCTCAGGCGGTGCGGTCAGGTGCTGTCGTCTATCCGGCCTCGTTGAATGCGGCGTGGTCTGTGCCGCGGGCCCGTATGGAGACACGCGGACCGGGTCCAAATCGCTTACGCGGGCTCGAAGGCCCTGCGGTTAAGAACTGGTTTTCCCGATCCCGTCTTGTTGACCGTTTGCCCGTACCCTCCGATGCCCTGCCCGCACTGCCGACGGCTTCCCGCTCCCGCTTACGCGGTGGCAGGAACCCGATAGCTCTCCTTCTTCGTCATCAGTGCCCAGGCGATGCGCGCCATCTTGTTGGCCAGCGCCGTCGCAACCAGCCGGATCGGCTTGTGCGCCAGCATCCTGGACAGCCACGGGTCCGCGGCATCGCCGCGCCTGACAGCCTGTCTGACGACCGACATTGCGCCGATGATCATAAGCCGCCTGACGTCACGCTGGCCCATCCTCGAGACCTTGCCGAGCCGCGCCTTCCCCCCGGTCGAGTGCTGCCGCGGCACAAGCCCGAGCCAGGCCGAGAAGTCGCGGCCACGCCGAAAGCTCTCCATCGGCGGCGCGAAGGCCTGGAAGGCCATGACGGTAATTGGCCCGATCCCCGGGATCGTCATCAGCCGGGTTGCCTCCTCGTCGTCACGCGCCTCCCGGGCAAGATCCTTCTCCAGCGCGGTGATCTCCTCACGATCTGGATTGAGCGCCGAATTTGCTGGACTCGCTGACGCGGGTTAAGGGCTTCACACCTGCCCTTCGACCCCCCCCTGCACGATCGCGTTGATCTCGTCCGCGTCGGCATCGGACAGCCCGACGAACGGTCGGGCGGGGATGTCGTCCCACGGGATCGGCGAGTCGTTAGCCATGGTGCCAAACGACCCCTACTCCGCTCCGAAGTGGTATGTCCCGGCGTAGAGTCCCGCGCTGTCATAAGGACCTCGGCCGGACCGGCCTGAAACGCGATCCGACCGCTGAGGTGTCCGTCTTCGGTGCCGATCTTGTCGCGGTCCTTCTTCTTGCGCGCTTTCGTGAACTCGGACAGCGGTGTCCAGTCTTCGCCATCGGGCCCTGCTCGTCGCGGAACCGTTCCTTCGTGGCTCGCACCACGTACTCGCCGATGTCTCGCAACGCCTGCAAGAGGTCCTAGCCGGCGCCAATCAGCCAGGCGAAGACCTGCTCGGCCTCGGCAACTCCGGTGACGTCGACGCGAAGGCGGATACCGGGCATGGTCAGTCAAACAGAATCGGCGAAAGAGCCAACTTGCTAATCTGCCAGAGCTCGAATCCGAAAGCGGTGCCAACCCATAGAACGCGTTCGGTGTTCTCATTGTCAAACGAGGCCTTGACACGAATATTGGTTTCCGGACGGTAAGGCATGTGTACCAAAATGTAATCGTCTTTCCTGTCGAACAACACGACGTCGGGCCTGCCTGTATCCGTCTCATCCACCATTGCAGCAAACCGGTCATCTCTGGGGGTTTCGACCCGGCCTTTCTGGCCCCGGTCAGCTTCATGGAGGCCGTTGTACTCCGCGATGTCGTTCTTGACCTGCTGTCGCAGCTCCTCAAACACCGCCCGCACCGTGCAGGTGCCGCGTACCTTGACCCAGTTCATGGCCGTCTCCTTCGTGATCAGTGCCGGGTGCTCGGATCTATTCGCAATCAACGTCCGCGGTCACGTGGCACGCGCTGTCGACAGCGGAAAACCCCTTGCACTCGCTTTCCTCGTCCTCCGTCCAGAACTCGGCTTCGTGCCGCTCCGGATCGTCCGTCGGGTAAACGACCATGAACGAATAGCCGCCGTAGTGCTCGTCGACGAAGGCAACCATGACGTCGTCCTTCGCCTTGAAGGTCCCGTACGCTCCTGGCGTCGCCTGCAGATCGGCACCGGATGGCTCCACCGTCTTCCTGTCCTAGTGTCCTGTCATTCGTCAAATGTCGGATAGAGCCGTTTGAGTTTCACTCGGGCATCATCTGTGGTGAACTGCCAGTCCACCTTGGCCTGGATGCGATCACGGGAGGCCTGCCATGCGGCGACTTCGCGTCGCACGCAGCACCTCGATGCAGTCGATGCGTCGGTTCAGGCACTGGCGGATCATGACGTTGAGTTCCACCTCGGCCACGTTGAGCCAACTGCCGTGCTTGGGGGTGTAGACGAACTCGAAGCGGTCCCACAAGGCCTTGGCCTCGTCCGGCGGATAGGCCTCGTAGAGTGCGCCGGGTCGATGGGTGCTGAGATTGTCCATCACCAGGGTGATGGTGGTGGCGTCCTGGTAGCGCCCGGCGATATCGGCCAGGAACCGCGCCCAGTCGATCTTGGTCTTGCGTTCGGTCACCTTGGTCATGCGCCTGCCGGCCAGGGGCTCTGTGGCCATGAAGACGTTGCAGGTGCCGCAGCGTCGATACTCGTAGTCTTCACGTGCCTGCCTGCCCGGCGCCATGGCGACCGGCTGGCGTGTCTCGCCGATCAGCTGCCGGGGTGTTTTGTTGAATCCCGGAGTAATCCGACGGTCGGGGGCTGTTTTGTCCCGGACAGTTCCGGTGGTGACGTGGTGAGGTACCGGAGGAGCGCGGAGCAGGCCACGAGCTGAGGGCTTCTCCCCCGGCCGGTTTCCGGCCGCTGTTCTTTTCCAAGCA
>JAJEHK010000277.1 GCA_022823765.1 Alphaproteobacteria bacterium | reverse complement strand
CGGGACGCGTGATCAAGGCCCTCGATGTGCGGAATGATGACGCTGTCACATCCAAGATCGAGTGCCTGCTGGATGGGGATGGCCTCAGGCCCCAGAATCTTCGCGTGGACTTCCATGCCGAGGGCGCGGGCGAAGGGCACCATCCTGTCCAGGCGTTCGAGGTCGAAGACGCCGTGCTCGATGTCGAGCACGGCACGTCGGAACCCCAGGTCGCGGGCAATCTCGATCATGGCCGTATGGGGAGTCGAGAGCCAGATCGCGAGATCGGCGGTCATGTGCCTTCGTCCCCGCCGAGATCGAGGCCGGTGGCCTCCTCGATCATGGCCGTCGCTCCGGAAAGGACGCCGAGCCGTTCCCCGCGCTCCAGCGCCTCATTGAAGGGAATCTCCTCGGACTGCTCGTCAAGAGCGTAGCGTGCCCAGAGTTCCGCCTCACCCGGAGCGAGCACCACGACACCATTGTCGTCGGCAATCACCGCATCGCCGGGATTGACGACGACGCCCCCCACCGTGACCGGGACGTTGAGGCCACCCCCTGCCGCGAGCAGGCGCGTCGTGATCGGTGACGGCCCCCGGCACCACACCGGAAAGCCGATGCGCCTGATGTCGCCGAAGTCCGTGGCACGGCCGTCGATCACAGCACCGGCAAGATTCCGCGCCTTGGCGGCGACCGTGAGCGAGCCTCCCCAGCACGCGTGGAGGTCGTCTCCGCAACGGTCGATCATGAGGATGTCGCCGGCCCGCACGTGGCCCAGGGCGTGGTGCAACAGCGTCGAGTCGGCCCCGGGAATGCGCACGGTGACGGCAGTCCCGGCGATGCGTCGGTCGGCGATCACCGGGCGGATGCCCGAATCGAGAAACCCGTGAAGTCGGGCATGGCCGATCGTGGCGGTCTCCGCCTGCGCGAGGCGCTCCACCAGGGCGGCACCAATCGGCTCGGGGAAGGAGCGGATGTCGTAAGCGGCAGTCATCGAAGGCACAGAACCCTGCCCGCGGTGCAAGCAGGGCCCTGTCCCGTGATCCTCAGATACCGGACTTCACGTCGTCGAAGGTCCTGATCACCGCTTCGCGCGTGTCAGGCGACATCTCCTCGATGAAGGTGCCCTTGGCCATCATGGCGTCGGGGTCTGCAATACCCAGTGAATCCAGGACCTCCGCGGCGACCAGCGGGAACGCCTGGGTGTTGGAATGTCCGTAGCCGTACAGCTCGATCAGGTTCTTGCCGGCCTCGGGCGAGGTCCAGGCATTGATGAAATCGTAGGCGAGATCGAGGTTTCCGGGATTGCCGTTGCCCAGCGCCAGGGCGCACACCCACGTGAGGATCCCTTCCCTGGGATCCATGAAGGCGACATCCAGCCCCTGGGACTTGAGGTTCTTGGCGGAGCCGTTCCAGGAGTAGGACAGCACGATCTCGCCGGCGGCGAGCGCCTGCTCGATCTGTGTCGGATCGGTCCAGTAAAACCGCAGGTTGGAGTGGATGCGCCGCATGATGTCGGCAGCCTCGGCGATTTCCTTTTCGTCCATCGTGAAGGGATGGACTCCGAGGATCAGCCCGCAGACCTGGGCGAAGGCGTCGGCGGAATCGAAGAACGCCATCTTTCCCGCGTAGCGCTCGTCGAGGAAGAGGTTGTAGGAGTTCTCCATGGGCTCGACAAGGTCGGAGCGATAGAGGATGGACGAGTTGCCCCAGTCTGCCGGTACGCCGATGATGCTGTCCTGGTAGTGGAGAGCCTTGATCTCGCGCATGCTCGGGAAGATGTCGCCCCAGTGGTCGAGCCGATCCGTGTCGACGGCCTGAATGACGCCGGCGTCGGCCCAGCGGCCGATACTGCTGGTGCAGGGATGGGTGACATCGGTGATGAAACCGCCGCGCAGTTTCTGCAACGCCTCCTCGAGTTCACCGAACATGGAAAATTCGGGAGAGGCGCCATGCTGATCGATGTAAGCCTGGTGGAACTCCGGAAGATCGTAACCGGCCCACTCGAAGACATCGAGATCACCGCCTGCGGCCCGTGCCGGGCGCAGGGCCAAGGGTGTCGTGAACATGGCGACTCCCGCAGCCGCGGCGAGAGAACCGAGTTGCCGCCGGTCGAACTGCGGGTTCCGGAACACATCATGGAAATTCGTCATGAGCAGATCCTCCGTTCCTCTTTTTTTCATCCTGCCGCAAGTCGCAAGTCATGCATAGTCTCCGGTCGGACTTCAGACTCCCGGCCGGGCGGTGACAAGTGCTTCCGCGAGGTCGGCCAGGTCATCGGGCCAGTAAATCATCGGGCGCGGTCTTTCCACACCGAGGCCCCTGGCGGGACGGCAGGCCATCACCGGCAGGACCCAGCGCCGGGGAAAGGACACCAGTCCGTCAGCCGCTCCCGTCAGGGCACCGGCGATGGCAGCGTTGGTGTCGGTGTCCCCTCCCCTCCCGACCGTCGTCACCAGGGTCTCCTCGATGGTGTCACCTCGTGCGAGGTGGCAGAAGGCATTGCGGAAGGCGATGAGAACCCAGCCCATGGTGTGGCCATCGTAGACCTCCGGCCATGTGCCGGAGACGGCATCATCGAGGCAGTCCGAAATCTCCTGGGTGGTGCAATGGACCCGGGCCACTTCGATCATGGCGCCACGGTCGCCGGAACGCAATCCATCCGAGATGGCGGCAGCGAAGACTCCACAGGCATCGACGCAGACCGGATGCGGATGGGTCAGCCTTGAATCGTCACGGGCCGTCCGGTCCGCGAGACCCGGATCTCGGGCCCATATGCCAAGAGGCGCGACTCGCATCAGAGATCCGTTGGCCTGACTCTCCATGCTGGCCGAGGACCGGGCGGCCGTCGCCTTCAGTCCATCGGCGGCGTCGGAGGCGGGACCGAGCGCCTGGGCGGTGGTGTTGCCACAATCGAAGGGGCCGGACCGCAGCCACGCGCCGTAGGCGGCGGCGGTTGCCTCATCGTCATAGTGCCCGGTGCTGACAAGGGTCCTGGCAAGAGCGAGTGCCAGTTCACTGTCATCCGTCGCCTGACCGGCAAGGATGTTCCATTCCCCGCCATCCTCGAGATCGCGCACGCCGTCTGGATGGAGCCGCCGTATCGTGCTCCCTGCCTTGAACTCCACCAGGGCGCCCAGGTTGTCGCCGACCACCTGGCCGAAGAGACACCCCCTGGACCGGTCGAGCATGGAATCGCTCACGGTTGCAGGCCAGATGAGCCCGAGCCTCGTCCGTGACGGCTCCTGGCCCCGCGGCGGTGGCCAGGAACGGCCGGCCAGTTCGCGGGCGGCAGCGGGCGCCCCTGCGAAACACCGTCGGACGTGGCTGGCGCCATCCCGGGTATAGGTGACTTCCTTGCCCGTTTCATCGAGAAGCACACCGCCAGCGCCCCGCAACAGGGCATGGCCGGCAGCATAGTCAATGCCCCGCGGCCCGCCCAGAGAGAGCGTGGCAACGCCGTCCCCGGCCGCCACTCGCGCCAGTCTGTAGGCAATTCCCGGAAGGGGGATGAACCGTGCCGGCGCCACGGCGCGGCCCCATGCGACCGGGGTGGCTGATTTCAAGTGGTCCACGAAGACCCGTGCCTTGCCATCAAGTTCATGCGCGGTGAGATCGACCGTCACTTCGGCGCCATTGCGGAGCAGGTTGGCGTGGCCCTCGGCCCAGGCGATGAGATCCCGGCCGCGATCGGGACTCATGGGCGCGCAGATGACGCCGAGAACCGGCACCCCGTCGTCAATCAGGGCGACCGACACCGAAGATCCGCGATATCCATTGAGCCATGCCCACGTGCCGTCGTGCGGATCCACCAGCCAGCAACGGGATGACCCGTCACCGGGACGGACCGGCGTTTCCTCACCCACGAAGCGTACCGGCAGGAGGTCCATGAGCCGAATGGCAAGATGGTTCTCGATCTCGACGTCGATGTCGGCCTTGTCACCGGCGCCACGCGGGCCCCCCGGACGACGCGATTCCCTGACCAGCATGTCGGCGGCTTCGGAGACCGCATCGATCACCGGCGTCAAAAGAGACGAAACAAGCACCCTTGTTCTCCGCAATCTGCTACCGAGGCGAGCATAGCCCATCCGGAGCATCCCGCGCGGATTGTCTGGCGTCGGTGAACCGGAGAGGCTATGTCGTGACCATGAACCGGTTTGAAGACAGGGTGGTTCTCGTGACAGGCGCCGCCAACGGTATCGGCAGGGCGACGATGGAACGACTGGCGAGTGAAGGCGCCACCGTCGTCGCAGTCGACCACCAGGCCGGCGATCTCGCGGATGCGGTCGGGCCCTTGACGGATGAGGGTAGGAACGTGACACCGGTGGTGGCCGATGTCATGGAGGAGTCCGCGATCGAAGCGGCCTTCGAGACACTCGATCACACGTCGAACGGCAGGCTCGATGCCTCGATCCATATCGCCGGAAACTCCATGTTCGGCACCATCGAGGACCTTGCCAGCGACGACTGGGAACGCCTGTGGCGTCTCAATGTGCTCTCGACCGTCATCTGCTGTCGCCTCGCGGTGCGCCGGATGAAGACGACGGGCGGTGGAGCTATCGTCAACATGTCATCGATTTCCGGCCTTGCCGGCGATCCCGGGTGGGGCACCTACAATGCCGCGAAGGCGGCGATCTGGAATCTCACCCAGTGCCTCGCCTGGGAAGTCGGGCGCTACAACATCCGCGCCAACGCGATCTGTCCGGGTCCCATCGGCACCCCGCGCATGCTGGGAAGCCTCGAAACCGCGCCCGAACAGGCTGCCGCTTATGCCCGGTCCACCCCTCTCGGTCGCATTGGCACGCCCGAGGAATGTGCCGCCGCCATCTGCTTTCTCGCCAGTGACGATGCCAGCTTCGTCAACTCCACCATGCTCGTCTGCGACGGCGGTCTGACAGGTGTCACAGGCCAGCCGCGGTTCGACATGGACTCCTACAGCTTTGCCGGCTGAATCATGCGCAGCCGCTATCTTCTTCGTGACTGGCAGGGAGTGCTGAAGGACGGCTGGCGCAGCCCCCAGATCCTGCTGCTGATCTTTGCCGCATCCATCCCCATCGCCTTCGAGCCGTGGTCGGCGCTGATCAACAACTTCGCCGTCGACGTCGTGAACTTCACCGGGCTGGAACGCGGCATTCTCGAATCCGTGCGTGAGATACCCGGATTCCTTGCGTTCACGGTCGTCTACATGCTGCTTGTCTGGCGCCAGCAGACCTTCGCCATTCTTGCACTCAGTGTCCTGGGCCTGGGAGTCGCCCTCACCGGACTGTTGCCCACGGTCTGGGGGCTCTACTTCACGACCATGGTGATGTCGACCGGATTCCACTACCTCGCCACCATGGAGCAGTCGCTCTCCATGCAGTGGACGTCGAAGGAGGAATTGCCGCTTGTACTGGGCCGCATGGCCGCCGTGGCTGCCGCCGGATCCCTGGTCGCCTACGCCCTGGTCTATGTCGCTTTCGAGTTCCTGGATTCACCCTACTGGATCGTCTACCTGATTTCCGGAATGGCCACTCTGGGGCTCGGACTGTTCTGCTGGATGTTCTTCCCGCGATTCGGGGAATCCGGCTTCCAGACCATGACGATTGTCCTGCGCAGACGCTACTGGCTGTACTACGCGCTGGAGTTCATGTCCGGGGGACGCCGCCAGATCTTCGTCGGCTTCGCCGCGTTCCTCATGGTCGCCGAGTTCGGCTACCGCCCGGAAGCCGTCGTCGCCCTGTTCGCGGCCAACCACGTCATCGCCATGTGGCTGGCTCCACGGGTCGGACGCCTGATCATGCAGTGGGGCGAAAGGCCGGCGCTGATCCTGGAGTACGTCGGACTGATCGGCATCTTTGTCGCCTATGCGTTTGTCGAGGTCGCCTGGATGGCCGCCGCGCTCTACATTCTTGATCATCTCTTCTTCGCCCTTGCCATCGCCATCAAGAGCTACTTCCGCAAGATCGCCGAAACCGGCGACATCGCCTCGACCGCTGGCGTCTCCTTCACCATCAACCATATCGCAGCGGTGACAATGCCGTGGATGCTGGGCCTCATCTGGGTTGCCGATACCGACGGGCGCATGACCGTGTTTCTCGTCGGCGCCGGCATGGCAGCCATCTCGCTCGCCCTTTCCTGCATGATTCCTTCCCGGCCCATGCCCGGCCGTGAAACCACATTCCGGCGGCCCCGGATCATGCAACCGGCCGAGTAGACCGCCGATTGGCCTTGTCTTCAACGTGTCGTATGATCTCCGTCGAAGAGCCACCCGGGGAGGAGGCTGCAATGGACGATGGAAGACCGAAACTGGCGGTGGGTCACGTGAGCATCGAGGTGGAAGACGTCGATGAGGCCTATGCCTTCTTCGTGCGCCACGGCATGCGCGACATCTTTCGCGGCGACAACTTCGGAGTTCTCGAGTTGCGCGGCGGCACTCATCTGGTGGTGAGTTCGGCCCGCCAGGCGGTGGAACCCGGCACCGAGGCCCCCTTCGATCTCATGGTCGACGACATCGATGCGGCGCATGACGACTTCACGACTGCCGGTGTCACCGCCTCGGACATAAGACGCGGGCGCATTCACGACACCTTCCACATCGACGGGCCCAGCGGCTACCGGTTTGCAGTCACCTCGTCCCATGCCGGTGACCGGGTGGTCTGATACCCGGACCTGCCGCGAGCAGGGCATGTGGATGGATCACCTTGAACGGCGTCGGGAGCATGACCATAGTCACCGCCAAGGGCGAAAGAGACCTGTACTCTCCCCGACATTCCAGGGTTGAGGTCGCAGACCATGGCACAAGCAGCACCGGCAGTTCGATCACCTGCCGAACCGGCGGCAGTGGACAAGCACTACATCACCGCCGAATCACTGCTCGAGGATTCCTTCCGTCTCGGCATGCAGATCCTCGACAGCGGTTTCCGTCCGACCTTCATTGTCGGGGTATGGCGCGGAGGATCGCCGGTTGGCATCGCCGTGCAGGAACTGCTCGACTTCTTCGGTGTCGAGACCGATCACATCGCCATCCGCACGTCCTTCTATCGGTCCATAGCGCAAAAGCACGAGAAGGTTCGTGTGCACGGCATGCAGTACATCATCGACAACGTGAACGCCGATCAGGGCCTGCTCATCGTCGATGACGTCTTCGATACCGGCCTCAGCATCGATGCGATCATCTCCCATCTTCGCCGCAAGGCCCGCCGCAACACGCCCGACGACACGCGCATCGCCACGGTCTACTACAAGCCGGATAGCAACCGCACCGATCGCGTGCCGGACTTCTACGTCCACAAGACCGAGAGCTGGCTGGTCTTCCCCCATGAACTCCACGGTTTGAGCCGCGACGAGATCCTCCATCACAAGCGCGGCATCGCTGCCTTCGCCGACAGGATCTGATCGCTCAAGCGCAGCCAGTCCGCGAAGTCACGAACACAAGGCCGTTCAGGTCGGCAATCCGGGGACGTGTCGCCTGCAGTACCCCGATAGCGCGTCATCGCCACAGGCGCCGACTCCCGTGTCGCCTCTAATCCCCGTAGATGTAGGACGGCAGCCACAACGCGAGCTGCGGGAAGATGAAGATCAAGGTAAGGCCGATCAGCTGAATGACCATGAACTGCATCATGCCGTAATAGATGTCCTTGAGATCCCACTCGGGCACCACGCCCTTGAGGAAATAGGCGGAAAGGGCAACGGGAGGACTTAGCCAGGCGGTCTGGAGGTTGACGGCGACCAGGATGCCGAACCAGGTCAGGCTGATGCCGATCTTGTCCAGCGCCGGGATCAGGATCGGAATGATGATGAGAACGATCGGCACCCACTCGAGTGGCCATCCCAGCAGAAAGATCAGCGCCATGATGATGATGAGGATCAGCGTCTCGGAAAGATCCCACGTGAGCAGCAGCTCGGTGAGCATGGTCGGGGTACCAAGCCTAGAGAAGACGGCGCCAAAGAAGTTGGACGCCGCGACCAGGAACATGATGAGGACCGTGATTTCCAGTGTCTTGACCAGCGCAGTGAACAGTGACTTGCGCGATATCTTTCCGTAAGCGGCCGACAGCACGAGGGCGCCGAATGCCCCGCATCCGGCACCCTCGGCAGGTGTCGCCCAGCCGAAGAGTATCGAGCCGAGCGCAAATGCCACCAGGGCCGAAGGCGGTACGAGTCCCATGAAAAACTCGTACCAGAGATCCGAGAAATAGAATCCTGCGGGCTTGGTCCGGCGGATCGTGACCGCACCAAGGTACATGACGCCCATCCAGCCAAGCGGAATGACCGCCCAGGACAGTGGGAACAGGCCGGACAATTCTCCGGCAAGGGCCAAGACCACCAGGACGAAGAATATGCTGATGGACCCCAGCACCGTAACCGCTTCGAGCCAGTAGTACGGCGACGTCCTGGGCTGCGCTTCCGGTGGAAGGATGGGGCCCAGTGACGGGTCCAGCCAACAGCGGAACAGCGAATAGGCTGCATAGAGGCTGGCAAGCAGGATGCCGGGAACGATCGCCGCCGCGAACAGGTCGGTGACAGGAACCTCAAGCACGGGTCCCATCACCACAAGCATGATCGACGGTGGAATGAGAATGCCCAGTGTACCGCCGGCCGTGATCGTCCCGGCTGCAAGCCGCACGTTGTAGCCTGACCTGTTCATCGTCTTGGCCGCCATGATGCCGAGAATGGTCACCGAGGCTCCGACGATGCCCGTCGCCGCGGCAAAGATCGTCGATACGAACATGACCGCCAGGTAGAGGGCTCCGCGCGTACGCGACAACATGAGCTGTACGGCGGCGAAAAGCCTCTCCATGAGGCCCGCCTGTTCCATCAGGATGCCCATGAACACGAAGAGCGGTACCGCGGCCAGGGTCTGCTCGAGCATGACGTTGTTGAACTGGAACGTCTGCAGGTAGAAGACCAACTTGCCGCCGAAACCCCAGGCACCGAACGTGAAGCCCAAGAAGATGAGGGTGAACGAAATCGGAAATCCGACGAAGATCGCGAACAGCATGACACCGATCATGATCACCCCGATCCACTCGGGAGCAATTCCGGAAAGTCCCGTGCCGGAAATCACGGTCGACCAGAACTCTCCGATCGGCACCGTTTGTGGTGCGAAGGTCCCCAGAAAGAGCACGGCCAGCAGGACAACATAGAACGGCATGGCCACCAGGAAACGGCGCTGTCGTGCCGGACCCATGCTGTGGAGAGACTTCAGAAACTCGGAGATTCCCTGAAGGATCAGGAAGAAGGCACCCAGCGGCATTGCTGTCCGCGCCGGCGCCAGCGGAGCCATCATCGTGGTGTCCATGGACCGCTCACCACTGATCCAAGCGCCAGCTGTGTAGTCCGCCGACACCCAGAAGAAAAACAGCATGGCCGGAAAGTAGAATGTGAGATAGAGCAGCGCGTCGACAGTCGCCTGGGTCCTGACCGGCCAGTGGCGATAGAGAAAGTCGGCGCGAATGTGAACGCCCCGCATCAGGGCATACCCTGCCCCCAGCATGAACAGTGCGCCGGCGAACATTCGGCTCACTTCGTAGGCCCACAGGGTCGGCGCAATGAACAGCTTGCGTGCGACAACCTCGTAGACCATGGCAAAGATGACGGGAAGCAGCAGCAGGCAGGTTATGCGGCCAACCCAGAGATTCGTGACATCGATGTAACGCACCACCGTGCGCATCCACGGCGTCATGTCCTCAGGCGTCTGTCCGGGTGTCCCGGAACGCCGCTCGGCGATCAACTCATCCGTGATGTCCAGGCCGTCGGAATGAGTCTTGTCAACCATCGCGCCACTCCCTCCTGACCGCGTGGGCTGCTCCCGCTGCCTATTGTGGCATACGGGTGGACGCGACATCCGGTCGCGGTGTTACCGCGACCGGATGCTCTTCGGACAGACTCTACTTCAGGCTGTCCGCAAATGCCTTGCCTAGGCTTGCATTCGACGCCTGGGCTCCGGCCCAAAATGGAACAGCAACCGCGGCAAAGTCCTTCTGACTCTGCCACACCTCGGCAAAGAACGCGTTCTCCTCGGCGTTCTTTTCCAGACTTGCCTTGGCAGCGTTCATGTACGCGGGGAAATAGTCGGCAGGAGTGTCGTGAAGAATCACGCCATGATTGTCGACCAGATCCTTCAACGCCTTGCCGTTTTCGTAGATCCGATACGACATTGCCTTTGAAAGTGACGCGTTTGCCGCTACTTCCAGTGCCTTTTTCTGATGATCTGTCAACGAATCATAGACATCGCCATTGATGTAGAGATCCGCATTGACAACCACCTGGTGCAGACCCTGCAGATAGTAATGCTTGAGCACTTTCTGGAATCCGAACACGGAATCAGGCTTCGGACAGCACCATTCCGCGGCATCGATGGTGCCAGCCTCGAGTGCCGGAAGGATGTCGCCTCCCCCCATGGCCACGGATGCCACACCGATGTCCTTGTAGGTCTGTCCGGGAATTCCCGGGGGCGTGCGGAAACGGTACTTGCGGAAGTCATCCATCGAATTGATCGGTTCCTTGAACCAGCCGAGAGCTTCCGGGCCCACCGGCTGCAACATGAAGCCCTTGACGTTGACTCCCATCTCGTCCCAGAGACGATCGTAGAGTTCCTTGCCGCCACCGAACTGGAACCAGCTCAGGAAGGCGATGTTATCGATTCCGACCCCGGCCCCGGCCACCGGTGAGCCGAACAGCATGGCGGCCGGGTGCTTTCCGGACCAGTAGTGGGTCCACGCGAAACCGCCCTCGATCAGACCCGCATCCACGGCATCCAGTGTCTCCTTGACGCCCACCACGGCACCTGCCGGGAGAACCTCGATGATCACTTCGCCGTTGGTAAGGGCGGCTACATCCGCCCCGAAGTCCTTAAGCATGACGACTTCGTCGGCCGTGGCCGGAATCACCGACTGTACGCGGATCGTCGTCTGTGCGACCGCGGTGGTCGCGCACAGGACTGCGGCCAGCGAAACGGCCGCGGCCGCCGCTCCCGCCTTTCCTTTCATGTCGAACATTCAACTTCTCCCCAATAGTTGGTGCCTTCTTCATGCGTCTCGCGCCGGCTGCGAAGGCGAAGGAGTCGGTGCACACAGTCGCCCGGAGACGTTTCGGCAGGTTCGCCGGGAACGTCTTCGGCCGGTGTTCTGTCAGCGTTGTCACGCCTGTATCGCGACGAGCCGAGGGCAAGGGATGCAGGGCTGACGTGGCTGTTCATCAGCGTGCGTCCTCGAGGATCATCGCGGAGGCCTTCTCGCCGATCATGACGGCAGGCGCATTCGTGTTGCCTGAGACCAGGGTCGGCATGATCGATGCGTCGGCCACACGAAGTCCGTCGACGCCGTGCACGCGCAGGCGCGGGTTGACCACCGCCATGGGGTCGCGGCCCATCTTGCAGGTGCCCGACGGATGATAGATCGTCGTCGCCGTGTTGCGCGCCCACTCAAGAATGGCCTCATCGTCATCGAGCGGGACATCGTCGCCCGGAGCATGTTCTCCGGTAACCCGGGACTTCAGCGGCTCGCAGCGGCTGATCTGTCTGGCAATCCGAATGCCCTCGACGATTGTCCGGCAGTCGTTGTCAGTCGCGAGGTAGTTGGGATGAATCTCCGGATGATCGTGTATGCTTGACGTGCTGAGACGAATCTCGCCCCGGCTCTCGGGACGCAGCTGGGTTACCGACGATGTGAAGGCAGAGAACCGGTGCGTTCCCTCGGTCAGGCTGTCAGCGCTGAGCGGCTGGATATGAAACTGGATATCGGGTGTGGCAAGGCCGGAACGTGTCTTGAGAAAACCGGTTCCAAGGCTGGCGGCCATCGACATCGGACCGTCCCGCGTCAGCA
>JAJEHK010000209.1 GCA_022823765.1 Alphaproteobacteria bacterium | reverse complement strand
TCCTTCCTGTTGTCTTCCGGCCGCCGCTTGGTCACACGTCGGCCAGAACCTCGGTGAGAACACAATCAAGCGCTGCCATGTCATCGGGAGGACCGATGGTGATCCTGAGATGACGCTCGAGGCCGAAGTTGGCGAGGCGTCTGAGCAGGATTCCACGCGCCTTCACCCGCTGGTAGAGCGTTTCGGCGTCCATGGCGACAGACTGCGGCAGTCCGACCATGAGAAAATTGCCGTCACCGGGAATGACATCGAGACCGAGTTCAACGAGCCGTGCCGTCATCCACTCTCTGAGAGCGCGTGTCTGCTCCACGACACGGGTTGTGTGCTCGGTGTCGGCAAGCGAGGCGATAGCCGCCGCCATGGCCGGAACCGGGAGAATGCCCGGCAGACTGACCTTCGCCACCGCCTCGACGACATGATGCCCGGTATAGGCCCAACCGGTTCGCAGGCCTGCCAGGCCGTGCGCCTTGGAGAATGTGTGAAGGACCGCAGCATTGTACCCTTCGTCGACCAGGACATCGGGTGACGGCGCCTGAGGGGCGGTGACATAGTCGGCATAGGCCGCGTCAATCATGAGGAGCACGTGATCGGGCAGCGCTTCTGCGAGGCGGCGCAGGGCATCCAGGCTCACCGATGTGCCCGTGGGATTGTTGGGACTGGCGATGTAGAGGATGGCGCAACAGTCGGAGACGGCTTCAATGAAGGCGTCGACATCGTGGGTGAAAGATGGTTCCTCGACCAGTCTCAGCCCTGCTCCCGCCGCACGGGCAAGAACGGCAGGGAAAGCGTAGCTCAAGCGCCCGGTCACGAGAGTACGCCCGGGTTCCAGACAGCACGCTGCCAGGTTGCGCATGATGTCCATCGAGCCGGCGCCACAGACGATGCGGTTCTCATCGAGACCGTGATGGTCGGCAAGCGCCCGTTTCAAGGCCGAGTAGTTCTCGTCGTTGTACCTGCGGACATCACGGCATGCCTGACGCGCCGCCTCGACGGCCATCGGACTGGGAGGAAAGGCGGATTCGTTGAAACCCAGCTGTACCATGTCCCCGGCGGTCTCGCCGGAGACGTACGCCGCCAACTCCCGAACCGCGGGTCGCACGGTGAATGGCATGACCCCGTTCAGGCGTTGTGCGGGAGGGCTTCGGAACCGGTCGCCACATCGACGAAGGGTTCCTTGCCCAGGATGGCAAGCCCGTAACCCTCGATAGCCCTGTAGGGCGCCGGATTGTTGGTCAGGATGCGAATGGTGCGCAGGCCAAGGTCGTGCAGGATCTGGGCGCCCGTGCCGTACTGGCGCCAGTCGAGGCCGTGCAGGACGTCGTTGCGGTCCCCGTCCGATTCCCCGTAAATCCGCCGGCGTCCGAATCCGAGACCCCAGCCCTGCGGTCCGCGCAGATACAAGAAGACGGCAGCCGGTTCCCGGGCAAGCCGCTCGAGAGCAATGTCCACGAGGCTGCGGCCGGCTCCCCTCACCGTGCCGAAGACATCATCGATGGCGCTGGCCGCATGGACCCTGACGAGAACGCCGTCGCCGGAAGAACGAATGTCCCCTTTCACGAGGGCGAGATGTTCAGTGTTGTCGATTTCCGAACGATAGACGAAGACTTCGAAGGGACCGTGCCTGGTTTCGAAAGGCGCCCGGTCGATGAGCGTGACGAGACGCTCGGTGCGTCGCCGGTAGGCGATGAGGTCGGCAATGGAGATCAGCGCCAGCCCGTTCTCGCGGGCCAAGGGCAAAAGGTCCGGCAGACGCATGAGGGCGCCCCGGTCGTTGACGATCTCGCAAATCATGCCCGCCGGAGCGCAACCGGCGAGCCGCGCCAGGTCGACGGCGGCCTCGGTATGACCGGCGCGGGTCAGGACACCTCCTTCGCGCGCCCGCAACGGAAAGATGTGTCCGGGCCGGGCAAAACTCGACGCATCGACATGCCGGTTTCCGCCGTCGCCGGCGAGGGCCCGGATGGTCCGCGCCCGATCCTCTGCGGAAATGCCTGTGGTCGTGCCGAAACGGTAGTCCACGGAAATCGTGAAGGCCGTGCGGTGCTGTTCGGTGTTGTGTTGCACCATCTGCGGCAACTCGAGCTCATCGAGGCGTTCCCCTTCCATGGGAACGCAGATGACGCCGGCTGTATGTCGGACAAAGAAGGCAACCAGTTCCGGAGTCGCCTTTTCCGCCGCCATGATGAGATCGCCTTCATTCTCGCGGTGCTCGTCGTCAACGACGACGACGGGCCGGCCCGCGGCAATCTCGGCAATCGCGTCCTCGATGGTCGAGAAGTCTCGCTCTTGCGTCATGGCGTGGAATCCGGATGGTGACCAGGCGCCGGCCCAGGGCCGTCACGCTGCGAGAAGATTGTCGATCTCACCGATGATGCTGTTGAGATGGAAGCGCGGGAGCAGGCTTGCCTCATCGAGAGCCGGAAGGGCTCCCTGGCGCAACGCCAGGACGCCGAAGCCGTCCAGAAAGAGAATGCGCAGGCCCGGGACGGTTGCCACCGCCCGTCTGGCCAGTTCGGGTCCATCGATATCATCCATCCTCGCCTCGGTGATGAGGATCCTGAAGGCTCCCGGCACAAGCCACGCAATCGCTTCGCGTCCGTTCGCCATCGGCGAGACAACATGTCCCTGTCTCAACAACCGCTTTGTCAGATATCCCCGAAGCACATCGTCCTGCGCCACCAGGAGAATGCGTGCCATCGGCCTTATGTCCGCCCGCACCGGTTGTTCAGACAACCCGGCACACCGACTCTCCACTCGATGCGTGACAACGACATGCGGCTAATCTAAACCGGTCCGGTGAGACGCGCAAACGATAATGGCGGGTCGCAGGTCCTTGAGGTCATCCACCCGGATCGCCGGACCCTGCCGGTCCTGATCTCGTCGCCACACAGTGGCCGAAACTACGACCCCTCCTTTCTCGGGATGACACGTCTCGACAGTCAGGCGATCCGCCGTTCCGAGGATGCTTTCGTCGATCGTCTCATAGCCGGCGTCCCGGCACTCGGCGCCCCCACCATAGCGGCGCTCTTTCCCCGTGCCTGGATCGATGTCAACCGCGAGCCGGGCGAACTCGACTGCTCCATGTTCGAGGGACCATTGAACGCCTCCCCGGGCCACAACAGTCCACGCGTCAGGGCGGGTCTGGGAATCATCCCGCGCGTCGTTGCCGGCGGCGCGGAAATCTACCGTTCGAGACTTCCCGCGACTGAAGCGCAACGGCGAATTGCCAGCTGCTACGCCCCCTATCACACCACACTCGAACACCTGATCGACGAGACCCTTCAGATGTTCGGCGCCGTCTGCCTGATCGACTGCCATTCCATGCCATCTTCCCGCCCCGCCTGCGCCCGCAAACCCGTGGACATCGTGCTCGGTGACCGGTTCGGCACGTCATGCTCGCCCGCGGTGTCGCAGGCGGCAACGGAGGCCCTGCAGGCGCAGGGGGCGATGGTGCGTCGCAACAATCCCTATTCGGGCGGCCACATCACCAGGCGGTACGGGCGGCCGGATCTCGGCATGCATGCCATCCAGATCGAGGTGGACCGGCGCCTCTACCTCGATGAGACGACCGTCAAGCCAACCACGGGGATGGCAGCCACGGCACGACTTCTCGAGACTGCCATCCTGGCAATCGCGCAGGTCGTTCGCACCCTGGCGAAGCCTGTCGGAACCGAGGAGCGGACATTGACGGACGCCGGTAGGACGGCATGATCGTCGGCGGGGCGGCTGACGAGGAGAGCTGACATGGCGGCTGACGACATCACGGTGGTAACCGAATTTCCCCACCCGGTCGAGGTCATCGAGAACACGTGGATTCCGCTGTCGGACGGCACTCGGCTGGCAGCACGCATCTGGTTGCCGCGGGACGCCTGCGACAAACCGGTTCCAGCCATCCTCGAATACCTCCCCTACCGCAAGCGTGACGGCACCCGCGACCGCGACGAACTCACCCACCCCTGGTATGCCGGTCACGGATATGCTGCCGTGCGGGTGGATATCCGGGGTTCGGGCGAGTCGGAGGGAATTCTCGAGGATGAATACCTGAAGCAGGAACAGGACGACGCTCTCGAGATCCTCGCCTGGATCGCTGCGCAGGACTGGTGCACCGGCGCCTGCGGGATGATCGGAATTTCCTGGGGCGGGTTCAATGGCCTGCAGATCGCGGCCAGGCGTCCGCCGGAACTCAAGGCCATCGTCACCATTGCCTCGACGGATGACCGCTACAGCGACGACATCCACTACATGGGCGGAGTCATGACCAACGACTCGATGGCCTGGGCCTCCACCATGTTCGGCATGAACACGCGCCCGCCCGATCCGGCCCTGGTCGACAACTGGCGCGAACTGTGGATGGCCCGACTCGAGGCGAACGATCCCTGGCTCATCAAGTGGCTGCACCACCAGCGCCGCGATGCCATGTGGCAACATGGTTCCGTCATCGAGAACCACGCCGACATCGAAGCAGCCGTCTATGCCGTTGGCGGCTGGGCCGATGGATACTCGAACGCCGTACCACGAATGCTGGCAGGCCTGACATGCCCAAGGAAGGGCCTGATCGGCCCCTGGGCGCACAAGTACCCGCATTTCGCCAATCCCGGACCGCGCATCGGCTTCCTCCAGGAGACCCTTCGATGGTGGGACCGCTGGCTCAAGGGCATCGACAACGGGATCATGGACGAACCCATGTACCGCGTATGGATGCAGGAC
>JAJEHK010000196.1 GCA_022823765.1 Alphaproteobacteria bacterium | reverse complement strand
TCTCCCAGTTGACTCCGTACTTCCTCTTGTCGAACAGGATGACCGCGCGGCCGGGAAGGAGGGTGTGCCAGACCCATGGCACGGGATGGGATCCCAGGTTCGGTGTCCGTTCGGCCTTGTCGTAGAGTGTCGGGGACGGCTTCGATTCCGGGTTGGATCTGCGCTTGGCCACATCGGTGGTCTCGCACGCCGCGAGGGTCAGGACGGCAAGGGCCATCAGAGTGCAGACGAGTGCGCTGACCGGGACGTAGCAGGGTTTGGGCGGCATGATCGACCGGATGACCTCGGGTGATCGACGGGCGGTGGCCGGTGTAGCGGACCGCGCAGGCCGCCGCGACGTGATGACTGTGTTCGCGTACCGGCCTGGCTCGACGTCAGCCGGGGCGGGGTTGCATCCACATGTTTGGGACCGACCTGGCAGCCCGGGCGCCATCTCAAACAGCTGCCAAGGGCGCGACAAGCGGGTGGTCGGTATGACGACGTAGTCTCAATCTGACTGACGTTCGAGCCACACCGAAGTGTCGTGGAAAAGACCGCCACCGATGGGCGCGCCGGGTTCCGCTGAAACCAGGAGATTGATGCCCATCCCTTCGTCAAACGCACTGTTGGGCCAGACGCTTTCGACGATGACCGTGCCGGCCAGCTGATCCTTCACGACACGGGCCCGCAGCACGACACTGCCCTTGTCGTTGCCCAGGAGCACCCGCGAGCCATCGGTGATGCCGAGGGGACCGGCATCATCAGGATGCACCTGTGCGGTGGGTGTTTTTTCGTTCCGGATGGATGTCGGCGTTTCGGTGAAACTCGAATTGAGATAGTTGCGCGCCGGCGCCGTAACCAGGCGCAAGGGATGGTGGGTGTCGATGACATCCCAGAAATCGGGAAACCCCGGCATGGTGTGCGGCACCCCTTGCGGACCGAAGACGTTGTGCCGGTGCGACCAGTCCGCTCGGAAACGGAAACGACCGTCGGCGTGGCCGAATCCCTTGATGAAGTGGGAACGCTCGAAGTCGGGCTGGACGTCCATCCATCTCCTGGCAACAAGATCGTCCAGCGGCCCCCATCCCGATGCCTGCATCAGGTGGTCGGCCAGTTCGACGGGTGACATGGAGAACCCGGGGTGCTCGTCTGCCACCCCGAGACGGCGGGCAAGATCGCAGATGACGTCGTGGTTGCTGCGGCATTCCCCCGGGGCCGAAACCAGCTTGGGTCCCCACATGATGTGCTGATGTCCGCCCCCCTGGTAGATGTCGTCGTGTTCGAGGAACATCGTGGCGGGCAGCACGATATCGGCCATCCTGGCTGTCTCCGTCATGAACTGTTCGTGCACGCAGCAGAAGAGGTCATCCCGTGCGAAACCCCGGTGCACGCGGCCGAGATCGGGAGCCACCACCATCGGGTTGGTGTTCTGGATCAGCATGGCAGTCACCGGAGGACCCTCGCCGAGATCGTGCCTGTCACCGTCAAGGACCGGACCGATGCGCGACTGGTCGAAGACACGAACTGACGCGTCCCTCCGGTCGATGCCCTCGATCATGGTGCGGTCCCAGTGGTAGATCTGGCCGTTGTTGTGAAAGGCGCCGCCTCCTTCGTGGCGCCAGGAACCGGTCACCGAGGCGATGCAACTGGCGGCATGCATGGAGACGGAACCGTTGCGGCCGCGACAGAATCCATAGCCCAGGCGCAGGTAGGTTTTCGGCGTTTGACCCACCAGCCGGGCAAAGGTCTCAATCCTGTCGGCCGGCACGCCACAGATCGCTTCGGCCCACTCGGGCGTCCGGGTCGCGAGGTGCTTCTCGAGACCTGCCGGATCATCGGTGTACCGGTCCATCCATTGGCGGTCGGCCATGTCATCGCGGAACAGGACGTGCATGACGCCACAAGCGAGCGCCGCGTCCGTTCCGGGTTTCACGCACAGGAAGAGATCCGCTTTCTCGGCCGTGCCGGTCCGGTAGGTGTCGATGACCACGATGGTCGCGCCGCGTTCCTTGCGTGCACGCATCGCGTGGGTCATGACATTGACCTGCGTGTTGACCGGATTGGTGCCCCAGATGACGACGCAATCGGACTTCGCCATCTCGCGGGGGTCGGGGCCCATGAGCGCCCCGGTACCGGCGATGTAGCCGGCCCAGGCCAGCGTCGTGCAGATGGTGTTGTGCTGTCCGCTGTAGCGCTTGACATGGCGCAGCCGATTGATGCCGTCACGCATCACCAGGCCCATGGTCCCGGCGTAGTAGTATGGCCAGACCGTTTCGGGACCATGGCGGTCTTCCGCTTCGGCGAAACGGGTCGCGACCTCGTCCAACGCCTCATCCCACGTGACGGGAACAAAATCGGTCGACCCCTTGTCCCCGACGCGGCGCAGCGGTGCGGTGAGGCGCTGAGGGTGATGGATCCTCTCCGCATAGCGCGCCACCTTGGCGCAGACGACACCGGCGGTGTAGCTGTTGTCCTTTGCCCCCCTCACTCTGCCGATCCGGTCCGCCGAGAGAATGTCGACCTCAAGGGCGCACGTCGACGGGCAGTCGTGTGGACAGACGCTGTATCCCTTGCGGATCGGATCGGACAGCATGGGGTCATTCTCCCCGGATCTGACGAAGCCGGCGGCGTGACACTGGTGACGCAACTCCGGTGCTGAACGGAACAGCAACACACTGAATCAACATACGTTCTCTCGCAAGTGCTTTCGCCGGGCGAGCGGGTACACGTTGTTCCCGTACCCCCGGTGCAACAGGATCAGGGGACAATGCTATGCAAAATGGTCGCCCCGCTCAACGACGGGTCGATGTCCTCGAGCCACGATGAAGAAACCCTGGACGTTCGCGAATCCCTTATCCGGAGTTTCGATGTCCGTATCCCGCCTTCAGGCCGCAAGTGCTTCTTCCTCCACAGGCAAATCGGCGGCAGGAGGATCCGGCAATCGACGGGCATTCGGAGTCAGGAATGACTGTCGAACGGACATTCGTTTCGCAAGGCGCTCGATCCTTGCTACCCGCCCCGTTTTCACGGCTAACGCACTGCCACGGTGGGCGGCTCAGGCGTCGGCCAGGATCGCCATGGCTTCGGCATGCCTTCGCGCGTCACCGGCGGCGAGGATGCGGCTGCCGGAGGCCATGGTCAGCGGAGCGCCCTGCCAGTCGCTCACGACGCCGCCGGCACCCTCTATGACGGGCACCAGGGCAAGGTAGTCGAAAGGATCGAGCGCGACATCGATGCCGAGGTCGGTACGTCCCGAGGCGAGTTGGGCATAGGCCAGGCAGCTGCCGCCATAGACCGTCCAGCATACCGCCGCCTTGAGTCGCGCGAAGGCGGCGCCATCGTCGACGCCGTAGAAGTCGGGATTGCTGGTCGACATCAGCGCCTCGGCGAGACTGCCGCAAGGACGCACCCTGACGGCCGTGCCATTGCGTGTCGTCGGACGTGCCCGGCAGCCGAGCCAACGTTCGGCGGTCACCGGCATGTCGATGATGCCGATCAGCGGCACGCCATCCTCCACCAGTGCAATCAGCGTGCCGAACACCGGAATGCCGGCGAGGAAGGGCAGCGTGCCGTCGATCGGGTCGATGACCCAGACCGGGCCATCGCTGGCCGCCGTGGCGCCGCGTTCCTCGCCGACGATCCCGTGGTCCGGATAGGACGCAGCGATCATCGCGCGCAGCCGGTCCTCGACGGCACGATCGACATTGGTAACCGGGCTGCCATCGGCCTTCGCCTCGCTGGAGAAGCCGCCTTGATGCGCCCTGCGGATGATCGGGCCGCTCGCATCGGCCAGCCGGCCGGCAAATCCGGCAAGCTCATCGATAAGGGTCTGGTCCACGTCGCCGGCCTCAGTATGACAGGACCTGGCTGAGGAACAGCCGGGTGCGTTCGCTCTTCGGGTTGTCGAAGAACTCCCTGGGCGGATTCATCTCAACGATCTCGCCTTCATCCATGAAGACCACGTTGTCGGCCACCGAGCGGGCAAACCCCATCTCGTGGGTGACGCAGATCATGGTCATGCCCTCGCGTGCCAAATCCGTCATGACATCGAGAACTTCGGCGATCATCTCCGGATCGAGCGCCGAGGTCGGTTCGTCGAACAGCATGACCATGGGGTTCATGCACAATGCGCGGGCAATCGCGACACGTTGCTGCTGGCCGCCGGACAGCTGGCTGGGATACTTGTCGGCCTGCTCCGGGATCTTGACCCTTTCCAGGTAGCGCATGGCCGTTTCATAGGCCTCCGACCTTGAGGCCTTGCGCACCAGTTTGGGCGCCAGCATGAGATTCTTGACGACCGTCATATGGGGAAACAGGTTGAAATCCTGAAACACCATGCCGACTTCGCGACGTACGGCATCTATGTTCTTCACGTCATCGGTCAGTTCGTGTCCGTTAACGGTGATCGTGCCGCTATTGTGTTCCTCGAGCCGGTTGATGCACCGGATCAGGGTCGACTTGCATGACCCGGACGGACCGCAAACGACGACGCGTTCTCCCTTCCTGACCGTCAAATTGATGTTCTTCAGCGCCTGAAACGTGCCGAAGAACTTGTTGACGTTCTCAAGGTGAATGATGTCAACCGGGTTGCTGGAGTCCATGTCAAACCTCTTCTCTCACGTGCCGGCTCATGCGCTTCTCCACCCAGCCGAAACTTCTCTGAATCATCCACGTCAGGATCAGGTAGATGGCCATAAGCGAGATGAAAATCTCATATGGTGCGTAGGTTTCGGCCACGATGGTTCGCGCGATTCCCGTCATGTCCAGGAGCGTGATTGTGCTGGCGAGAGCCGTGCTCTTCATCAGGCTGATGACATCATTGCTGTACGCCGGAAGAGCCAGGCGAATGGCGATCGGGGTCGTGATGTAGATGAATCTGTGCGGCGCGCGAAGCCCGAGTGCCGCACCTGCCTCTTTCAGACCACGATCCACGCCCAGAACGCCGCCACGCAGGATTTCCGACACGTAGGCGGCGGTATTCAGTGTCAAGGCAAGAATCGCACAGCCGAACGGTTCTCTTAAAATCGGCCAGAAAATGCTGTCGCGCACGAACTCCAGCTGAGGCAGACCGTAGTAGATGATGAAAATCTGCACCAGTATGGGAGTGCCACGAAAGATGTAGATGTAGGCCATTGTGGGTGCTGCGAGATACCAGCGGCCGCTGATTCGCATCAACAACAGGATGATAGCGAGGGCCAGGCCCAATGCCGCCGACAGGAACAGCAACTGAAGCGTCAGCCCAATTCCCATGAGCATCTTCGGAATGCTGTCCAGGATCAGCGCCATGTCGAAGCTCATCGCGCGATCTCCAAATGCCGATTGGCATACTTTTCCAGCGCCATGACGGCCAGGGTAATAATTGTTGAAAATCCGAGGTATATCGCGCCGACTACAATGTACATGGTAAACGGCTTGTTCGTGGTACCAATCGCCTGCGCAGCGACAAACAGCGTCTCTTCCAGGCCGATGATGGCAATCAGCGCGGTGTCCTTGATCAGTGAGAGCATGTGATTGCCGAAGGGCGGCAGAGCCAGACGCCACATCGCCGGAATACGCACATGGACGAATGTTTGCAGCTTCGAGAGACCGAGTGCCCGGGCAGCTTCGACCTGCCCCGGCGCGACACCGAGGAAGGCGCCGCGGAAGGTTTCCGTCGCGTAGGAACCGACGATCAGTGCAATGGCAAACGAACCAGCCCAAAATGGCGGAAGATCGACGAACTTGATCTCGGGATCGAAGATCTGGGCGATAGCTGTCAGGGTGATGGCGGAACCGAAGTAAATCAGCAAGAGGACCAGAATTTCCGGTGTGCCGCGAAAGACGACCGTATAGCCACTGGCAATCGCCTTGGCGGCGCGATTTCCCGACAGTTTCGCGGCCGCGCCAATCAATCCAAACAGGATCGTCAGGATCAGTGCTACAACAAAAACTTCGGCGACAACTACAGATCCCCAGAAATAATCATCCCACCAGCCATCTAGTGCGTCCACGACCACTCATCCCATTTGGCGAGACAGCACATCATCGTGAGGGGATGCCAAATCATCAGAAAATGCCGCGATGGGAGTCAACTGAGACACCCATCGCGGACACTACGTCTGATCTGAACTGCGAATGCTGCGCTTGATCAGTGGATGGCGAAGGGGAAGTACTGCAGAGCGTATTTCTCCAGCGATCCGTCATCGGTCAGCGTCTTGATGGCGGCATTCAGACGGGCCTTCAATTCGTCATTGCCCTTGCGAAGCCCAATGCCGACACCAATGCCGAAATACTTCTTCTCATCGATCTGCGGGCTGACAAACTCGAAACCTCCGCCGTCCTCCTTGCTGAGAAATCTGAGGTAGGCCTTCATGGGGTTGGTCATGATCATGTCGGTTCGGCCGTTCACCAGATCGAGATACAGCGCCTCGTTCGAATCATAGAGAACCACCTCAGCTTCCGGAAGTTCGTTTTCGAACCAGTCGGAATAGGTCGTTGCCCGTTCAAGGCCCACCTTGAGGCCGGCGAAGTTCTCGGGGATCGGATTACCCGCATCGTCGAACAGTTCCCAACCGGCATCCTTTCTGCCCACCAGACGGCCGACCGAAATGCGGTACGTGTCAGAGAAGTCCATTTTCTCCATGCGTTTTTCGGTGATCGACATGGACGCGATGATCAAATCGAACTTGTTGGCTAGGAGAGCCGGGATCATGCCGTCCCATTGCTGGCAGACAAATTCCAGATCAGCGCCGATAAGGCCGGCGACACCCTTGGCAACGTCGACGTCATAGCCCATGAGTTCACCATCGGCATTCTTGAAATTGAACGGTGCATAGGTGCATTCCATTCCGACGCGCAGCGTCTCGGCCGTGGCGACGTTGACCACGCCGAATGCAACGACGGCGAGTACCGCCGCCAGGATCGTCCGTATTCTCTTCATGGTAACTCCTCCTCGTTGACTTCGTCTGTCTGGCTTTGGTTTCGGCCACTCACTTCCAGGCGAATTGGTCCGGGGCATCGATCAGACGGTCGACGTCCCGCAGCCCTGGCAGTGGGCGAGCGATACGCGGACGGCACCATCGTGCGACCATGCGCCGATGGCGTCAACGCGTGGATGTCATCGGCATGGACACCCATGCTGCGCTCCCGCGTCTCGGGGGGAAGTTCGCGTGAGCCGGGACCATCGATGAGGAACAAACAGGCCCCGGCGTATTCGTGCTCGGCGCACCGTGTACCGGTGATCTCTCCTGCTACCAGGCCAGCATGGGCATGATGCCCGCCGGCGTGACGCCATGGTGCCGGCAGGCGTCGTCGACCAGGTTCCGCGGCGGGACCCGCTCGGGTGCAATGCCCCAGAAGTGAGCCGGCAGGCCGCCTGTGATCCATACCGCATCGATGCCGCTGTCGCGTGCCCCGACAATGTCCGTCCCGATGCCGTCGCCCACGGCGAGGACGCGTTCCGGGAGCGCACCCGCCAGCATGTCAAGACACCTCCGGTAGACCGACGGGAAAGGTTTTCCCTCCTGGCGCATGGATCCGCCGCGGGCCACATAGGCATCGGCGATGGTGCCGGCGCAGATCTCGCGCACCTCGCCTCGCAGCACGAACCTGTCCGGATTTGCCGACAGCATCGGCAGGCCGCGTTCCAGCGCCGGCTCGAGTTCGGGCATGATGTCGTCAAGGGTCTCGCCCGGGCGACGGATGCCGCAGCACAGCACGAAGTCCGCGTCGTCGACGCTGGCGCATCGCTCGCGGGCGAGACCATCAAGGAGGCAGGCATCGCGTTCCGTTCCCAGGTGCCAGAACCTGGAACCCAGCGCCGCATACCAGGGGTCCTCGCCTTCCTCGACGGCCAGGCGCGTCGCCAGGCCGGCTGTCATGATTCCGTCCCAGGCGCAGTCGGGAACGCCCATTCCCTCCAGTTGCCGGGCAACGGCCTTCGGCGTGCGTGGCGCGTTGGACAGCAGCACGACACGGCCGCCAAGGCGGCGGAACGCCACCAGTGCATCGACAGCAGGGCCATGAGCATCGACACCGTTGTGCAGGCACCCCCACAGGTCCACGAGCAACCCGTCATAACGTCCGGCCAGCGAAGAAAGCCCGGGGATCAGCGGGATCGTCATCGGTTCCTTCGCATCCGGCATGAGTTGATTCCTGCCACCATGCCCTTCGCTTGCCAAGGCTCAGGGGTTGTCCGGAGAATGGTGCACCGGCACAGTGTCATATGAACGGTCGAGGTGACAGGCGTGTGACAGTTCTTGCCACAAGGAGACTCGTGTTGCGCCCCCTCGAGAGGGATGACCTCCCGGCGCTCGAGAACCTGTTTGCCGATCAGGAGCACATGTGGGACCTCATGGACATTCCGGGACGTTCCAATGATCCCGGCGACCTCTCCCGGTACTACCTCGAACGGTCCCTGTGGGCCTTCGAACACCATGGCGCCGGCATGTGGGGCGTGCTGGAAAGGGACCGGAGCAATGCACCCATCTTGGGCTACACGGGATTTGTCATCGACATCGGCGATGACGTCAATCCAGCCGAGAAGCTGGAGGCGGGCTGGGCCATTGCCCGCCGGGCCGCCGGCAAGGGCCATGCCGCCGAGGCCACCGCACGGGTTCTCGAGCATGCCTTCATGGATCTGGGCACACGCAGCATCCAGGCCATCACGAGCCCCCACAACCTCTCCTCGAGGCGCCTGATGTCGAGACTCGGGTTTGCGTACGACAGGGATGTCGTTGCCTACCAGGGACCCCAGGTGCTTTACGCGATCAACCGGCAGGACTGGCTGGCGGGATGCCGTTCCGCCAAGCTCCACGCGTCATGGTAACGACCGGGACCTCCCGCCCTGCCGGAACCAGGGGGCTTGTCTCGTGGTGCCTCTTCGACTGGGCGAACTCTCCCACGCCCACCATCGTCATCACGTTCATCTTTGCTCCCTACTTTGCCCGCGCCATTGCCGGCAGCGAGGCGGAGGGGCTTGCCCTGTGGAGCTGGGGTATCGCGGTATCGGCGCTCGTCATCGCCATCCTGGCGCCGGTGACCGGCGCCATCGCGGATGCCGGCGGCCGGCGCAAGCCATGGGTTCTGGGCTTCAGTCTCATCATGGTTGCGGCGACGGCTGCGCTCTGGTTCTGCGCCCCCGAAGCGCGCTGGATCATTCCGGCCCTGGTCCTCGTCGCCCTTGTCAACGTCGCCTTCGAGACATCGATCGTCTTCTACAACGCGATGCTGCCGGATCTCGTCGAACCCTCCCGCTTCGGCCGCCTGTCGGGATGGGCCTGGGGCCTGGGATACGCGGGGGGAATCGGCTGCCTCGTCCTGGTCCTCGGGTTTTTCGTTCTGGCCGATCCGCTCCCCTTCGGTCTGGAACGCGACGAGTCGGAGCACATCCGTTTCGTCGCCGTGGTCACGGCGCTCTGGTTCGTCATCTTCAGCTGGCCGTTCTTCCTGTTCACGCCAGACCGGCCGGGCACCGGACGGGCTCCGGCAGAGGCTGTGCGCGTCGGCATCAAACAGCTCGTGGACACGCTGAGGGAGTTTCGCCAGCACCGCACGATCATCAGGTTCCTCATCGCCCGCCTGCTCTATGTCGACGGCCTCAACACGCTCTTCGCCCTGGGGGGCGTCTATGCCGCCACCACCTTCGCCATGGACGAGGAATCGGTGTTGCTGTTTGCCATCCTGCTCAACATCACGGCGTGTGCAGGAGCCGCGGTCTTCGGATGGGTGGACGACCGGATCGGAGCGCGGCGGACCCTGCTTGTCACGCTCGCCGCCCTTATCGTGTTCAGTGTCGTCATGCTGATCATCGAATCGACGCTCTGGTTCTGGATACTCGGCGGCCTGCTCGGCGTGTTCATCGGTCCGGTGCAGTCGGCAAGCCGATCACTCATGGCCCGCCTCGCCCCGTCGCACATGACCGGCGAAATGTTCGGCCTGTTCGCGCTCTCCGGCAAGATCACCAGCTTTGCCGGTCCGCTTCTCGTCGGCGTGATTGCCTATGCAACGTCGAGCCAGCGCCTTGGCATGGCTGTCATTGTTGTCCTGCTGGCAGCGGGCTGGCTGGTGCTGAGCACCCTGAAGGAGGAACAGGGCCGCTCCTGAATCGGCCGTGGCTACAGCCTCTCCCCGGTCATCAGTCGCGGCAGCCGCCCGGCCACTCCCATGGCATCCTTCATGAGCAGGCGCTTGACGGGTTTCATGGATCCGACGAGGGCGAGACCAAGGCCTCGGGCCAGCGCCACCGGAGGCGAGCGCATGGCAAAGAGGCGGTTGAGACCGTGGGTCATGCTGACCAGCATCCACGTATCGACACGGCGCCGGCGGGCGTAGGCCGCCAGGGCAGCGCCCGAGCCCGGACCAAGCCCGAGACGCGCCATGTCGGCCAGAACCTCGGCGAGCACTGCCGCATCGCGGATGCCCAGATTGAACCCCTGGCCGGCAATGGGATGAATGGCATGGGCGGCATCGCCCACCAGGGCCAACCGGTTGCCGGTCAAACGGTTGGCGACCGCCAGGGAAAGATGATGGTCAAGGACCGGTCCGGTCACGTCCAGTGGTCCCAGAAAATCACCGAACCGCCACGCCAGCTCCTCTGCGAACGTGCTGTGGTCGAGTTCGAGGACCCGCCTGGCAACATCCTCGTCCTCTGTCCACACGATGGAAGAGCGATCCCCCGGCAGGGGCAGGATGGCGAAGGGGCCGCCGGCAAGGAAACGCTCGTGGGCGATACCATCATGTGGCCTTGTGTGGCGTACCGTGGTGATGATGGCAGTCTGCCGGTAGTCGTGCCGCCAGGCATCAATTCCGGCCATGGTGCGCAATGGCGAACCGGCGCCGTCGCAGGCAACGACAAGATTGCAGCGCAGTCTGGAATCGTCATCAAGGTCCAGGGTCGCACTCGCATCGTCGCATTCCATGGCGACAACCCCGGCACATACCGGGTGCACCCTCCCGGCGCGCCCGACCGCGCTGTCGAGGGCCTGTCGGAGGACCCGGTTCTCCATGATCCATCCCATGGGATGGTCACCGAGGTCCCGATGGTCGTAGTGAAGGAAGAAAGGCGACTGCCGATCCGAGACTCGGATATCAAGGATGGGCTGGGCATGGGGAACGACGTCCTGCCATGCATCCAGCCGTTCAAGAACCAGTTTCGAACCCCAGGATATGGAGGACACGCGTCCGTCGAACGATCCCTCAAGAATGGTCCGGCGGGGAATCCTCTCGACCAGGGCCACTTCGAAGCCGGCCTGAGCCAGGGCAAGGGCGGCCGTCATGCCGCTCATGCCCCCACCGACAACACAGATGTCGAAACGCGATTCCATGGCTCCATTCAACATCACATCCGCTGCGACGTCATCACTGGCAGCACCTGCGCGACAATGGTAGCAAGCAACCGGAGACATCCCGTCAAGGGGAGCCGGGGCGATGAAATGGCACGACATGACGGCGCTGCAGCTTGGCGGAGAGATTGCCTCTGGCGCGATCGACCCCGTGGATCTGGCCGAGCACTTTCTCGAACGCATCGCGACACTCGATGCCGATGGCCGGATCTTCATCCGCCTTGCCGAGGATCGCACCCGCGCGGAGGCTGAATCCGCCCGTCATCGCCAGCGCCAGGGTCTGCGGCGGGGACCTCTCGACGGCGTGCCCGTGTCCTGGAAGGACCTCGTGGATGTTGCCGGTGTCGAGACGACGATGGCAGCGCGGGCTCTCGCGGGCCGAGTACCCGAGCGCGACGGCGACCTGCTTCAGCGCGCCACCCAGGCAGGCACTGTCTTCCTTGGCAAGACCAACATGACGGAATTCGCCTTCTCCGGACTCGGCATCAACACGACTCATGGAACACCGGCCAATGCCCGAGACGCGACTGTCGACCGAATTCCCGGAGGTTCGTCGTCCGGTGCCGGCGTCGCCGTTGCCCGCAGGCTGGGCCCGATCGCGATCGGCAGCGATACCGGAGGGTCGGTGCGCATTCCCGCAGCCTTGAATGGCGTGGTCGGTCTCAAGACCACCATAGGCGCGCTACCCATGCATGGCGTGATGCCCCTGGCATCGCTGTTCGACACCATCGGACCGCTTGCCGGGGACGTGGCCGATGCCGCGGCCATGTGGTCCGTCCTTTCGGGCAGGCCAATGGCTGACCTTGACGGCGCCCGGATCAGGGGCAAGCGCCTCATCGCGGTCGACTCGCCGATGTGGCGCGGTATCGATGAGGGAATTGATCGCTCCTGCCGCGAGGCGCTCTCCCGTCTCGAGGCCGCTGGCGCAAGCGTCGAATGGCAGGATGTCGACGAGTTCGCGGAAGCGATGAAAGTCGCCGGACGGCTGATCACGACGGATGCCTGGTCGTGCTGGTCCGGTGTGGTGAGCGACATGCCGGACCAGATCTTTCCCTTCATGCTGCCCCGGTTCCTCTCCGGCAAGGCCCAGGCCGGACACGAGGTTCTGAAGATCCTGCGCGAACTCGACTGCCTGGCCGACAGGCTCCATCGAAGAATGGCCGGCTGCGATGCCCTGGTCGCCCCCACTGTGCGTATCAGTGCTCCGAAGATTGCCGATCTCCTCAAGGACGAGAAGGTGTACACAGATGCGAACGCCTCCATGCTGGGGAACACCACACCAGGCAATCTCCTGAAGGTCTGCGCCATCACCCTGCCATGCGGGACAGACGCGTCCGGCATGCCTGCAGGCCTGATGCTGATGCAACGGCCCGGCAGGGAGGAGGCCCTGCTGCGTCTCGCCTGCGCCGTCGAGGCCGCAGGAATGACACAGCAGCCTTCGTGACCCGATTTCATCCACACGCCGCCGGCATCATTCTGATGCTGCTGTCGCTGTTGCTGGTCAACACCTCCGACGCCATAGCGAAGTGGACCATCCAGGATCTGCCGATTTTCCAGATCATGGTGTTCCAGGCCTGCGGCCTCGTGGTCATGGCGCTGCTGGTGTCGCGCCAGCCCAATCCGCTGCGCCTCATCCGGACGGCCGATCCGGGTTGGCAGATCGCCCGTTCTGCCTGTCAGTTCGCCATGGGGTACACGTTCTACAGTGGCCTCAGGGTCCTCCAGTTCGCCGATCTCATCGCCATTCTCTTCATCGGTCCCCTGGTGATTACGGCCATGGCCCACGTGTTTCTCGGCGAGCGCGCCGGATGGCATCGCTGGGCCGCCTGCGCCGTTGGCCTCGTCGGCGGTCTCATCATCGTGCGCCCCGGTTCGGGATTGATGGGAGTGGGCGCCGTCTGGCCGGTGCTGGCGGTCGTGTTCTGGTCGGTCTATGTCGTCATCACCCGCAAGATTTCGGTGAGAAACACCACTGCAAACATGATGTTATGGTCATCCCTGGTGACCCTGGGCGTGCTTGCGGCGATGAGTCCTTGGTACTGGCAATCGCCCGTTGGCTGGCAGTGGCCGGCGCTCGTGGTGATTGCCCTGCTCTCGTCGAGCAGCAACGGTCTCGTCATCAGGGCCTATTCCCTGGCGCCGGCCTCGCTGCTGGCGCCATTCATCTACACGGAAATCGTCGGCGCCACGTTCTACGGCTGGGTCTTCTGGCGCGAGTTTCCGGACACATGGACGTGGTCCGGCGCCATCATCATCGTCCTTGCCGGTCTCTATGTCGCTCGCAGGGAATCCCTGGCACGCCAGCGCGAAAGTTGACCAAGACCGGGAGGAATACCGTTTAACAGACCATCAACAATGAATATTTTGCTAAACGGGGTTGAAGTGTGCAACACTCCCGGCCGTCCTGGGAATGACAGCATGATCAGCGACAGACTTGAATCCCTGCAGGAATACCCTTTCCGGCGCATGAACGCGCTCATCAAGGACATTCCGTTGCCCGACGGCAACAGCGAGGCGATCGCGATGTGGATTGGCGAACCGCGCCACGGTGTGCCGGAGATCGCGCGCCAGCCACTGTCCGATTCCTTCGCGGATTACGGCAGGTATCCCCCGGTGGATGGCACGCCGGGTCTGAGGCATACCATGGCCGCCTGGCTCTCCCGGCGCTACGGTCTTCCCGATGGCTTCATCGACCCCGACCGGAGCATCATCCCGGTCCAGGGAACCAGGGAAGGCCTCTTCATGATTGCCCTCGCGGCTGTGCCGACGACACGGGCGAAGGGTACACCGCTGGCGCTGATGCCCAATCCCTTCTACCCACCCTACAAGGCAGGCGCCGTGGCTGCCGGGGCACAGCCGGTCTTCATGTCCTGCACCTCTCGGACCGGCTTTCTGCCGGATCTCGACAGTCTCACCGATGATGTTCTCGACAGGACCGCCATCTTCTACCTTTGTTCACCTGCCAATCCACAGGGCGCGGTGGCCGACGCCGCCTATCTCCGGCGGGCTGTCGCCCTTGCAAGGCGGCATGATTTCCTGCTTGTCGCAGACGAGTGCTACACGGAAATCTGGGATCGTGCGCCACCGCACGGCGTCATGCAGGTCTGTGCCGAAGATGATGATCTGTCGCATGTCGTATGCTTCCATTCACTGTCCAAGCGCTCCAGCGTTCCCGGTCTGCGCCATGGATTCGTGGCCGGTGATCCTGATTTCCTCGCGGCCTACATGCGCTTGCGCAGGTATGCAGCGGCGGCAAGCCCGATGGCTGTCTTGACAACCGCCGAGGTGCTGTGGTCCGACGAGGAGCACGTCGAGGAGAACCGCCGACTCTACCGGGAGAAAGTCGACATGGCCGAGGCCGTTCTCGGCAACCGCTTCGGGTTCTTCAGGCCGCCTGGAGGCTTCTTCCTGTGGCTGGATGTCGGCAACGGTATCGAGGCCGCAAGAAAGCTGTGGGCCGAAGCGGCCGTCAAGGTTCTCCCCGGCGCTTTCCTTGCCGAGGACAGGAACGATGGCACCAATGAAGCCCTTCCCTACATCAGGGTGGCGCTGGTCGGCGATCACGATTCCACCAGGGAAGGTCTGACCCGTCTTGCGGAAACACTGGCAGAAGGGAACTGAGTCATGGCCACGCGACCGGTATCGCCCTTTCCCAACCTTCTTCCGGCGACAGCACTGGCGTGGATGAACCGGCGACTGATGGAGGCCCTCGGCATCGCCTGCCTCGCTGTTGCCGGCTGGTTCATCCTGGCTCTTGTCACGTTCGAGGCTACGGATCCATCGCTGAATTACGTGACGGGCGGATCTGTGCTCAACCTTGCCGGCGCCACGGGCGCCACCATGGCCGAAGCCATCCTCACGTTCACCGGCATTGCCGGACTCCTGCCGGCGGTCGTGCTGCTCGCATGGGGACGTTCCCTTATCTTTCGTCACCGGCTCACCCTTCCTTTCTGGCGCGCCCTCGCAATTGTGGCGGCGACACTCATCTGGATGCCGGCTCTCGCGGCAACGCCGATGAGCGAGTGGTTCACTGCCGGTGCGGGCGGAATTGGCGGCACCCTGATGGTGACCTGGGCCGCACAGACGCTTGGAATCTCCCTCGCCATGGTTGAGGGCTATGCCCTGGCTCTCCATGCGCCGGCACTGGCCACCCTGGTGTTCGCTGCCGCGGTTCCCTGGGCCGATGTCCGGCTGGGCTGGCGATTGTGCCGTGCCGCGGCGCGCGGTCTGATGAGCCTGAAAAGCCGTGTCGCGCTGTGGCGCGCCGGCAGGAGCGAGTCGGCAACCCACGGTGATGCGATGCCCGAGTTCCCGATACCCAAGGGAGAACTGTCACAGCGCCCGAGCCAGAAGAAATCCCGCAAGAAGTCTTCCGGAACGGCCGATCGCCGCAAGTCCGCCGGCAGCCGGCGGCCAACGCCGCGCCGGGTCCCGCGCCATGACGGGACCTTTCAGCTTCCTCCCCGCGAACTCCTGGTCAATGTTGATTCCTCCAGGCGACGCGAGATCAACAGGAACGCACTGGTCGAGAAGGCGCGAATGCTTGAAGAGGTGCTCTCTGACTTCGGTATCCGCGGTCACATCGAAGATGTGCGCACCGGCCCGGTGGTGACACTCTACGAACTCGAACCCGATGCCGGCATACGCGCCAGCCGCATCATAGGCCTGGCCGACGACATCGCACGGAACATGTCTGCGGTGTCGGCCCGCGTGGCCGTGGTTCCCGGACGCACCGTACTCGGCATCGAACTTCCCAACGACGATCGCGAGATGGTGGTTCTGCGCGAACTCCTGGAAACCCGTGACTTCGCCAGGAAGGACGTAAGGTTGCCGATCGCACTGGGCAAGCAGATTTCAGGCACCCCGGTGATCGAGGATCTTGCCAACATGCCTCACCTTCTGGTGGCCGGCACTACCGGGTCCGGAAAGTCGGTGGCGGTCAATGCCATGATCCTGTCCCTTCTCTACAGGCTTTCACCGGACGAGTGCCGACTCATCCTGATCGATCCGAAGATGCTGGAACTCTCGGTCTACGACGACATTCCGCACCTTCTCGCACCGGTGGTGACCGAACCGCACAAGGCGGTCATGGCCCTGAAGTGGGTGGTCGGCGAAATGGAAAGGCGCTACCGGGGCATGCAGAAGATCGGGGTGCGCAACATCGAGGGCTTCAATGCCCGGGTCGCCGCGGCGCTCGCGGAAGGCACGGCCCTGACACGGACCGTGCAAACCGGATTCGATGCCAGAACCGGTGATCCGTGTTTCGAGGAGGAGGTCATCGCCGACAAGCCCCTGCCCTTCATCGTTGTCGTGGTGGACGAGATGGCGGATCTCATGCTGGTGGCGGGCCGCGACATCGAGGGCGCCATCCAGCGCCTGTCGCAGATGGCGCGGGCCGCCGGCATCCACCTCATCATGGCCACCCAGCGGCCTTCCGTGGATGTCATCACAGGCACCATCAAGGCCAACTTCCCTTGCCGGGTGTCGTTCAACGTCACCTCCAAGATAGACAGCCGCACGATCATCGGTGACCAGGGCGCCGAGCAATTGCTCGGCAAGGGCGACATGCTGTTCCTGCGCGGCGGAGGCCGGCTGACTCGCATTCACGGACCCTTCGTCAGCGATGAGGAGGTGCGCGAGGTTGTCGCCTACCTGCACACGCAAGGCACGCCCGATTACCTTGAAGCCGTCACGGAAGAACCCCTGGAGGCCACTGATACCCTGCCGGACATGGCGGCTGGCGGAGCTTCAGACAAGAACCGGGCACTCTACGACCGCGCCGTCTTCATCGTGACGACGGAACAGAAGGCATCAACCAGTTTCATCCAGCGCCACCTGCAGATCGGGTACAACCGCGCCGCCTCGATCATCGAACAGATGGAGAAGAACGGTGTGGTCAGTGCTGCCAATCACGTCGGGAAGCGCGAGGTTCTCGCGAATCCGCCGCCTGGCGATGGCTAGAGTGTCGTCACGGCGCGCAACGCTGGCAAACGGGCATTTTCTTGCCCGCATCCCTTGTCTCCGGCAGCAGGCAGGCGCACAAGGGATGAAACGCCTCTAGCCAGCGACCACTGCCATGTTCCAGATCTACCTGCCGATTGCGGAGATGTCCGTGGACATCTTTCTCCTGCTCGGCATGGGTGGTGCGGTCGGCTTTCTGTCGGGCCTGTTCGGAGTCGGCGGCGGATTTCTGATGACTCCCCTGCTCATCTTCATCGGCGTCCCGCCTCCGGTGGCCGTGGGGTCCGAGGTGAATCAGGTGGTGGCAGCGTCCGTCTCGGGTTTCATGGCGCACTGGCGGCGGCGCCAAGTCGACTTCAAGATGGGCGGCGTCCTCATCGCCGGTGGCGTGCTCGGTTCCATTTTCGGCGTGTGGCTGTTCGGCATCCTGCGCCAGATCGGTCAGATCGACCTTGTGATTTCGATCTCCTATGTCGTCATGCTGGGCTCCATCGGAACGCTGATGATGGTGGAATCGCTGCGCGCCATCCTGCGCCGGCGCGGTGGCACGAACGTTCGCCGCAAGGCCCATGTGCATCACTGGGGGCATGGGCTGCCCTTCAAGATGCGCTTCCGCACATCCAGGCTCTACATCAGCGCCGTGCTGCCGATCATGCTCGGATTCGTCATCGGCATTCTCGCCGCCATCATGGGTGTGGGCGGTGGCTTTTTCCTGGTGCCCGCCATGATCTACCTGCTCGGCATGCCGGTCGGTGTCGTCATCGGCACATCGCTCTTCCAGATCACCTTCGTGACGGCCACGGCGACCTTCCTGCACGCCACAAGCACGCAGACCGTTGACGTCATGCTGGCCGGCATCCTGACACTGGGAGCCGTGTTCGGCGCCCAGTTCGGCACCAGGGTCGGGGCGGAACTGCGTGGTGAGGAGTTGCGCGGGCTTCTGGCTCTTGTCGTACTGGGCGTCTGCGTGACCCTGCTGTGGCGTCTGGTGGCCGAACCGGCCAGTCTCTACGCCCTGTCTCCGACGGGGTTCCATTGAATCGCCTGGTGGCCCTCGCGCTCCTGGCGGCGGTCTTTGCCGGAACCGGCAAATTGGCGGCCCAGGAGATCATGGCCGGTCTGTCACACCATGCCATCGGCATTACCGCCGACTTTGCCGGAACCGAGATCCTTGTGTTCGGAGCGATCGAGAGCGAAGGCGACATCGTCGTTGTCGTTCGTGGGCCGCGCCAGGAGGTGGTGGTCCGCAAGAAGGCGCCGGTCTTCGGCATCTGGGTCAATGCCCAGTCAGCTGTTTTCCAGTCTGTTCCCGGCTTCTACGGCCTCGCGTCGACACGACCGCTCGGGGAGATTGTCGATGCCGACATGCGCCGGGTCATGGAAATCGGCATTGACGGGTTGCGACTCGAACCTGCCGACATGGAACCATCCGTGCGCGAGGAATTCCGTGCAGCGCTGATCGAACTGAAACAGGCGGAAGGGCTATACCCGATGGAACCGAGCACAGTGAGCCTCGCCGGCGGCCGGTTGTTCCGCGCCACCATCGTCCTTCCGGCGGGCGTACCTGTGGGCACCTATGCCGCGGACACATTCCTGATACGCAATGGCAATGTCGTGGCGGCGCAGTCGTCGCCACTGATCATATCCAAGGCCGGCTTCGGCGCCGAGATCTACAACTTCGCCCACCGCGAGTCCGAGTTCTACGGCATTGCCGCCGTCATCGCTGCCGTCATCGCCGGCCTCGCCGGCAACCTCCTGTTCCGGCGGACCTGATCGTGACACAATCCGCACCAAGATGAGCGAGACAACGCCAGACGACGTCGGACGGCCCGGACATGTCGCCGGACAGGTCAAGTTCCTGGTCTGCGTCGATGCTTCCCCTCCGAGCCGGGTGGCGGTGCACTATGCCTGCCGCCGGGCCAAGAACACCCATGGAAGAGTCGCGCTTCTCCACGTCGTGCAGCCGGTGGACTTCAGGCAGTGGTCCGGTGTCGAGCACATGATGCGCGAGGAGCAGCTCGAGGCCGCCGAGGAGCTGCTCAACGAGCTCGCGCAGGATGTCAACGCCTGGGCCGGCGTGATGCCGGAACTCCTGGTGCGCGAAGGCCGCATCGGCGACGAGATCCTGGGCGCCGTCGATGACGATCCGATGATCGACCTCCTGTGCGTCGGTTCGAACCCCGCGGAAGGACGCGGAAAGCTGGTGTCCTGGCTTGCTGGACACCTTGCCGGTCGCCTTACGATCCCGCTGGTCATCATTCCGGGCACCATCTCCGACGAAGACATCATCAACATCACCTGACGGCCAGGTCGCTGGCGCTCGGCCGAATCCGGGCACCAGGGAGGTGCGGATGGTGACGATTGAGCCTCCAGCCTTGAAATCCCGCGGGCAAATCGCCACTATGCAGGGCAAGAGAACACAATAAACGGGCTCGAACCGTGTTCATCCAGACAGAAGACACACCCAATCCTCTGACCATGAAGTTCCTTCCCGGAAGGACCGTCATGGACACGGGAACCGCAAACTTTCCGGATTCCGGTTCCGCCGACATATCGCCGCTGGCTCGCCGTCTCTTCGACGTTGCCGGGGTGACCGGCGTGTTTCTCGGCCGGGATTTCATCTCCGTGACACGATCGCCGGAGAACGACTGGCAGATGATGAAGCCGGTCCTTCTCGGGGTCATCATGGAGCACTTCGTGACCGGTGCTCCCGTCATGTCCGTCCGCATGGACGAACCGGCGGGCGATGAAGCCGACAGCGAGGTCGTGGCGCAGATCAAGGAACTTCTCGATACCAGAGTGAGGCCTGCCGTTGCCCAGGACGGCGGTGACATCGTGTTCCATTCGTACCGGAACGGGGTCGTCTCGCTGGCCATGCAGGGCGCCTGTCACGGTTGTCCAAGCTCGACAATGACCCTCAAGATGGGCATCGAGAACCTCCTGAAGCACTACATCCCCGATGTCGTGGAGGTCCGTCCGGTTCTTTAGCCCCACCGGGTCGGCCTGCATCATTCCTTTCGCCTTCACGAAGGTCCGCGGATCCATGAGATTCTTCCCTACAGTCTGCGCGTGCGTGGCGTTCCTGGCGTCGAGCCATGCTGTCGCCGAGTCCGAGGGCGCGGCCACGACGGTGCCACTCCCGTCCGAGCGTCCGGTCGCCCTTGCGGCCGTGCAGGACATCGATGGCGCCGCCGCCTTCCTCGACACGGCGCTGTCGATGGCCGGCCTCAGAATCGACGAGATCCGTCTCCAGACCATTTCCGTCCCCCGTGTCCTGGTGAATCGCATGCCGGCTGACATGCACCTCATCGACAATGCCACCGAACGCAAGAGGATCTTCCTGAAGGTCATGTTGCCGCTGATCCTCAAGGTCAACGAGGAGACCCTGGCCGAGCGTCGCCGTCTCGAGCACCTCGATCAGGTGATCAGGCGTGGCGCCAGCCTTTCCCTGGGCGATGCGGCCTGGCTCGATTACATGGCCTCCTTCTACGGGGTCGAGAGTGGCGACATCAGTGAACTTCTACGTCGGGTCGACGTGGTGCCGGTTGCTCTGGCGCTGGCCCAGTCGGCCATCGAATCGGGCTGGGGAACCTCGCGCTTCGCCCGTAACGGCAATGCTGTCTTCGGCCAGAAGTCCTGGAACAGCCGCGCGGGCCTCGTGCCCCGCAACCGCGATCCCGACAAGACCCATGTGGTCCGGTCATTCCGCGATCTCAGGGCGGCTGTGATTGCCTATGTATGCAATCTCAACCGCCACCCCGCCTATGCGGCGTTCCGCGACCTGCGCGCCAGACTGCGAGAGAGCGGAGAACCACTCGACAGTCACGCCCTCGCCACCATGCTCGACCGCTATGCCGAGGAACCGGAGTACATCAGCCACGTTCACACGGTGATCGACCAGAACCGCCTGACGGATTTCGATACCGCGCGCCTCGCCGCCCATACAGCCTGACCGCTCCCTGCCGGCCATATTCGATCGACAACGCCGCGTTCCCCTCCCTGATCCCCGGGACAGGAAACCGGCCATCCCTGCCTTGGCTCCGGAGCAGGGCTCAGGCTGATGTCACCTGGCAGTCCTGCTCGTGCGTGTCCTGAACGGCAGGGCCGCTCACTCCTCGCCGCCTGGAACGAGAAACGGAATACCCAGCCAGCGGAAGCGTCCCTCGGTTGCCGGAAGGGTACAGTTGATGCGATTGCGACCCGGGGGGAAGGGTCTGTCGAGGCGCACCTCGACGCGTCTACCCAGAATCTCAAGCACGGCCTCGCCGTGTGACGGGAAGCAGGCAAGACGGTCGAGCGGGCCGACGTAGTCGGCGACCGTAAACCCGATGTGGGGTGGGTTGGGACTGTCGCTGCGGATGATCATGTCCAGCGGAAGGGAGCCCGTGACGGGCATGGGGAGCGCCTCGACGATGGTGCTGAATCTCTCCGGTGTGCCGAAGCGCTCGTTGAGGGCAAAGCGCGGCAGGGCGAACAGGTTCGATCCCTCGACGGCGACGCCGGAGTGCTGGCCGAAAGCGGCGTCGTATCCCACATCGCGCAGCATGGCCGACAGTTCCGAACTGAATTCCCCGTAAGGATAAGCAAACAGCGTCGGCACGAATCCCAGTTGGTTGATGAAATCCGACGTCATGCGCGCCAGGTCTTCCTCGACCCTGCCGCGATCCATGAACGCCATGTGGCCATGACCCGCACTCTGGGCACCGATGGCGACGCCGGCCTCGTGCATGGTCCGGACATCATCCCAGCTGATCGAAGACAGGGAGTTGTTCACCGCATCGGTGTTGATGAAGACGGTGAAGGGGAACCCCCGGTCGAGCAGGCGCGGCATGGCCTCGGTGAGGATGGACCGGTAGGTGTCGTCGACAGTGATGGCCACGGTCCTGTCCGGAAGTTCGCGTTCTCCGGCAAGGCCCCTGACAATCTCCTCGAGTGGCAGGACCTGGTATCCACCCTCCTCGAGAATCGCCAGGTGCTGTTCGAACTGTTCAATGGTGACGCTGGTCGAGGGATAGGCATCCTCGCCGAACCGGTGATAGACGACCACCACCGCAGATTGCGGTTCCTCCGCCATCGCCGGCAGCGACACGACGGCCCCGGTGCATGCCATCGCGCCCCACCACATGATCCCTGTCAGGGCGAGTATCCGTGCATATCGCATGGCAGTCTCCAGTATGCCTGCGCACACAAGACGATCAACCGGCCGGGAACGGTCAGGTCATGATGCCGGTTCCGGCCTCGCTGTCCGACAGCACCGGCCAGCGGCGCGAATCGAACAACTGGTAATGCCACCACTCGGCATTATACCAGTCGAACCCTGCCGCCGTCATGATGCCAAGAAGAAGGAGCCTGTTGGCACGCTGTCCGGGCGTGATGCCCGGTGCATCGTGACGCGCGTTCTCCGTCAGTTCGTCCACAGGTCCGCCCATGTCAAGGCGCACGCCGGCGGCGGTCTCGAGTGTCAAATCGACGGCCACGCCACGGCTGTGGGGC
>JAJEHK010000199.1 GCA_022823765.1 Alphaproteobacteria bacterium | reverse complement strand
TCGGCAGACCTGGCCTCGTGACAGGCAACATGATCAAGCCTGGCGCCTGCGTCATCGATATCGGCATCAACCCGGTAACAGAACCAGATGGCAAATCCCGTGTCGTCGGCGACTGCGATCTCGAAAGTTGCCGCGAGGTGGCAGGCTGGATCACGCCCGTGCCAGGCGGCGTCGGTCCGGTCACGGTCGCCATGCTCATGCACAACACCATCGCCGGCGCCCGGCGTCAGCGGGACTTCTACAACAATGCCTTCGCTGCCGATGCCTGGACCACCGGTCCGGCGACAGGTCCCGGGGGATGACGCATCCCGTGCAGGGGAGCCCGCGTGACTGAAGAAACGACTGCTGATCTGCTCGACCGGGTGCTGACCCCGAGTGACCACCTCTCGGTCTCGACCGACGGCGTGCTCCGCATCGAGGATGCTAGCGTCACCGACCTGCTCCGGCGATTCGGGTCTCCCCTCTTCGTTCTCTCGGACGCCACCCTGCGCGCCAACTACCGGCGGATCCGCGCTGCGTTCGAAACCGCCTGGCCGGGGCCCGTCAACGTCATGTACGCCATCAAGTGCAATCCCAACTTCGCCGTGCGGGCGGTGCTGCACCAGGAAGGCGCCGGCGGTGACTGTTTCGGCAGCGGCGAACTCGAGGCGACCTTTGCCGGCGGCGCCGATCCGGCGCTCATCGCCCTCAATGGCTCCAGCAAGACCATCGCCGCACTCGCCAGGGCCGTGGAACTCGGTGTGTGCATCAATCTCGACGACGAGGAAGAGATCGAACGCCTGGCCGGGGTGGCGCGGTCAGCCGGGTGCCGGGCACGGGTCAACATCAGGTTGAAGGTGATTCCTGAGTCCTTCGCCGCATTCGAGAGCGACCTCGTGTCCTTCTCGGGCGATCTGAGGCCGGAGCTTGCCCGCTGGAAATGGGGAGTCACACCCCCTGTGGCCAGCCGCATGATCCGCCGGATCGCCGCCATCGATGAACTTGAACTCACCGGATACCATGCCCACCTTGGACGCATGACCGCCAATCTCGGCCACCGCGCCGCCTTCGATGCCGAAGTCGGGCGCCTGGCTGTCCTCCTTCACGGAGAGACGGGGTTTGCGCCGTCGGTGATCGACATCGGCGGCGGCTGGGCTCGCAAGCGTGATCCCGAATCGAAGGATACGCGGCCCAATGCCCACGACATCGAGGACTACGCCAACGCGTCTGCCGGGGCACTCGCGGGCGAGCTTTCCGGTGCCGGTCTACCCCTGCCAGCCCTGTGGCTGGAGCCCGGCCGATACATCGCCGGCAACGCCGGTGTCCTGGCGTCGCGCGTGGGTTCCATCAAGCACGACAACGGCATGACCTGGGTCAATGTCGACGCCAGCACCAACCTGATGCCGCTCATCGGCGCCGGCGAGGAAGGCACCCGCAACCTCGTCATTGCCGCCTCCTCAATGCACCAGCCACTTGCCTGGCGCGCCGACGTCGTCGGGCCGATCTGCATTCCGTCCGTCCTCGGTGAGGACTGTGAGCTTCCCGCGCTGTCCCGAGACGATGCGATCGCCATTCTCGATGCCGGCATGTACGCCGAATCCGATTCTCACCAGCTGAACTGGGTGCCGCGACCGGCAACGGTGATGGTGCGGGGAGGCGAAGCCGCGGTGGTGCGCGAGCGTGAGACCCTCGACAGTCTCTTCGACAACCAGCGTCTCCCCCACTGGTTGCGGAACACCAACGCGCCACCGTCGCCGTGGCGCGATCGGGCCATCGATGCCGGTGCGGCGCCATGACAACGCCGTCGATTGCCGGAACCGCGACACACCGCTATCAGCTTCTCATCGACGGCATGACGTGCAGCGCCTGTTCGACCCGTCTGGAAAGGATGCTGTCGGCGGCATCGGGGGTCTCAACCGCTGCCGTCAACCTGGCCACGGAGCGGGCCACTGTCGATATCGATGACGGAACCTCCCTTGACTCGGTGGTCCAGGTGGTGCGCCGGGCCGGTTTCGACGCGAGGAAGGAAACCCGGTCCTATCGCATTTCGGGAGCGGCGGACGAGACCGTTGCCGGTGTGATTCGGGAAGCGCTCGAAGGAACGCCCGGTGTCGTGGCGGCGACAATCGACGGTGACCGCACGCAGATCGAGGTGGAGCGCTACGCCCTTGCCGTGAGCGACGAGAGTCTCGAGGCACGCGCCAGGGAGGCCGGTGGCGTCCTTTCTTCCAGCGATGCCAAGCCAGCCGAGGACCGCCGTGATCTCGGGCAATACCTGGCCATAAGTGCAGCCATCCTGCTTTCCGCACCATTTGTCGTGCAGATGGCGGCGCACCAGTTCCTGACGACCAGCTGGGCCATGCCTCCTCTCGTCGAGGCCCTTCTCGCCACCCCGCTGCAGTTCGTGATCGGCGCCCGGTTCTATCGAGGCGCTCTCAATGCCCTGCGTGGCGGCGGCGCGAACATGGAGGTCCTGGTGGTGACGGGAACCACGGCCGCCTACTTCTTCAGCTGGTACCAGTACGCGACGCTGGGCGATGCGGCGTCGGGTCAGCTCTATTTCGAGGCGTCGGCCATCATCATCACCCTGGTCCTCGTCGGCAAGCAGCTGGAAGCGAGGGCACGGCGCGGTGCGGCACAGGCCATCAGGGAGCTGCTGGCGCTCAGGCCCCGAACCGCTCTCGTCGAGGCTGAAGACGGCACGGTGAGCGAGAAGCCCCTGCGGGAGGTGAGGGTGGGGGACAGGCTTGTCTGCCGCACCGGCATGCAGGTCGCTGCCGACGGCATCGTCACCAGTGGCATGGCGGAGGTCGATGAATCGCTCATAACCGGCGAAAGCATGCCCGTTTCCCGCAGCGAGGGCGATCCGGTGATCGCCGGATCACTCAACATCGATGGCCTGTTGACCATCGAGGCACGGGCCACCGGCGCCGATTCAACCCTGGCGAGGATGATTCGCCTGGTCGAGGATGCCCAGGCCGCCAAGCCGACCGTTCAACGCCTGGCAGACAGGGTGTGCGGGATATTTGTGCCCGTCGTGGTTACCATCGCGGCCATCGCCTTGCTTGGCTGGCTTGTTGCCGGCGCCGGTATCGAGGTCGCCGTCATCAATGCGGTATCGGTCCTCGTCATCGCATGTCCGTGCGCTCTGGGACTGGCGACGCCGACCGCCATCATGACCGGCTCCGGTGCGGCAACGCGTGCGGGCATACTCATCAAGGATGTCGAGGCTCTCGAACAGGCACACGGGCTGACGCACATGGTGCTGGACAAGACCGGCACACTCACGTCCGGCACGCCGCGTCTGGGCACCATCCGGCTGTTCGCCGACGACCTCGATGAGAACACGATCCTGACGATCATGGCTTCATTGCAGCAGGGAAGCGAACACCCGGTCGCCGAGGCATTTCGCGTGGCCGCCGAGGAGCGCCGGCTCCCTCTCCAGGAAGTGCAGAAGTTTTCCAGCCGGGTGGCCCTGGGTGTGGAAGGCATCGTGGACGGCACCCTGTACCTTGCGGGAAACCGTCGGCTCTTCGAGACTCTCGCCTTCTCGGCACCCGATCCGGTCGACTCGGACGATGAAGGCGGAGTGTGGCTCGGCGCCCGCCGCGAGGACGGTGACGTCTGGCTGGCGCGGTTTGACGTCGACGATGAAAAGCGGCCCGGTGCGGGCGAGGCCGTTAACGCCCTGAAGCGACTGGGGATCACGCCGTTTCTTGCTTCGGGCGACACCGCGGCTGCCACCCGGCGCGTTGCCACCGCCACCGGGATCGACGAGTTCCGCGCCCGCGTGCGTCCGGAAGACAAGGTGGCCCTGATTGACGAACTCATGGAGGACGGCAGGAAGGTCGGCATGGTGGGCGATGGCATCAACGATGCGCCGGCCCTCGCCCGGGCCACTGTCGGCATGGCCATGGGATCCGGCACGGACGTCGCCATGGAGACGGCCGCCATCACGCTCATGCGTCCCGATCCCCGACTGGTGGCCGCCGCCATCGACATCTCGCGAAGGACGTGGCGCAAGATAAGGCAGAATCTCTTCTGGGCCTTCATCTACAATGTCATCGGCCTGCCCCTGGCTGCACTGGGACATCTCAGTCCGTCGTTGGCGGCCCTCGCCATGGCGCTTTCGAGTGTGAGCGTCGTCGGCAATTCACTGATCCTGCGGGGCTGGCGCCCGCAACTGGAGGATTTCCGCCATGACAACTCTTGAATTCGACGTCACCGGCATGGTCTGCGAGGGCTGTTCGAATGCCGTCAGAACGATGGTTCTGTCCCAGTCAGGAGTCGCTTCAGCCGCAGTCGATCATGAGACCGGCAAGGCCTCCATCACCGGCGATAGCACCATGACGGCTGCCGCAGTCCATGGCGCCATCCGCGACGGCGGCTTCGGCGTCAGGGCCTGTGGCAATCCGCACTGCGCCTGCGACGACTGCCACTGTGATCCCTGCGCCTGCTGACTGGATACTCCCGTACCGACGGGACGCCCGCATCCGCAAGGACGCTCTCACGACAGTGTGCCATCACTCCTGACGGGCTCGAGCACCGCGGCGGGTATCTTCTGGTCTGATATCCGGTCTCGAGAATCGTGACTCACGCGTGTGAGCGTTGCGGATGGGCAGTATCGGCGCAGTGGTCGTACTCGATCTCGACTGTCGCGTGTTCGATACCGAACCCGTCGTGCAGCCGTTCCTTGATGCGGCTGATCACGTCGTGCGGCACCGCGGATTCCCGCACCCTTGCATGAAGGGTGGCGACAGTACGCGCTTGGGTGATCGACCAGAAGTGGAGATGATGGATGTCGACGACATCATCGATATGCCCGGTGAGATCATCCCTGACATCCTGGCCGGAAAGATGGTCGGGAGACCCCTCCAGAAGGATGTGCGCGGAATCCCTCATCACGGGCCAGGCGTTCCTCAGGATGATGGCGACAATGACCAGGGAAAGAAGCGGATCGGCAATCGTCCACCCGGTCGTCATGATGATAACGGCCGCGGTGATGGCCGCCACCGATCCAAGGAGATCACCCATCACGTGGAGCCGGGCGCCACGCACGTTCAGATTGTCGCGGTTGGCCCTGGAAATGATGATGAGGGCCAGGACATTGACGACGAGGCCAATCGCGGCAATGACCAGCATCATCTCGCTCAGGATCGCCCCCGGCGAGATGATCCGCCGGACCGCTTCCGAGACAATCCAGACACACAGGAAGACCATCAGCATCGTGTTGCCGAAGGCGACCAGAATCTGCATGCGATCGGCGCCATAGGTCATCCGTGCCGTCGGCGCGCACTTCGACAGGCGAAAGGCGTACCAGGCAAGGGTCAGGCTGGCGAAATCCGAGAGCATGTGCCCGGCATCCGCCAGCAACGCCAGCGACCCCGACAGCAGACCACCGACAAACTCGGCGATCATGAAGCTGCCGATCAACAGCGCCACCAGCCCCAGTACGCGGCCGTTCTTCTCGATATCCGCAATACCGTGGGAATGGCCGTGGGAATGGCTGTGGCTGTGAGTCGCGCCGGTCACGTCGCCTCCGCATCGGTGTCCGGGCGAGGGCATATCACCCGACAGCAACCATGCCAACCGAAGAATGCATGTTGACAGTCAGTGCATGGTGGCGGCTGAATGGCCCCCACTCTGGTCACGAATCAATCACTCACAACTGGGGAAAGGGGCACACTCCAATGATCATTCGACGTCCCGTATCCGGCCACCTTGCCATCCTGGGAGCCGCCGGACTCCTGTCTCTCGGACTGTCGCAGGGTCCCGGCCAGGCGGACGGGCACCTTCATCTTGTCGCCACGGACGCCTTTGCGCCGCAGGCCGGCTGGGCCATGGAAACCGACGACGCATTCATTCTGGCCCGTGCCGGATGCGTCGAATCGCTCACACGGCGCACTGCAGATGGCGCCCTGGAGCCGGCACTCGCGGAATCCTGGTCACGGCATTCTCCCACCGAGTGGGATTTCACGATCCGCCAGGGTGTGACGTTCAGCGACGGAGCACCATTCGACGCCACCGTCGCAGCCGAGTCCCTCAACCGCATGCTGACTGCAACCGCACCGCCAAGGGCCTTCGCACCGAAGCGTATCGCGTCGGTCTCTGTGGTCGATGACATGACCGTGAGAATCGAGTCGGTCAATCCAAGCGTTCTCACACCAATGCGCGTGTCGTCGCCCAACACCGGATTCCTGGCGCCGGCGGCATTCGCCGGGGACGCCGTCGACCCCGTGGGTCACTGCATCGGACCGTTCGACATCGTCGAACACGTTCCCCAGCAGTCCCTGATGCTCACACGCCACGACGCCTACTGGGGCGGACCGGCCGAACTCGAAAGCGGCGAGATGCGGTTCATTCCGGAGGGCAGCGGTCGTGCAACGCAACTGCGGACCGGCGAGGCACACATCTCGGCCCGCCTGCCCGTGACCGAGGTTCTCGGATTGCAGTCGGAACCTGACATCGTGATCCAGACTGTCGCCCAGGCGCGCACCAACAGTCTCTATCTCAACAACCAGAAGGCGCCGCTCGACAACATGGCCGTGCGTCAGGCCATCCAGAGCGCCATCGATGCGACAGCCATCGCCCAGACGATCTACGAGGGCTCGGCCCAGCCGGCTGTCGGCCCCTTCGGGCCCGACGACCCCTGGGCTCCCGAAGACGCGATGGCGGTGTCCCAGGACGTGGAGCGCGCCCGGGCGCTCATCACCGAATCCGGTGTCGACGCGGATTCCCTCAACCTCGTTCTCTATGCCTATGTCGAACGCGCCGAGCTTCCCGATCTTGCCGCGGTCATCCAGGCGCAACTCGGCGCCATTGGCATCAACGTGGAACTGAAGGTCGCGAACTACGGCGCCCTTGAACCGGACCTCCTGAGCGGCGAGTTTGACATGCTGGTTCTGTCGCGTGGGTACCTGTCCGACGTAGCCGATCCCATCGGCTTTCTGACGGCGGACTACACCTGCGAAGGCGGCTACAATCTCTCCCGTTTCTGCGATCCGGATATCGACGCCATGGTCGACGAGGCGAGCAGTGCGGAAAGCGAAGCGGAACGGTATGCGCTCTACAAGGATATCGCCCGCGAACTCCAGTCTCGAGCCGTCACCGTCTTCCTTGTCCATCAGCAGGGCAGCGACGGACACCGTTCAAACGTGGCCAACTACGCCGTCCATCCCGATGGTCATTACCTCTTCACCAGGGATCTGGCACTCAACTGACCAGCAGCGTAGTCCAGGGAGCAGACCGACATGACAGGTGATCACCTGAAACCGAAGTTCATCACCTTCGATCTTTACGGAACATTGACCGACTTCCAGATGTCCTCCGTCACCGCAGGGTTGATGGCGGGCCGTGTGGATGAAAGCGACATGGACAGGTTCCTGGACGACTTCGAGGCCTTTCGTGGTGACGAGGTGCTGGGGACCTTCAAGCCCTATGCTCAGGTGATCACCGGGTCATTCCGGCGGACATGTGATCTCTGGAACATGGCGTATGACAGCGAAACAGCCGATGCGATCGTGGACGCGGTCCCCACCTGGGGGCCGCATCCCGACGTGCCGGAGGCCCTGGCACGGACGGCCGAGGCCTATCCTCTCGTCATTCTCTCGAACGCCAACGACGAGCAGATCAGACACAACGTCGACAAGCTCGGCGCCCCCTTCCATGCCGTCTACACGGCGGAACAAGCAAGGAGCTACAAGCCCTGCTTCGCGGCCTTCGAATACATGCTCGACCAGCTCGGCTGCCAGCGTCACGAGATCCTGCACGTCTCGGCGAGCCTCTATTACGACCTGATGCCGTGTCACCACATGCGCATCGTCAACAAGGTCTATGTTAATCGCGGTTACGAACCGTCCGTTCCCTTCTTCGGCTACCACGAAATCCCCGACATCACCCACCTTCCCGGCTTGCTCAGACTCTGATCGGCCCAGGCGAAACCTGACACGGGCGACCAGGGACGCGATAGGGACGGCGAACCACTCCCTGCCTGGTGAGGCAATCTGCATACCTCCCTGTCAGGTCGCTGCATGGCTTGAGTGAGTGGCCGGGTTCTATCCGGAACTGTGCGTGCCAAATGCAGCGAGTGCGGCTTACTCAAGCTCGCTTGCGGCAACCGCAAGCGGATGGCCCAGAAGACGTCTATCCACGGTCAACAGCTTCAGACCTTCTTCCTGAGCCTGAACCAGCAACAACTCGTCGAAGGGGTCCCTGTGGTCAACCGCTGTTCTGAGAGCCCGCGCGGCATGCCGTATGGTCATGGGCAGGAATGTCACCTCCTGGTCTTCCAGCACGTCAACCACATCCTCTGGCGAGAAGCGGCTCTTGCGCGCCCCGAATCGATGGCGGACACCGTACTTGAGCCGCATTTCCCAAATCGACACCGCGCTGACAAAGATCTCTGTCCTTGGGGAAACCAGGATTGGATACTCGGACTCCAGAAACGATCCCGGCCTGTCCATAAGGTCAAACAGGTAGGATGTATCGAGAAGAATGCGCATCACCGTCACTCTTGGTCGGCTTCAAGGCCCAGCACCTGACGGCTGAGGGCCGGATCATTGAATTCATCCGGCCAGCCTTCGCCATCGCCCTCGATGCCGAGCCGTCGACGTGCCGCCTGCAGCTTCTCGAAGTCAATCCCGCCGCGTCGGTCGCAACGTATCAATTCGACGGCCGGAAGTCCGTGTCTGGTAATGACAACCCGTTCTCCGTTGCGGGCCGCAGCAACCAATTCGGACAGGCGCGCTTTCGCATCGCGGATAGCAAGTTCCATGCAGTCTCTCCGATGTCCGCTTGTCTCAGCATATGTATCATGGTGGCTCATTCCATTCAAGACTACTATGTGACTACATTTCTGCCGCTGAACAACCGGCGACACTGCAACATCATCGCCTGAACGCTCGCACCGAAGAGGCTTGCAACTGATATCGATACCAGTCTCGCGAATCTCGCCGGGTATGGTTTCCCTCCAATGATCGAGGGGCCGGAACGAGGCGGACGTGGAAGGCTCCCATTCGATCCCGATGGTCGGGCGGTGGGTGACAGGGCACGGGGCCGTGATAGCATGAGGGCTGAACCTGTCGGCCAGGACCATGGAACGGTTTTTGCTCAAGCGAGCGATTGTCCTAGTCGTAACACTGACGCTCGTTTCCTTCCTCGCCTTCCTGGTTCCCTGGATCGGTGACACGGACCCCGCGCGTGCCATCATCCGCTCGCGCGTGGCAGACCTGGCGATGGACAGTGCCGCGGTCGAGGCGTTGCGTATCAAGCTCGGCCTCGACCAGCCGCTGCTGCATCAGTTCTTCACGTGGCTCGGCCGTGTCTTTCAGGGGGATCTCGGCCTTTCCTTTACCAGCAGGCTTCCCGTGGCGGACCAGATCCTGCGAGCCATAGGCGTGTCGGCCACCCTCGCATTGAGCGCCCTCTTTCTGGCACTGGCCATTGCCCTGCCCGTCGGCACGCTGGCTGCCGTGCACCAGGGGCGCCGCTTCGACGGCATAGTCACCTTCATCGCCCAGGGGTTTGTCTCGATCCCGGAGTACTGGCTGGCCCCGGTGCTGGTCCTTCTGTTTGCCGTCGAACTCGGCTGGCTGCCTTCCGCCGGCTGGTCCGGTTTCGAAACGCTGATTCTCCCCGCCGCCGTGCTCTGCCTGCGACCGCTTGCCTACTTCTCGCAGGTCATGCGGGCATCGATGATCGACGTCCTCCATGCGAACTACATCCTGGCAGCCAGGAGCCGGGGACTCGGTCTTGCAGGCGCCCTGGTCCGGCACGGCCTGAGAAACGGTATCCAGCCGGTCCTGACCGTCTTCGCCCTGTGGCTGGCCGGATTGCTCGGCGGTTCGGTCGTCGTCGAGGTCATCTTTGCCATTCCTGGCATGGGTCGCCTCATCTACTCGGCGGTGATCAACAACGACATGCCGATGCTCCAGGGGAGCATCATCTGCATCGTCGGCCTCGCCATCGTCATCAACACGACAGCCGACGTTCTCTACGGCGTTCTCAATCCCACCGTCACCGTTTCAGGGGACGCGCGATGACGTTTCTCACGCGGATTGTCCGCTGGACCATGCGCCAGCACTGGACTTTCATCGCCGGTCTTCTTTGCGGCACAACCGTCGCCCTGTTGCTCATCGCCGCACCGGTCATTTCGCTGCATGACCCGGTGGCCCAGAACCTCTCCATGCGTCTCCAGGGGCCTGGCGGCGACCACTGGCTGGGCAATGACCAGCTCGGCCGCGATCTGTGGGCGCGCCTGCTCTACGGGGGCCGGTTCTCCGTCGTGGTGGCTGCTCTCACCCTGGTCCTGTCAGTCACGATCGGCACGGTCATCGGCGCCTGGTGCGGGCGGGTCGGAGGCGCCATCGACGAGTTCGTGATGCGTGTCGTCGATGTCCTCATATCCTTTCCCGAAATCATCGTCGCGCTCTTTCTGATCGCCATCATCGGCCCCGGGTTCGGTACCCTCGTTCTCGCTCTCACACTCGTCGGCTGGACACCCTTCGCCCGTCTCGCCCGCGGCATTGCCCTCGACATTTCGTCGCGGGACTACATCGCGGCGGCCGAGGTGCTCGGATGTACGCGGACCTTCATTCTCCTGCGCCACGTCATCCCCAATGCGCTGCGTCCGATTTCCGCCATGACCTTCCTGCGCTTCGGCCACAAGCTGATCACCGTGGGCGCGCTCTCGTATCTGGGCCTGGGTGTTCAGCCTCCCGATTCCGACTGGGGCGCCATGCTGGCCGACGCCCGGCAGTTTGCCGTTCGTCAACCCCTGCTCGTGTTTGCGCCGGGCATCGCCATCATGGTCACGGCACTCAGCGTCACCCTGATGGGCCAGGGGCTGGAGATCGACGCCGACCGGTCCCGCCGCCTTCGCGCAGGTCAGTCATGATCTCTCCGGGCGACACACCCTGCCTGAAGGTCGAGAATCTCGACATTTCGATCGGCGACGCCGTCGCCGTTGCAAGAGGGATCAACCTCGAGATCCGCCGGGGCGAGACGGTCGCTCTCGTCGGAGAATCCGGGTCCGGAAAGACCGTGACGGCGCTTTCTCTCATCGATCTCCTGCCGCCACCGCTCAAGGTGACGCGAGGCTCGGTCTCGATCTGCGGCCAGAAGATCACCCGCGCCGCCCCTGACGCTCTCAATCGCATCAGGGGCAACCGTGTCGGCATGATCTTCCAGCAGCCCTCGAGCATGCTGGATCCCAGCTGCAGGGTGGGCCGCCAGGTCGGTGAAGCCCTGCGCCTGCACAGGCGGGCATCGCGTGGCGAAGCCTTCGAACGCGCCGTCGAACTCCTGCGGGAGGTCGGTATCCCGGAAGCCGACCGGCGCGCCCGTTCCTTTGCCCACCAGCTGTCGGGTGGCATGGCGCAGCGGGTCATGATTGCCGCGGCCCTTTCCAGCGATCCGGATCTCCTGATCGCCGATGAACCCACGACGGCGCTCGACGTCACGGTCCAGGCACAGATCCTCGGACTTCTGGAGAAGGAGAAGAAACAGAGGACGCTTTCCATTCTCCTCATCACCCACGACCTCTCCATCGTTTCCGCCATGGCTGACCGGGTCGTCGTGATGTACGCCGGGGGCATCGTCGAGGAAGGCCCTGTCGCGACGATCATGCGCGCACCGCAGCACCCCTACACGAAGGCCCTGATCGACTGTTCTCTGATGCGCACGGCCGGCGGTGGTGATCTCGAGTCCATCCCCGGCACCATTCCGCCTCCCACCCGGTCTATACCCGGATGCCGCTTTCACCCGCGGTGCCCCCATGCCCTCGCACGCCGCCAGGAGAGCGCCTGTGCCCGCGAGGAGCCGGCGGCAACGCGAACAGCCGCAGGCCACCTGGTGCACTGCTGGGCGGCGGAACCGTGAGCAGCGCCGCAAGCCCTCTTGTCGAGGCTCGCGACCTGGTGAAGCACTTTCCCCTTCGCGGATCGGGTGGACTTGCCGTGCGGTCCGTCGACGGCGTGACCCTCGAGATCGGACGCGCGGAGGTGCTGGGCCTCGTCGGTGAATCGGGATGCGGCAAATCCACGCTCGCCCGCCTGATCATCAACCAGATCCGGCCGGACCGAGGCGAGGTGATCATGGACGGCCGCGATCTCCTGGCGATGAAGCCGGGAGAACTCAGGCGCTTCCGCCGCACCGTCCAGCTCATCTTCCAGGATCCGGTGGCAGCGCTCGATCCCAGGATGAGGCTGATCGACTCGCTCATGGCTCCGCTCGCTGCACACGATGCGGGAACCCGGGAAGAATGCCTGGAGATGATCCATGCGATGCTGGGCGAGGTCGGAATCGATGCGGGAATCGTCGAGCGGTACCCCGGGCAGTGCTCCGGAGGACAGTTGCAGCGGATTGTCATCGCCAGGGCCCTTCTCCTGCGGCCGCAGTTTGTCGTGTGCGATGAACCCACATCATCGCTGGATGCGTCGATTCGCGCCCAGATTCTCAATCTCCTCAATGACCTGCGCCGGCGATTCGACCTCTCCCTGCTGATGATATCCCATGACCTACGGGCCCTGCGCCACATCTGCGATCGTGTGGCGGTCATGTACCTGGGCCGCATTGTCGAGATGGCTCCCGTCGAGCAGATCTTCCACGCTCCGCGCCATCCCTACACGAAAGCCCTCAACGCGGCCTCGCTGCTCGATGAAATCGGCCTCGATGCCGCCGGCCGGCTTGTCCAGGGGGAACCTCCAAGCCCCGTACGCCCGCCGCCCGGATGCCACTTCCATCCACGCTGTCCCCTGGCTGACGAGAAGTGCAGGCACCACGTTCCCGCCCTCGAGAAGATCGCGGAGAACCACGAGGTCTCCTGTCACCACTGGCGAAGAAGCGACTCGTGACCGCAAGACCTGTCGCGACACCTCGATGATATGGCACCCTGACGCCCTGCACGCGATTGCGGATGGATGACATGCAGGGATCGACCGACCGACACGAGGATCTTTCAAGCCGAGTCTACCGGATCCTCAAGAACGAGATCCTGCTCGTCCGCCTCGCTCCGGGTGCCGAGATCCCGGAGACCATGCTGGTGGAGCGATATGGATTCTCCAAGGCGCCGCTGCGCAGTGCCCTGGCACGGCTACGCCAGGAAAAACTGGTCATCACGCGCAAGCGTCTCGGCAACATCGTGGCGCCGATCTCCATCCAGGATGTCCACGAGGTCTTCCAGTTGCGACTTCTGCTCGAGGTCGAGGCCACGCGCCTCGCTGCCGGACATGTCGATGCGTCCCTGCTCACCCGGCTTGACGCCGAGGTGCGCGCCTGCCTTCCCGCCAGGGGAGGTGGGACCCGGACCGCCTATCGTGAAGCCAACTACGCCTTCCACGAGCACGTCGTCCAGTCATCCAGGAATGGCCGGCTGGCGGAATTCGTCATGTCCCTCATCGAGCATCACGAGCGCATCGTCCACTTCTGCCTTACCCTCAAGGACAGGGACATCGAGTTTCACCATCGCCACGATGACCTGCTTTCGGCCCTTCTCGATGGCGACGGCGAACGGGCGGCGGCGGCAGCCGAGCGGGCCATACGGGGCAGCCAGAAGAAGATTATCGAGACGCTGATGGGTAATCACGCCATGCCGCCACGCGGTGGTGGACCTCACGATCCATGAAGACCTTGCCCTGCGGCGCGATGAACCATGTCCAGGTCTCTTCCGGTTCGTCCAGACGGGCACCATCCAGCAGGTCCACCACCACCTTGCGTCCGTCATCGTGGTCTTCGTGGCGTTCGAAATCGGTGATGAGGCACACCCGGTCGCCGTGGCGGGCAAGCCAGTCCTCGTGGCTTCGGATCAGCTCCCGGGTGAACTCTCGCAGGCGACCCGGAGGAAAGGCCGGGCAGTGTCCGAGAACGTACCGACGCGGCATGACTGCAAGCTGGGAGACGAGATTGACGGAGACAGCAAGGTCGAAGGGCCCATCGCCAACCACCGGGGGACGACCTTCCGGCAAGGGTCCGCGGCATCCGGTTCGGGCAAACCGGTAGCAGGCCCAGACCACACCGGTGACGTCGAGGGCCACCAGTTCGACATTGGCAAGGTGGCGCACGGCCCGGCGGGTCCTCCGCCCATGATGGATATCCGCCAGAACCACGCGCCGGAAGCTGCGGGCGAGCATCTCCACCGGCACATCCAGCAGGAGTCCGGAACCGGTCACGAGGACCGAATCGCGTTGCCTGCAGTCAAGAGCGGCGTGCTCGATCACCTGCCGGGTCCGTGCCAGGTGGGGTTGCCATTCATCCCGGCACTCCTCCGCGCGCCGGGCAATGCCTTCAAGTTCCCTGAAGTAGCCCATGGGTCCCAGGTGCAAGGGTGCCGGCGAGCGGAAGATCTCGACGAAGTCGCGCAGCATGACATCCTTGAAATGTCGACTGACATGTCATACTCAGGGTGCTCGAGGGGATCAAGGATGCGATGCCATGCTTCGCAAGTTCCTCATGTCGACGTTCCTGGTTCTTGTCATCAGCCCGCCGGTTCTGGCCAATCCGGATGTCTGGGTCACGACGACATGGCACTTCCGGATGGCGGAACAATCCGCTTCCGGATTTACCCTGGAGTGGACATTCGATCCCTTCGCCTCCAGCTACCTCTTCACCGTCTTCGATGCCGACGGTTATGGAACCGTCACGAGCGAGGAAGCTCAGGCGAAAGAGGACGGGCTTTTTGCACCCCTCGCAGAAGAGGACTGGTACCTCACCATTCTGGGGAGCGATGAATCGGCCTCCTGGCATGTGCAGCATGTCGAACCGGTGTTTGAACCGGAAAACTTCGGGCTGAGACTCACCGTCTCCCTCAATGACCTCCAGGCACCCTTCGTCGCGAGTCTCCACGACGATATCCTGTTCTTCGACTTCTCCTTTGCCGGTGACGGCTTTCTCACGGTCGAGGGACCCGTCGATCCGACATGCCGCTTTGTGGCAGGTCCTGGGACAGGAGCGCTCGAAGGGCACCTTTCGACCATCACCCTTCGTTGCGGAGATCCGCCATGACAGACCGCCTGGCTTGTGCCTTGTGCATTCTCGCCATCGTCGTATGCGCCACCACCGGTACGATGAACGCTGACGAGGCTACGCTCCCGGCTGTCGAGATCGTGACGGAAGATGGCGGTCTGTGGGAACGCTGGACGGAGGCCATAGTCGCCTTCCAACGTCGCGCCAACACCGAAGTGGCCCGGCACATGAACGCCATTGACAGCGGACAGAGTCTGGGCGCCTTCTTTCTCGGACTTGCGATCGCCTTCGTCTACGGGGTGTTCCACGCCTTCGGTCCGGGACACGGCAAGTTCATCATCGTCTCCTACTTCCTGGGCCGCGATGCCCGCGTTGGCCGCGGTATCGTGATGGCGATCCAGGTGGCCATCGTTCATGTCATCGCCGCAATTGTCATCGTCTGGCTTGCGGACATCACCCTGCAAGCCGGATTCGGAATCGGACTGGCGGAGGTCCCCGGCGTGAGGGCCGCGAGTTTTCTCATCATCGCCGCCATCGGTCTCTACATGCTCTACCAGGCATTCCGGGCCGCGCTGGGCTACATCGATCCTTCAGAGGTCGGTCACGGTCACAGTCACGCGCAAGAGGGGCATGCACGGAATCACGAAGACGCACACCGCGAAGAACACGGACACGGTCACGCCCATAGTCACGGACACAGCCATGAGGAAAATCACGGCCACAGCCATCATGAGAATCATGGCCACAGCCATGGACATGCCCATGCGCACGGCCATGGTCATGCTGCTGAGGCATCAAAGGTCGAGAGTGGACTGATGGCGGTCGCGGCCGGGATCGTGCCCTGCCCCGGCGCCGTGCTCATCATGCTCTACGCGGTCGCCAACGACATGATCTATCCGGGCTTTCTCCTCGTCGCGGCCATGTCGCTCGGCATAGGCCTCACCATCTGCTCACTGGGCGTGGGGGCCATCATCGCCCGTCAGTCGGCACTGCGTCTCGTGGAAGGCGACGGCGCCGGATCGTCCGGAGCTCTGTTGGTGCGTCATGGGTTCAACTTCGGTGGCGCCATCATCGTCACGCTCATCGGCCTGGTGTCCTTCGTGGCGTTTCTTGACGTTCCGCTTGGCTGATCCTTCTCCGGCTCTCGAGGTATTCGGCCGATTGCATCTCCATCAGCCGTGATGCGGTTCTGCGGAACTCCAGGGAACCGTCTCCCTCCGCATAGAGCCCCTCGGGCGGTGCGGCAGCGGAACACAGCAATCCCACCCTTTCCTCGTAGAGGATATCGATCAGGATGATGAACCGCCGCGCCTCGTTGCGCATGGCGGGGGA
>JAJEHK010000241.1 GCA_022823765.1 Alphaproteobacteria bacterium | reverse complement strand
GAAACATCAAGGCTGCACGTCTTTCGGGAATCAACGTGAAGGGGACGCTGTTTGCCACCTATGTGATGTGCGCTTTTCTTGCAGGAATTGCCGGAATGCTGCTGACAGCGCGCCTCGATACAGGTGAAGCAAACATCGGCGCCTCCATGCCGCTCGAGAGCATAGCCGCATGTGTCATTGCCGGCGTTTCGCTGAGGGGAGGAATCGGAAGGGTCGAGAACGTGGTTCTTGGAGCGCTGTTCATCGGACTGATTCAGAATGGCATGAATCTGGCCCGAATTGAGAGTTATCTGCAAACGGTTGTTCTCGGTTCGCTCCTGATCCTCGCTGTGGTTGCCGACCAAATTCGCCTTCGCTATGTCGCGTCACTGAAGGATTGAGGAATGTCAGGATGATGTTTGCGGATATCAACTGTGACATGGGTGAGAGTTTCGGGCTCTACACCCTGGGTAACGATGCGGCCATCATGCCCTTCATTTCCCAGGCCAATATTGCGTGTGGTTTCCACGGTTCGGATCCCAATCACATGGCCGCAACCGTGGCCCTCGCGAACGAGTACGGCGTCAGCGTCGGTGCCCACGTGTCATTTCCGGATCTGGTCGGATTCGGTCGCCGCGAAATGAAGATGGAACGCGATGAATTGCGGAACATCATTCTCTACCAGATTGGTGCGCTGACTGGTTTTCTTAAGGAATCGGGTTCGGAACTTTCACATATCAAGCCACATGGAGCGCTCTACGGCATGGCGGCACGCCATGAACACATTGCCGAGGCTGTCGCCGATGCCGCGGCGATTTATGGAGTACCCGTCATGGGGCTTTCCGGGACATTGCATGAGACTGTGTACAGGGCGCGTGGCATTGAATTCCTTGCCGAATTTTTTGCGGACCTCGAATACGGTGATGACGGTAGCCTGATCATCACCCGGGATCACGGCACTGTCGATCCTGCTCTTGCGGCGAGACGATCTCTGCAGGCGGTCGTTGAGGGGACCCTCGTCACCGTCGGAGGATGCCTCCTCCCTGTCACCGCAGGTACGGTTTGCGTGCATTCGGACACGCCCAATGCTGCAGAAGTTGCGAGTGCCGTTCGCCGCGCCCTGTCGAGCGACGGAGAATGGATGCATGACCAGCCATGAAGGAAGTGACTTATGGACAACGTGATCAGGAGCCGGATTCCGGGCACATTCTACCGCAGACCATCGCCTGAGGAGGCTCCGTACAAGGAGGCTGGTGACAGGGTGGTGACCGGAGATGTCATCGGCCTCATTGAGGTGATGAAGACGTTTCATGAAGTTAAGTCCGAAATTGATGGCATTGTCGAGCGATTCGAGGTCGAGGACGCCGATGCGGTCATGGCGGGCGAAGTTCTGGTCGTGCTCCGCTGATGCGTATCAGAAAACTCCTGATCGCCAATCGCGGCGAAATCGCGGTGCGCATCGTACGTGCTGCGCGGGATCTTGGAGTTCCCTGCGTTCAGGTGCATTCGGCAGCGGACAGCGACATGCTGGCCGTGAAACTCGCGGACGAGAGTATCGAGATCGGTCCGCCTCCGGCATCGAAGTCCTATCTCAATGCCGGAGCCATCCTGACCGCAGCACGGGAAACCGGCGCTGACGCGATTCATCCAGGATATGGCTTTCTGGCGGAGAGCGCGAAGTTTGCGGAAGCCTGCAGCGACGCCGGACTGATTTTCGTTGGACCCTCTCCCGAAACCATCCGTCTGATGGGTGACAAGGCCGCGGCAAGACGTCAGGCCGCAAATGCCGGTGTCCCCACCGTTCCTGGCAGCGAAGGTGTCATCGAGGATGTGGACGAGGTCGCAAGGCTGGCGGACGATCTTGGCTTTCCGGTGATGATCAAGGCCGCCGCCGGAGGCGGCGGACGAGGCATTCGAATCGCCACGCATGCGGAATCCTTCACAACTCTGGCCATTCAGGCTTCGACGGAAGCGCGGTCAGCATTCGGGGACGGCAGTTTGTACATCGAGAAAGTCATTCCTGGAGCAAGGCACATCGAAGTCCAGATTCTCGGTGATGGGCGGGATGTGATTCACTGCTGGGAAAGAGAATGCACCCTGCAACGGCGCCGGCAAAAGGTCTGGGAGGAAGCACGTTCACCCGCTCTTGATGACGCCACCCGCGAAGCACTGTGCCATTCGGCAACCGATCTGGCGCAGTCAGTCGGTTATTCGGGGGCAGGTACGGTCGAGTATCTCTTTGATGAAAGCCAGGGAAGGTTCCACTTCATCGAGATGAACACCCGCATCCAGGTGGAACACCCGACCACAGAGATGATCACTGGCCTGGATCTGGTCGCCGAGATGATCTGCATCGCTGGTGGCAGGCCTTTGCAGCATAAGCAGGAAGACGTCACCTCACGTGGCCATGCCATCGAAGTACGGCTCAATGCAGAGGACCCCGAGAATGACTTCATGCCGAACCCTGGAACGGTTTCGGACATGGTGGTTCCGGACGGACCGGGTGTGCGATTCGATCACATGCTCTACTCCGGATATCAGGTGCCACCATTCTACGATTCGCTTCTTGGCAAGCTGATCGTTCACGGTGAAACCCGCGACCATGCCCTCGCCAGACTTTCCCGGGCTCTTTCGGAACTGAGAATCGAGGGCATCGCAACCACTCGTCCACTCTTCGTTGACTTGCTCAGGGAATGTCCCATTGGCGACAACGCCATCCACACGGGCTGGCTTGAAGAGTGGCTTGCCATGAAACGCCAGAAAAATGAGGAGGCATCACCGGGATGACCTGCAGATACACGTTTGGTGGTGACGAACACCTGTTCGTTGAGGTCGACGAGGCCATGTCACTCGAGGCTTTTTTTGTCTCGCTCGCCATCACGAACATCCTTCGCGATGCCAAAGTTGAAGGAGTGACGGAGGTTTGCCCCGCCAACGCTTCGTTCCAGATCAAGTTTGATCCGGACCGCATCCATCCAACGCGCTTGCTCGGAATGGTGAAGGAAATCGAAGCAGATGCTTCGCGGACGGATTCCAGGCTCGATACAAGAATCATTGAAATTCCGGTGTACTACCAGGATCCTTGGACTCACGGGACGTTGATGCGGTTTCGCGAACGGCACCAGGATCCGGGCAGCACCGACATTGAGTTCGCGTCCAGGATCAATGGCTTTGAGGGTGTGGACGACTTCGTCGCGGCCCACTCAGGTGCACCGTGGTTCGTGTCGATGGTTGGTTTCGTCTCCGGTTTGCCGTTCCTCTATCAGATGGTGGACAGGGCACGTCAGATCGAGGTGCCGAAGTATCTCCGCCCGCGTACAGACACACCGAAGCTGACCGTGGGGTATGGCGGCTGTTTCTCCTGCATTTACTCCGTTCGTGGTGCCGGTGGATACCAGATGTTCGGCATCACTCCGATGCCGATCTACGACCCTGAACAGCAAGTGAGTTATCTGAAGGACTTCATGGTTTTCTTTCGTCCGGGTGACATCGTGAAATGGAGTCCCATGGACCGGGAAGCCTACGATCAGACGCTGGAAGCGGTGACCAATGGACAATTCGAACCACGCGTACGACGGGTGACTTTCGATCTTGATGAGTTCAACGCTGATATCGACAGGACCAACGCCAGGCTCATGGAGGTGCTGTATGCCGATTAACGTCACTTCACCGGGCATCCTCACCACAATTCAGGATCTCGGTCGACCGGGCTACTACCACCTCGGCATTCCCATGGGGGGAGCGATGGACAGGCTCGCCCTCATCGCTGCCAACCTTCTCGTCGGCAATCCGGAAGGCGCTGCCGGCCTGGAAGCTGTTTTCATGGGGCCGGACCTTGAGTTCACCGAAGATGCCACGGTTGCCGTCACGGGCGCCCACCTTCCTCCCCTTCTCAATGGCGTGGAGCAACCATGCTGGACGGCCTTTGATGTCAGGTCCGGTGACAGACTGGGATTCGACTTTCTGAAGTCCGGCGCTCGCGCCTACATCGCCGTGTCCGGCGGCATCGTGACACCTCTTGCCCTAGGAAGCCGGTCAACCTATGCCATTGGCGCCCTTGGGGGTTACGAAGGACGGGCGTTGGCGCCAGGCGACACTCTCCCCATCGGGAAGACGAAGGCTTCCGGGCGTGCCGGTTTGTCCGTTCCCCGGGCACTTCGCAGAGCACCAGGGCCGGCCGGTGAACTGAGGGTGTTGCCGGGGCTCTACTGGAACCGGATCACCGAAACCTCGCAGCGCGCATTTTTCGAGGATACCTGGAAAGTCGCCAATGAGGCGGATCGCATGGGATACCGGTTTCAGGGAGGCCGCACCATGGAGTTTGTCGAACGACAGCAACCCTTCGGCGCAGGATCGGATCCCTCAAACATCACCGATGCCTGCTATCCCTATGGATCGGTTCAGGTTCCCAGTGGGACAGAACCCATCATCTTGCATCGTGACGCGGTGTCGGGTGGGGGATACTTCATGATCGGCACGGTCATTTCCGCTGACATGGATCTCATCGGCCAGCTGCAACCCAACATGGAAACACGATTTGTCGAGGTTGACATGGAAGCAGCACTTGGAGCGCGTGCTGATCGCCATGCCATTCTCGGCTCGTTGCGTGAAGCGCTGACCTGAAAGGCGTAGACGGAGTGCGCGTGGAGTTGGCTGGCTGCACAGGTTCAATCCTGCGCCGCACTCCGGCTTCCCAAGTGGATCGCCGCACCGTCAGCCGATGGCGGGTTCCGGTGAGTCGGCCGGCAGGCGGTGCCAGTCGGCAAAGGGGACATCGCGGCCGGGAAAGGCCGGTGAGCGGAAGGGCCATGTGGTGGTGATCCAGTGGCGGACGGCGGTGTAGAGCGCGTCATCGAGACCACTGTCGAGTTCATCGGCCCGGACCCACATCGTCACCTTCGCATCGTGGTCGCGCTTGAGTGTCGGCATGATGTAGACGCAGCCCAGGCAGCGGCTCTCGTCGGGAGTCATCATCGTGTAGGCGAAGGACAGGCGCAGGGTGAATTCGCGCTGATGCCATCCGAGATCGACGAGGTCGTCCTCCAGGGTGAGGCCGGCGGGCCAGTCACTGCCACTCTCCTGCGAGTAGGTCGAGCGCAGGTGATCGACGCTCGACATGACGGCGTCGTAATCCCTGACGAGATCGTTCACCGTCAGCATGCGCAGGCGAAAGCCGGGATGTTCGAGTGTCGCCGGGACGTAGAAATCATCAGGCACGAGGCGCGGTCGATCATGCACGGTTCGAAGACCTCCTTGAGGGTTGACTGAGGGACGTGGCGCCAAGAAAACGGCCGAGACGCGCGAGCGCGGTGGCGAGCGCCGCGCGCCGGCCCTTGCCCTCGACGACACCAGCTTCCCACCACAGGCCCTCGACCGCCAGTTCGCCGGTCGATCGATGAAACTTCATCGAGGCGCGTCCGGTCAGGCGGTCGCCCTCGAGGATTGGCAGCACGTAGTAGCCGTAGCGCCGCTTCGCCCTGGGTACGAATGCTTCGAAGCGGTAGTCGAAGCCGAACAGGCGCAGGGCACGGCGACGGTCGCGCAGCACCGGGTCGAACGGGCTCAAGAACCGCATGGTTGAAGGCGGAGGGTTGAGTTGGGCGAGGGTGTCCTCGATGTGGGTCCACGCGAGAGAACTCTTCGGAGCGCCGTTGCCCGTTCCCTGAACCTCGATCGTCATCAGGCGGTGCCGGTTGGCGTCGACCCACTGCCTGACATCGTCCGGGGACACGGCATTCCAGAAGGCGGCGATCTCCCCTGGCGTTGCGGCGCCCAGGCGATCCAGCGCCGACGAGCAGGCCCAGTCGAGGTGTTCCCCGGCCGACACGTCCTGGTTGAGGACATCGCCGGGTATCACGCGCTCGGTGAGGTCGTAAACCTTCTGGAAGTTCTGGCGCCGCACCACCTGGATGGTTCCCTTCCACCACAGGTATTCCAGGGCCGCCTTGGCCGGCTTCCAGCCCCACCAGGGCTCGTTTCGTCCACCTGCTTCGCCATCGAGTTCCCGCGACATCGTCGGTCCGCGCGCGGTGATCCGGTCGAGCACACGTGCAATGACGTGGGTTGAATCATCGCCGATACGCTCCCGGAACCAGGCGCTGTTCTCAAGACTCGCCGCCATGCGGGCAAACCGCGGCTTCCAGTGGGCATACCATCCAAGCGGAATGGCGCTGGCATCGTGGGTCCAGTGCTCGAAGAGACAGCGCTCCTTTTCCAGAAGGACCGCCAGATCCTCCCTGCGGTAGGTCCGGTTGCGCGAATGGAGTGTGAGATGGTGGGCCCGTTCCACGGTGGAAATGCTGTCGAGCTGCACGAATCCCATGCGTTGGATCAGCGACGACAGCCCCGCTTTGCCGAGACTCCTTCCGGGCGGTTCGCCAAGTCCCTGGAGGTGAAGAAGCAGGCGCCGCGCGGTTCGGGCATCGAGTGACAGGCGGGCAGACATGTCCGCATCATAGCGTGACGTGCCGTCACGGCATGTCTTGATTTTGCGATCCATCCCGATAGGTTCGCGGCCATGTCCAGTCCCCAGCCCGGGATCCTCGACGGCATCCCGTCCCATGCCCGATTTCTGGAGTTCCACCGGCGTCCCGGGGACGTGCCGGCGGCCGTGGTGTTGCGTGATCTCGCCGGCATCAGCATTGAACTCGGCGCGGTGATCGGTCTTGGTCCGGGGCTCCTCGCGGGGCTCGGAGCCACCATCCCGGGACACATGTCCTTTCCGGCATTCTCGGGCCCCGGTTTCGAGGTACCGTCGACGCAGTCGGACCTGTGGGCGTGGGTGAGGGGTGAGGATCCCGGTGACATCCTGCTGAATGCCCGTGCCATCGAACACGAGGTGTCCGATGCGTTCGGGATCGAGCGCATGGTCGACGGCTTCCGCTTTCGCGATGGCCGTGATCTCACCGGCTACGAGGATGGCACAGAGAACCCCAAGGGGGATGATGCCGTTGCCACCGCCTGCGATGCCGGAGGCGGGAGCTTCGTTGCGGTGCAGCAGTGGATGCATGATCTCGACCTCTTCGCCTCGCATCCGCCTGGTGTCCGGGATCGCATCATCGGTCGGCGTCTCGACGACAACGAGGAACTCGACGATGCTCCTCCCGCGGCCCATGTTTCCCGCACGGCGCAGGAGGATTTCGTGCCCGAGGCGTTCCTGTTGCGCCGTTCGATGCCATGGGCCGACACCACGGGGGAGGGGCTGATGTTCGTGTCGTTCACCGCCACAGTCGATCCATTCGTCGCCCAGATGCGGCGCATGGCGGGTCTCGATGACGGTATCGTCGATGCCCTCTTCGGCTTCACGCGACCGGTGACCGGGAGCCTGTTCTGGTGCCCGCCCGTGCGTGAAGGCTCTCTCGTGCTGCCGGAGTTCCACCCATGAGCGGTACCGTTCTCGGCGTCCTCGGCGGGAGTGGCGTCTACGACATCGAAGGTCTCGAGGATGCCGAATGGGTCACGGTCGACACGCCCTGGGGGGCGCCGTCGGACCAGTTGCTGCGCGGCAGGATGGACGGTCTCGACGTGGTGTTCCTGCCGCGTCACGGCCGCGGCCATCATGTGTCGCCCACCGGCATCAACGCGCGCGCCAACATCGATGCCCTGAAACGAATGGGCGTCACCGACCTCGTCTCCGTGGCCGCGGTCGGTTCTCTGAGAGAAGACCTCCCGCCCGGTACATTCGTGGTGTGTGACCAGTATGTCGACCGGACGGTGAACCGTACGAGGAGTTTCTTCGGCGAAGGGTGCGTGGCCCATGTCTCGCTTGCCCATCCGACCTGTGAACGCCTGGCGCTCCACGTGACGCAGGCCGGCAAGACGGCCGGCATCTCCATCGTGCGGGGCGGCACCTACATCTGCATCGAGGGGCCCCAGTTCTCGACGCTGGCGGAATCGCATCTCTTCAGGTCATGGAACATGGATGTCATCGGCATGACGGCCATGCCGGAGGCGCGCCTCGCACGGGAGGCGGAGCTTTGCTATGTCACCGTGGGCATGGTGACGGACTACGACTGCTGGCACGAGGACCACGATGCTGTCACCGTCGAACAGGTGATCGGTGTGCTGCTGGCCAATGCCGGCAATGCGGGACGTCTGGTCGGGGCTCTCGTGCCTCTGATGGCCGGCATCGATCACCCGTGCCCGCACCGCTGTGACCGGGCCCTTGAACATGCCATCATCACCCGGCCGGAAGCCCGTGATGGTGACTTGATTGCCAGGCTCGACGCGGTAGCCGGGCGCGTACTCGGAGCCGGCTGATGGATCTGCGCCCTCTCATCCGCACCATCCCGGATTTCCCCCGCGAGGGGATCATGTTCCGCGACATCACGACCCTCTTTGCCCACGGCCCAGGCTTCGCCCACGCGGTCGACGGCATGACAACCCCCTTTGCCGACTCCGCCATCGACGTGGTCGCTGCCATCGAGGCACGGGGGTTCATTCCCGGTGGTGCCGTTGCCCGCCAGCTGCAGGCAGCCTTCGTCGCCATACGCAAGAAGGGCAAGCTGCCCCGCCGGGCCATCGGCGAGGACTACGAGCTCGAGTACGGCATCGACCGAATCGAGATTCACGACGACGCTGTCAGGGAAGGCGCGCGGGTCCTGGTGGTGGATGACCTGATCGCCACCGGTGGCACCGCGATGGCCGCCGTTCGCCTGCTGCGCCGGGCCAACGCCGACATCGTCGGCGCCTGCTTCGTGATCGATCTCCCTGCCCTCGGTGGCGCCGACCGCGTCCGCCAACTCGGCGTTCCCTGCCACTCCCTCGTCAGCTTCTGACCGCGTCGTTTGA
>JAJEHK010000115.1 GCA_022823765.1 Alphaproteobacteria bacterium | reverse complement strand
CAGTCCACCGGACTGAAGAATCTCGACGACCAAATCGGCGGCCTGTCGCAGACCGATCTTCTGGTCCTGGCCGCCCGGCCGGGCATGGGAAAGACGTCGCTTGCCACCACGCTCGCTCTCCATGTCGCCAGGCACAATCTCGAGGACGCCGGCTCCAGCAGCGACCCGCCCGGCCGGGTCGGCATCTTTTCCCTCGAAATGTCCGCTGAACAGCTGGTCGCGAGAATGCTCGCCGAGGAAACCGGCATCCCCTCGCAGCTGATCCGCAACGGTCTCATCAAGCTGTCGGACTTCGAGGACCTGGTGACCACGGCTAAGCGCCTTGAGACCCTGCCATTGCATATTGACGACACTCCGGCCATCAGCATTGCCCAGTTGCGCGGTCGTGCCCGCCGCCTCAAGCGCCAGTCGGGCGGGCTCTCCCTCATCATCGTCGACTACCTGCAACTGGTCGTCTCGGCGCACCGCCCGGGCGGCGAAAGAAACAGGGTGCAGGAAGTGTCCGAGATCACCCAGGGACTCAAGGCCCTGGCCAAGGAGCTCGATGTTCCGGTGATTGCCTGCTCGCAACTCTCCCGGGCCGTCGAGCAGCGAGAGGACAAGCGGCCGCTGCTGTCGGATCTTCGCGAGTCGGGGTCCATCGAACAGGATGCCGACATCGTCATGTTCCTGTTCCGCCAGGAGTACTACCACGAACGCAGGAAACCGCAGCCCAAGGACGACGAGGAAGAGAACGACCCGGGCTACCGCCGCCGCCTCGAACGGTGGAACGAGGAAATGCAGACTCTGCGCGGCGTCTCGGAGATCATCGTCGCCAAGAACCGGCACGGACCGACCGGGGAGGCAAAGCTGCATTTCGATTCCTCAACCACCAGGTTCATGGATCTGGACAGTCGCTACGCCACCCATGACGGATCCTATTGACGCGCCGGTCTCCCGGCTTGTCATCGATCTCGATGCGCTCACACGCAACTGGCAGGCCCTCGCCCGGATGGCCCGGCCAGCGGAGTGTGCCGGGATCGTCAAGGCGGACGCCTACGGCCTGGGCGCGGCGCAGGTGGCGCAGTCCCTGCTCGACGCTGGATGCCGGCGCTTCTTTGTCGCCAATCCGGATGGTGCTGCGGCGCTCCGGCCCGTTCTCGGCGATGCTGCAACGATCTACGTGCTCAACGGCCTCATTGCGGAGGCAGGCGACCTTTCCGCCTTCGACCTGGTTCCCGTTCTCAATGATCTCGGGCAGATCGTCCGATGGGCTGGCGAGGCAAGGCGCCTGGAACGGCGCCTGGGCGCCGTCGTTCACATCGATACCGGCATGTCGCGGCTGGGGTTGCCACCGGAGGAAACGGCAAGACTGGCCGCCTCCCCCGAACTCCTGGCGCCGCTCGATCTTCACTTCGTCATGAGCCACCTTTCATGTGCCGGCGAGCCCGAGCAGGCCGAGAATCACCGCCAGCTTGCGCTGTTCCGGGACGCCATGCGGTCCTTCCCGGGGACCCGTGCCAGCCTCGCCAATTCTTCGGGCATCTTTCTCGGCAAGGCCTGGCACCATGATCTCGTGCGTCCGGGCTATGCTGTCTACGGCGGCAATCCGACACCGTCGGGGGCCAATCCCATGGAACCCGTCATCCGCCTGAAGGCCCAGATCGTCCAGGTGCGCGAGGTGCCGGCCGGCACGCGTGTCGGCTACAGTGGAACCTACACGACGGAACGCGCCACGCGCCTTGCCACCCTGCCGGTCGGCTATGCCGACGGCTACCCTCGGGCGCTTGGCAACCTGGCGCATGCCTGGATCGGTGACAGTGCCGTTCCCGTTGCCGGACACGTTTCCATGGACCTCATGACGCTGGACATAGGCGACCTGCCGGAGGACAGGGCCCATGTGGGAACCTGGGTCGACCTGATCAGGGGGCGCACCATGCTGGACGACCTGGCCACGAGGGCAGGCACCATCGGCTACGAGTTGCTGACATCACTTGGCGCCCGCTACGCGCGCCACTGGCTCGGCGGGACGCGTGGATGACCACAGTGTCCTTGCCCGCGGGTCGACGCTGCTGGCGGCTGGCCGGATGAACCCGCTGGCCTCCATCGGCGCGACGTTCCTTGCCTTTCTCGCCGGAACCGGGCGGATTGTCCTCTTCGCCGCTCTCGGTCTTGCCAGTTGCGTCACACCGCCCTGGCACGTGCGCAACATCGGCCGCCAGATTGTCGACATCGGATACTATTCGCTCCCCGTGGTCGGCCTGACGGCGATCTTTACCGGCATGGTCCTGGCCCTGCAGAGCTACACCGGTTTCTCGCGCTTCGAGGCGGAAAACGCCATAGCCGGCATCGTCGTCCTGTCCGTCACCCGTGAACTCGGACCGGTCCTTGCCGGTCTCATGGTCGCCGGGCGAGTTGGCGCGGCGATGGCGGCCGAGATCGGCACCATGCGCGTCACCGAACAGATCGATGCCCTGACGACGCTCCAGGCCTCTCCACGTCGCTATCTCGTCGCACCGCGCCTGATCGCCGCGACACTGACCCTGCCCGTGCTCGTTCTGGTGGCCGATGTCATCGGCGTCATGGGCGGCTATCTCGTGTCGATCCACAAACTGGGTTTCAACCCGTCGGTCTATCTCGCCAGCACCATCGATATCCTCGAACCCATCGACGTGATCTCGGGTCTCGTTAAGGCCGCCGTGTTCGGCTTTCTCGTGGCTCTTACAGGGTGCTATCACGGCTGGAACTCGAGGCGGGGAGCCCAGGGCGTGGGACAGGCGACGACTCTTGCCGTGGTGTCGGGATCCATCCTCATCCTGACCTTCAACTACATCGTCACGGAGATCTTCTTTTCGCGATGAACCAGCCCATGATTCGCGTTCGCGACCTCCGGAAGAGCTTCCCGGCCCGGCGTGTGCTGGACGGCGTGAGTTTCGACGTCGCGCAAGGCGAGGCATTCGTCATCATCGGTGGCTCCGGGTCCGGCAAGTCCGTCACCCTCAAGTGTATCCTCGGTCTCATCAGACCCGACGCGGGAGAGATCATGATCGATGGAACGGCCATCCGGCCAGCGGACCCCGGTGACATGGCGCGGTTCGGCATGCTGTTCCAGGGCGGGGCGCTGTTCGACAGTCTTGCGGTGTGGGAAAATGTCGCCTTCAGGCAAATCCACACCGGCGCCTTGAGTCGCACGCACGCGAGAGATTCCGCCTGTGAAACCCTCGGCCTGGTCGGACTCGGAGAGGATGTCGCCGATCTCTTTCCCGCTGAACTGTCAGGAGGCATGATGAAACGGGTCGCCCTGGCCCGCGCCATCTCGTCCCGGCCCGACATCGTCTTTCTCGACGAGCCGACAACCGGCCTCGATCCGATCATGGCCGATGTCATCAACGATCTCATCGTCCAGGTGAGCCGCCGTCTAGGCATCACCACCATCTCGATAACCCATGACATGACAAGTGCACGCAAGATTGCAGACCGGATTGCCATGCTGCATGACGGACGTCTGGTCTGGCAGGGCAGCGCCGCCGACATCGACCGGAGCGGCAGCGCCCATGTCGACCAGTTCATCAACGGTCGCGCCGACGGCCCCATCTCCATGAGCGTGCTGCGTCCGTGAGTCCGTGGGGCAGCGCAAGGCCGGTGCCGGACCGGATTCTGGACACAGTGCCGTCAGTCATGCAAAGAGGACTGACCGGCGGTGGCCATGGTGGTGCGGTTCTGCCGCATGTGAGCGCCGGCGGCAGCACCTGGTAGCAGGGCAAACGGCATGAACGACCTGCCGGTCACCGTCACGGACCTCGTCATTCTCGGGGTCATCTTCATTTCCGGGTTCCTCGCATACTATCGCGGGGCCGTGCGCGAGTTCCTCTTCCTCGCGACCTGGGGCGGGGCCGCGCTCGCGACGGTCTACCTCTACGACCACTCCTGGCCCGTCGTGGCCAGCTGGATCGGCAATGATCCGCTGATCGTGGCGATTGCCAATGCGGCAGGCCTGTTTGTCGTCGCGCTCGCCTGCCTCAGTCTTGTGTCATCGCTGGTGGTGCGACGGACCCGGGCAGCCGGGCTTGACATGCTTGACAGATCCGTCGGGTTCGTGTTCGGCCTTGTCCGTGGCGCGCTCGTGGTCTGCCTCGTCTTCCTGGTCTACGGCCTGCTTGCTCCCGCCGGTGAACGGCCGGACTGGATCGAGGAAGCCCGACTCACTCCGGTCATCGACCAGGGGTCCCTGCTGCTTATCGAACTGGCGCCCGAGGAATGGGATCTCGACAGCGACGACTTTCTGATCCGGACGAGGAACGCGGCGGCTGAAGAGGCCCTGCGGTCCTACAGCGACCTCATTGATCCCCAGGCACCGGCCAGTGATGCTGACGCGGAGGGTGAGGAGGGGTACAATGAAGAGGACCGATCGGCGCTCGAATCCATCATCGCTGGCGACGAATGAACAAGGGCCGACAGATGTGACCCGATTCCTGCCGCGGCATCCCTTCGATGACGACAGGTTGCACGAGGAGTGTGGTGTCTTCGGTATCTTCGGAGCCGAGGATGCAGCGGCGCACACGGTGCTCGGTCTGCATGCCCTTCAGCATCGTGGACAGGAATCCGCCGGCATCGTCTCCTTCGACGGTTCCCAGTTTCATGTCCATCGCAGCCTTGGCCTGGTATCGGAAATCTTCTCGAACAGCGCCAACGTCGGCGCACTGACGGGCCGTTCCGCCATCGGACACAACCGCTATGCGACCACTGGTGGAACACTGCTCCGCAACGTGCAACCCATCTTCGTCGAGACCGACCAGGGCGGCCTGGCGGTTGCCCACAACGGCAATCTGACCAACGCGAACCAGGTGCGCGACAGGCTGGTGCGCAAGGGAGCCATTTTCCAGTCGACATCCGACACGGAGACCATCGTCCACCTCGTGGCGCTGTCGGCACACGCCACCATTCCGGACCGGCTGATCGATGCCCTGAAACAGGTTGTCGGCGCCTATTCGCTGGTGGCGCTCACCAACGAGGCCATGATCGGAGTGAGGGATGCCCTCGGTGTGCGCCCTCTCGTGCTTGGCCGCCTGGGAGACGCCTTCGTCCTCGCTTCGGAAACCTGTGCCCTCGATATCATGGGCGCCACATTCGTACGGGACGTGGAACCCGGTGAACTTATCGTCATCGATGCGAATGGCCTGACTTCGTACCACCCGTTTCCGCCCCGCCGCAGCCGATTCTGCATCTTCGAGTACATCTATTTCTCGAGGCCCGACAGCCGGGTCGAAGGCCTTTCCGCCTACACGGTTCGCCGGCGAACCGGCGCCGAACTGGCCAAGGAAAGTCCGGCTGACGTTGATGTCGTGGTGCCGGTTCCCGATTCCGGCACCCCGGCGGCACTGGGATTTGCCGAACAGTCCGGCCTGCCGCTGACCTTCGGCATCATCCGCAACCACTATGTCGGCCGTACCTTCATCGAACCCGGCCAGAACATCCGCCACTTCGGTGTCAAGCTGAAGCACAATGCCAACCGCGTGGAGCTCTCGGGCAAGCGCGTTGTCCTCATTGACGATTCCATCGTCCGGGGCACGACATCGACGAAAATCGTCTCCATGGTCAGGGACTGCGGCGCCCGGGAGGTTCACATGCGCATCGCCAGCCCACCGAACACTCATTCGTGCTTCTACGGTGTCGACACACCGTCGCGCGATGAACTGCTGGCTTCAAGGTTCAGCGTCGACGAGATCGCGGAATTCCTCGGCGTGGACAGCCTCGCCTTCATCACGGCCGACGGCCTCTACCGGGCAACCGGATGTGAGGAGGGGCGCAACGCCGCGAAACCCCAGTACTGCGATGCCTGCCTGACCGGTCACTATCCAATCTCGCTGGTGGACCGGGATGGCGGTTACGAGGCGAATCAGCTCTCGTTCCACTACGAATCCCTGTGACATGACCGGACCTGCTGGCGGACGGCTCGACGGGCGCATTGCCCTGGTGACCGGCGCATCGCGAGGTCTTGGAGCCGCCGTGGCGCGGGCTTTCGCCGCCGAGGGCGCGCGCCTGGTCCTTGTTGCACGCACCAGCGGCGGTCTCGAGGAGGTCGACGACACGATCCGCGCCGGTGGCGGCCTCACCCCGGTCCTGGTGCCGCTCGATCTTGCCGACGGGGAAGCCGTCGACCGTCTTGGCGGAGCGCTGTTCGAGCGGTATGGCAGGCTTGACGTCCTCGTCGGCAACGCGGGCTTTCTGAATGCCCTCTCTCCTGCCCACCACATTGCGCCTCAGGATTGGCAGCGCTCCCTGGATGTCAACCTGACGGCCAACTGGCGCCTGATCCGCGCCATGGATCCGCTGCTCAGGCAGTCGCCGGCCGGCCGTGCCATCTTCGTGACGTCCGGGGTCACAGCCTCCTCCCCACCCTATTGGGCTGCCTACGCGGCCACCAAGGCAGCCCTCGAAGCCCTGGTGACGTGCTGGGCGGGAGAGTTGGCAAAGACCGGACTGAAGGCCAACCTCGTTGATCCGGGGGTGCTGCGCACCGCCATGCGGGCTCGCGCCTTTCCGGGCGAGAACCCGCAGTCACTCGACGAGCCATCGAGCGTCGTCGAGACCTTCATCTCCATGGCCATGCCCAACTGGACACTGAACGGCGCCCGGATCGTCGCCGATCACTCGCTGGAGTCAGACCCCTCCGGCACTGCGTGATTCGAGAACGTCGGTTTCCCGGACGAGAGTCGAGACATCTCCTGCCGTTGCGTCATGTCGAGAAATGCGAACCGCCTGGCGGCGCGAACACCCGCAGAGCCGCACCATTGCAGATGTGCAATGCGATCGATGGTGTGTCAGTCTGGCAGCGCATTCCATGGGGTGATGCTGCGTCGACCACGGGTTCGCAGTTCGGTGAACGCATGATTGTGACCTTGCACTCCCTCGACGACGTGACGCTCGACACGGCCTGGGAGGTTGGCTTCAAGAACGCCGGCGTCACCCTGTCGGATCGCGCCAGGGCGCGCATGGGAGAGTGCTGGGAAGCGTTCGAACGGCTCCTGGCAAGTGACAGCGCCGGGTTCGTGTACGGATCCACGGCAGCACCGGGCGCTCGAGCGAAGACGCCGCTCTCCCAAGAGGATCAGACAGCGCTGGCGAGTTCGCAGAAACTGTGGGCTCCAAGGAAGTTCGGAGATGGCAACCGATGGGTGCCTGAACACGCGGTCCGTCTGGTGCTGCTCGCCCGCGTGGCGAGCTACATCGAGGGTCACGGGAGAGTCCGCGTTGCGACCGCCGAATGGGTCGCGGGACTGCTCTCCCAACCCGCGCCCTCAATGCCTCTCGACGGTGCGACAGGTCCCGGTGAAGTCATGCCGTTGAGTTGGCTCTACCCTGAACTCGACGATGTGGAGCTTGCTGCCGGCGAGTTGATGGCGCTTTACAACGGATCGCCCTGCGCCACGGCATTCGTGACCGACGCCGCACTCACGGCGGAACGACGGCTTCGCCTGGCTGAGCGGATCCTGGCTCTGTCCATCGAGGCCGTGGCCGCGCCGCTCGATCTCTACGGCCCCGGTCTGCAAGGCCTCACCGCCGATCCGGATCACCGCGACGTATTGCAGCGATTGAACGACTACCTCACCGATGTCCCGCAATCGGGGAGGCTTCCGCACCAGGCGCCGGTGAGCTGGCGGATCGTTCCCACCGTCCTGGCGACGGTGGCGCGCACGATACGAAGCGCACAGGAAACGGCCGGGCACTCGCTCCGGTCGATCGCGCACAATCCGGTCTATCTGCCGCCCGAGCCCGGTTACCCGAACGGCCGCGCGATTTCGACCGGCGGCTTTCACAACCATCAGGCCAGCCGTGCCATTGATATGCTGAACGTCGCCGGAGCCGACATCTGCGCCCTCGCAGCGAAGCAGACCTGGCGGCTGCTCGATGGAGTGCCATTCGGCCTGCCGAAGTTGCTGGTGCCCGCCGATTCCGGGGTGATCAACACTGAGTTCATCGCCTGGTCGCAAACGAGCCACGCGGAGAGAGCGCGGCAGGCCGCGGTACCGGCGGTACTCCCGATCGGTCTGGAAGATCCTGGCGGAGGACAGTCAGACGTCGCGGCGCCGGTCTTCCTGGCCTTCGAACGTTACCTCGATGTCGCCGATGCAGTGGATGCCTCGTTGGCAACACTCAGCATCGCCGTCATGCAGGCATTTCGTCTCTCGAAACGTCTCCCGCCGCCGCGCCTCGCCGGTTTGCACGAAGCGCTCGACGCGATCGTCCCGCCATTCGACCAGCACGGTGTTGGCGAACTCGGCGCAGCCGTGAGACGGCTGAAAGCAAGCTACTCCGAGGCAGCCATCGGCCGCGGGCATATGTCGGCCCTGATCTGAACGAACGTCGCATGACTGCATCGAGTCGGTGTCCATTCCAGGCGAAACCGCTCACTCTGCGGAATCGGAAGTCTCTTGCCGACCCTGCAGGGCGCCCTCGAGATGCGCACCGGACTTCGTGGAATGGAACATCTCCATGCGGACGTGGCAACATTGTGCCTGGGCCCATTCCTGACGGATGCATGACATGATCGATCTCAGTCCTCCCCCCTATCCCGACCTGACTTTCCGAACGCTGCCGAACTTCGCATGGCCGGACGGAGCCGACTGCGGCGTGATCGTCGCGTGGCACGTCGACGGCGAAGCGGGGCCGATGGCCTCGGATCGCAGCGTCGTCAACCATGTTGCGGCGATGTCCGAGGCGGCTTACGGGTTGACGACGGCAATGCCGCGCATCCTGGACCTGCACCGCGACCTCGGGATCCCCGGGACCTTCTTCGTTCCGGCCCACGTGGCCGAGCGTCATCCAGGGGTGATGGAGGCAATCGTCGGCGACGGACACGAGATTGCGCACCATGGCTACATGCACGAGAACGTCTACGGTTTGGCGGAGGCCGACGAACGCGCCCTCTTCGAGCATGCAACGGCTGTCCTGCAGCGCATCACGGGCAGGCAACCCAGGGGATGGAGCGCTCCGGGCTGGGGGGTGACGGAGCAAACCCTGTCGATCATGGCCTCCATGGGCATGACCTACGATGCCAGCCTGATGGAGCGGGATGCGCCCCATTTGGTGGAAACCGCGAACGGTACGCTGGTCGAACTGCCGATCTCCATGGTGCTCGACGACTGGGCGCTGTTTGGTTCCTCGCTCCACGGCGGAGGCGTCAGCAGCCTGGCGCGTGCAGCCGAGGCCGAGACAATCTGGCGGGAGGAGTTCGACGGTCTGCGACGATTTGGAGGTCTCTTTCAGACCACATTTCATCCCAACCTGATGGGACGTCCAGGACGCCTTGTCATGCTTGAGCGCATGTTGCGGGACATGCAGGCATGCAGCGGCGTTTGGTGGGGCACCTGCGATGAGGCGGCGGATCATGTGCGAAGGCTTCATGATGAAGAGCCGACCTGTGCGTGATGTCGCCGGATGCTCCGCTCGCCTTGGCGTGAAAACCGTCCCTGACGTAGAACGGGCAATCGAAGGGCCCGGAATATTGCGAGGCAAACCGTGAACGATCTGATTGATTTCCTTGTGGTGGCCAGGCGCGAGACATACGCGATACCGGACGGCACCGACGTCGGCGACGGCACCTGGCACATGCTCTTTGATTCGGGAAGCTGGCGATACCGCGACCGCTACGCAGGCACCAACCCCTACGGCGGTCACGAGATCGTGTGGCGCGACGGCTCGGTCGTCTGGATGCAGAACTACATGGCCGAGATCGTATCCGACCTGCGGCCCATGGAAGAAGTCTACGACTTCCAACGCGAGGTGCTGGGCCAGCCCGACCGCAATCACCTGATGCGCGGCCCCGCTGAATTCGTCCGCGGTTCGTACTGCTACGTCAACAGCGTCGAGGGCACCCTCGCCCGTTTCAGCGGGGTCGAGACCATCTCCTATGCCGGAACGCCCGTCTACCGCATGATCTTCCATGGCGGAGTCATTGGCTGACGGGCTCCGCTTGGATCTCCTGGAACGGACGCCCGTGTCTTACCCGACCGGCACTGCCCTTGTCGGACGATGGGCGGTCATGGCGCGATCGTCTGGCACGGGACGCGCCCGCCCGCAGGACGTCAGGTTCAATCGTCAGGTCGACGCCCCTGCCGAAGTCCGGAATGCCGATCGGAAGCGTTCGATCCGGCCGTGACGGACAGGCCAGTGTCAACCCGCGACATAGGGATTGCGGGTCGACCTGAAGCGCAGCCTGAGCGGAATGCCGGGCAGATCGAAGTCCTGGCGCAGCCGGTTGACAAGGTAACGCCGGTACGAGTCCGGGAGCCCGGCAAGTCTGCTGCCGAAGACGGCAAGGGTCGGGGGTCGCGATCCGATCTGGGTCACGTAGCGCAGCCGCGCCCTGCCGCCCCTCACCACGGGCGGGGGGTGTCGCTCCACCGTCACCGCCAGCCATCTGTTGAGGTCTGCCGTGGCGAGGCGCCTTGCCCAGCGATCCTGGACGCCCACCACCGCCGGCATGAGCTGATCCACACCCTTGCCATTGACGGCGCTCATGGTGAGCATCGGAGCGCCGCGAACCTGGGGCAGGAGTTCCGCAAGCCGCAGGCCCAGTTCATGCTTGAGTGCTCGCCGCTCGTCGGCAAGGTCCCACTTGTTGATGACGACAACGAGGCCGCGGCCCTCGCGCTCGACGTAATCGACAATGGCGAGATCCTGGTGATCGAACGCCTGAAGCGCCTCCAGCACGACGACCACGATGTGCGCCTTTCGGATCGCCGCATAACTGTCGGCCACCGAGAGTTTCTCGACCCGTTCCGTCCTCCGCGCCCGGCGCCTGATGCCGGCAGTGTCGATGAGTTCGATCTCGCGTCCGCACGAGGTCCAGCGGGCGGCGATGGCATCACGCGTCAGCCCCGGTTCGGGTCCGGTGATCACGCGTTCGCTGCCAAGGAGTCGGTTGACGAGGGTCGACTTGCCGACATTGGGGCGGCCGACGATGGCCAGGCGCAGGCAGTGCCCGTCGTCATCGGCGTCTTCCCCGTCAGCGGCCGGGGCATGGTGTGCAAGAGCGTCATGAAGGGCAGCCATGCCGTCGCCGTGCTCGGCGGAAACGGCGACCGGGTCACCAAATCCCAGCGAGAACGCATCCCAGACCCCGGCCATCGCCGAGCGGGCCTCGGCCTTGTTGGCCACCAGGATCACGGGCACTTCCGACTTTCGCAATTCGCTGGCGAACTGCCTGTCACGCGCTGTCACACCCTGGCGCGCGTCAATGACGAAGAGCAGGACATCAGCCTCATGGAGAGCCTCGTCGGTCTGTGCGCGCATACGTCCGGCCATGGTTCCGGACACCGCGTCCTCGAGTCCTGCCGTGTCGACGAGGCGGAAGGTCAAGGGTCCGATCCTGCCCTCACCCTCGCGGCGGTCGCGCGTGACCCCCGGCTGCGGGTCGACCAGCGCCGCACGCCGACCGGTCAGACGATTGAAGAGCGTGGACTTGCCGACATTGGGCCGGCCGACGATGGCGACCGTGAATGGCACTCGTCTAGTCGAGGACAGTCACGGTGCCCGAGTCGCCAACGAAGTAGATTCTCGCGTTCGCGACAACAGGCGGCAGGGGCAATCCGCGGTCCACCGACAGCGTGTCGATGATGTCGCCCGTGTAGGGTGAAAGAATGACAGCATCCCCGTGGCTTCCCGCCACAATCAGTCTTTCTCCCGCCAGCACCGGCCCCGACCACAGAATGGCGCCTTCCTTGTCCTCGGGATCCTCGTACAGGGGCAGCCGGGTGATCCAGCGCACCCGGCCGTCTTCCTTCAGGAAGCAGATGAGTTCCGCGTCACTGGTCACCACCCAGAGATAGTCGCCGGCCACCCATGGCGTTTGCGTGATCGAGAGATTCTGCTCCCAGACCCTGATTCCCTGCGTGACATCGATGGCCGCCAGACGACCGCCATAACTGGCGACGAACACGAGATCGTGATCGATGACGGCACTGCCATTGATGTCATCGAGCCCCGCCACGATTCCGGCCTGTCCGCCATGTGCAAGGACATCGCTCCACACCACGCGGCCGTTCTCCGCCCTCAGGGCCACCACCTCACCGGTTGTGTAGGTGGCCACGACGAAGGATCCGGCAATGCTTGGCGCACCGCCTCCCATGAGAGAGGCCGCGCCGAGAAGTCCGCGGTGAATCCACAGGGATTCACCGGTTGCCGCATCCAGGGTCAGGAGCGTGTTGTCCGCGGTGACGACATGAACACGCCCCTGGCTTGCCGCCGGTGGCGTACGGATCGGCGGACCGGCATCGACGCGCCACAGGGGAACACCGTTGGCCGGATCGAGTGCCATGACCTCGCCGTTTCCGGTCGTGACGAAGAGCCGGCCATCATCGAAGGCCAGGCCACCTCCCCAGCCGTCATCTTCCTCGGCGGCGGTGATGTCGGTACTCCACAAGGGCGTTCCGGTGGCCGCATCAAGAGCCGAGACCCGGGTATCGGAATCGATCGCGAACATCATGCCCTCGGCGATGACGGGCGTTCCCACCAACCGGCGCGAATCGCTTTGCCCGTCGCCGATAGTGCGCCTCCAGACCCGTTCCCAGGATCCGCCATGGGCCAGATGGTGCATGGCCTTGTCAAGACTGCCACCATACTGGGGCCACTCCGGATTGAGGCGCGCGGGGGGCAGTTCGACCGGTATGTTGGCGTATTCCGGGTCGCTTGCCAGTCCGGAACCGAGTTCGAGAATGGCAATGCGCGCACCCTCGAGCGGTGGCGGTGGCGGATCACCGAACCAGTCGCTTTCGCAGGCGCCCAGCGAAAGGCATGCCATGGCAAGGGCAATCCAGCGCACGGTCAGTATCCCCCTGTCGTCAGCGACAGCAGTTCACGTGCCCGCAGCACGGCCGACGGCGGCGCATCAGCGTCACCGGCCAGCGCCTCGAAGCTCGCCACTGCGGACTCCGTGTCACCTGTCCTCAGATGCAGAAGGCCCTTGAGTTCGAGGGCAAGAGGACGCCAGGCGCCATCGAGAAGCGGTGCCAGCCGAGCATCGACATCGTCGGGATCGGCATGATCCACCATCAGCATGACCGCATAGAGGGCCGCCAGTTCCCGCCAGACGGGACGGATATCGTCCATGGCGGCAAGGTCGTCATAGCGTTGCAATGCCAGATCCCGTTCGCCGGCTTCGGCGAGAAGCTGCGCCTCGCGCATGCCGGCAAGCCAAGGATAACCGCCATGTCCGTCCACGTGGAGAGCGCCGAACGCAGCCATCGCCTCGTCGATGTCGCCGGCATCGGCCTGACGTTCCGCCAGCCAGTACCTGTAGCCGTCGTCGCCGAGTCGGGACTCGCGATACTCGATCCATCCGGTGTAGCCGGCGACCGCAAGCACCACCACGGCAACGGTGCCAAGCGCCTGGCGGCCATAGGCTCGCCACAACCGAAGCCATCGTTCCCGCTGAAGGTCCTCCTCGACCTCGCGAATCAACTGGTCGCCGGCGTTGGCCAAGGGTACCGCTCCGCAAGTCGCATGGGCCGGGCAATCTAGCCACCACCGGGTTCTCCCGCAACCTTGCCAATGCTGTCCCGGCGCTCCATCTTTACTTCATGGAGAGACCCGGCGCCTACTCCGAGTTCTGGCCCTTCTACGTGCGAGAGCACTTGAGACCGGCTACCCGCTGGCTTCACTTCATCGGGACGGCGGGTGTTTTCGGCATTGCCGCAGCCACTCTCATCACAGGCAACGCATGGCTGCTTCTGGCGATGCCGGTGTGCGGCTACGGATTCGCGTGGACGGCGCATGCCTTTGTCGAGCGAAACCGTCCGGCGACCTTCACCCATCCCGTGTGGAGTCTGGCCGGCGACTTCCACATGTTCTTCCTGATGCTCGCCGGACGCATGTCGGGGGAGGTGGAGCGCCACGCACGGGGGCCAACCCTCGCCAGCATCACGGATCGTTGAAGACGGCCGGGTTCCCCGCCGCAGGCATGGCGCTGATGGTTCTCGCCATGTGCCTGATGGCCACCATGGATGCGACGGCCAAGTGGCTCGTTGAGGACTACTCCATCGCGCAAATCCTGCTGATCCGGTTCGTCGTCTTCCTCGGTGTTGCCGTCGTCCTCGCCTGGCGGCGGGGGTGGCTGGCGACCGTCCGGTCACGGCAACCCGGCCTGCAGGTTCTTCGCACCCTTGTCATGCTGGCCGAGATCGTCGTCTTCCTGTGGGCATTCAGCCTGTTGCCTCTGGCTGATGTCCACGCGATTGCCGCGGTCTCGCCCCTGATCGCGGTGGCGCTGGCGACGCTGCTTCTCGGAGAGCGTGTCGGCTGGCGTCGCTGGCTGGCGGTGGCCGCCGGCTGTGCCGGTGTGCTGGTGATCATGCGCCCGGGATCGGGGGTCATGGGATCGGCAGCCCTGATCGCCCTCCTGGCGGCGTTCCTCTGGGCGTTGCTTCAGGTGCTCATTCGCCGGGTCGGACTGGATGACAGCATCGAGACCACGGCGCTCTGGTCGGCCGTCATTGCGGTTCTCGTCCTGGCCTTTCTTGCCCCCTTCGACTGGCGCCCGGTGGCCACCGGCGACTGGCTCCTGTTCGTCCTGGTCGGCTGTCTCGGAGCGGCTGCTCACCTGGTGCTGTTCCGTGCCCTGCAGATTGCTCCCGCCTCGATGCTCCAGCCCTTCGCCTACACTCTCGTGGTCTGGGCCGCGCTCATGGGTTACGCGCTGTTCGGCGACTTTCCCGACATGTGGACCTTCGTCGGCATCGCCATCGTCATTGCCGGTGGCCTCTATGCCTTCAGACGCGAGCGCGCATCCCTGTCAGCGCATTGGCAAGAACAGCGCCGATGACGATGCTCCCGCCAATGAAACCCGCCAGTGTCGGGCTTTCACCGATGATGAGCCACACCCACAACGGTCCGAGGATGACCTCTGTGAGTGCCAGCACCATGAGTTCGGCCGCCGGGACGTACTTCGCACCTGCGGCGAACAGGACCAGAGCCAGTGCGACCTGGAAGCAGCCCATGTAGACGCACAGCACGAAGTCGTGGGTGCTGATGCGGAAACTGTCGACAAAGATGACAGCTATGGTGCTGATCACGCACGACGCCATCACCACGCCCAGCACCATGTCGCCTTCCCGGCCGCCACGCAGGGCGACACCGAAGGCAGCGAAGGTGACCGCCGCTCCGAGAGCCAGAAGATTGCCGACAAGGCGTCCCTCACCGACTCCTTCCCACATCATGATCGCAACACCCGCCATGGCCGCACTCATGGCGATCCAGGTGATCCGCCTCACCGGTTCCCGCAGCACGACCCAGGCAATCAACGCTGTGAAGAAGGGCTGCGAACTGATGATGAAGAAGACACTGGCGGCACGCGTATGGAAGAAGGAGAGGATGTAGAGAATATTGCTGACGGCGAGAAAGAACCCGGTTGCGAGGGCGGCCTTCCAGCTCGACCTCACCATCGCCGGGAGGTCCCGGCGATGGCGCAAGGCGAGGAGACCGAACAGCACGAGGATGGCCACAACGGAACGGAAAAACTGGACTTGCCAGAACCCCGCCTCTTCCATCGAACCGATGATGACGCCCGACTGGCTGATGAAAACTCCGCCGGCGATGACAAGAAAGACACCCTTCAGATAGTGGGGATGCCTTTGCGACGGGCGACGGCCTGACCTCACGCCCCGTTGCCGCCCCGCGAGAACGACGTCATTCCCACTCGATGGTCCCGGGCGGCTTCGAGGTGATGTCGTAGGTGACCCGGTTGATGCCCCTGACCTCGTTGACGATACGACTGGCCACGTGTCCGAGGAAGGCATGGTCGAACGCGAAGACGTCGGCCGTCATGCCGTCTGTCGACGTGACCGCACGCAGGGAACAGACATGCTCGTAGGTCCTCTCGTCTCCCATGACGCCAACCGTGCGCACCGGGAGCAGAACGGCGAAGGCCTGCCATATCGCATCGTAGAGACCCGCGCTCTTCAGTTCGTCGATGAAGATGGCATCCGCCCGCTGCAGGAGCGCCACCCGTTCCGGCGTGACCTTGCCCGGAATGCGGATGGCGAGTCCCGGACCGGGGAATGGATGGCGATTGAGCAGAGCATCCGGAAGACCGAGTTCGCGGCCAAGTTCACGCACCTCGTCCTTGAACAGTTCCCTCAACGGCTCGACGAGTTCCAGGTTCATGCGTTCGGGGAGGCCGCCGACATTGTGGTGGGACTTGATGGTGGATGACGGTCCTCCGTGGAACGACACCGATTCGATGACATCCGGATAGAGGGTTCCCTGGCCGAGGAAATCGGCGCCGCCGATGGCGCCTGCCGCCTCCTCGAAGACATCGATGAACGTCGAACCGATGATCCTGCGCTTGTCCTCGGGCGCGGTGACTCCGGCAAGACGTTCCAGGAAGAGGTCCGGGACATGGCGGACGACGAGGGGGATGGAATAGTGCCTCCGGAAGAGGTGCTCGACGTCACGTGCCTCGTCGAGCCGCATGAGTCCGTGATCGACAAGGACACATGTCAACCGGGCTCCGATCGCCTCGTGAAGCAGGAGGGCCGTCACCGAACTGTCAACACCGCCCGAGAGCCCCATGACGACACGCCCCGAACCCACCCGTGTCCGGATGCTCTCGACAGCCCGTGCACGGAAGGCGGCCATCGACCAGTCGCTTGCGATACCCGCAACCTGGTGCACGAAGGAACCGATCAGCCGTGCGCCATCAGGCGTGTGGACGACTTCCGGATGAAACTGGACGCCGTAGATGCGCCGCGCATCATCGGCAATGGCAGCGAAGGGCGAACCCGAAGATGTGGCAACGACACGGAACCCGTCAGGAATGGCCGTGATCCTGTCGCCGTGCGACATCCACACCTGGTGACGTTCTCCCGGCGACCAGACACCGTCGAACAGCCGGCAGGTTCCCGTGACGTCAACGAACGCGCGTCCGAACTCCCGCTCGTCCGCTGATTCGACGGCGCCACCCAGCTGGGAGCAGATCGTCTGCTCGCCATAGCAGATGCCCAGCACCGGCACGCCTTCCTCGAACACCGCCGGCGGCACCCGCGGCGCCTCGCCCCGGGTCACTGAATCCGGTCCGCCGGAGAGAATGACGGCAGCCGGGGCAAAGGAACGAATCGCGTGTTCGGCCACGCTGAACGGCATGATCTCCGAGTAGACACCCGCCTCGCGGACCCGCCGGGCTATCAGTTGGGTCACCTGTGAACCGAAATCGAGAATCAGGACCCTGCCGGGGTCGGACACCGCCACCTACCTCTCGGTCTGGTAGTTGGGGGCATCGCGCATGGGCGCAACATCGTGAACATGGCTTTCACGCACCCCGGCACTCGTGACCCTGACGAACCGGCAGCGGGTTCGCATCGCCCGAATGTCGGGGTTTCCGGTGTAGCCCATGGAAGAGCGCAAGCCCCCGGCAAGCTGATGCACGATGTGATGGAGCGGACCCTTGTAGGGTACGCGCCCCTCGATGCCTTCGGGCACCAGCTTGACGATGTCGTTGATGCCTTCCTGGAAGTAGCGATCAGCCGAACCACGGGCCATGGCGCCGAGCGAGCCCATGCCGCGATACTGCTTGTAGGAACGACCGTTGACGAGAAGCACCTCGCCCGGACTCTCGTCCGTGCCGGCAAGGAGTGACCCGATCATCACCGCATCCGCTCCGGCAGCGATCGCCTTCGCCAGGTCTCCGGAGTACCGGATGCCCCCATCGGCGATCACCGGTGTTCCGGTTCCGGCGGCCTCCTCGACGACATCCTGAATGGCCGTCAGCTGGGGCACGCCCACACCGGCCACCACGCGCGTGGTGCAGATCGAACCTGGACCGATGCCAACCTTGATGGCATCGGCTCCATGGTCGATGAGCATGCGCGCACCCTCCGCCGTCGCCACGTTCCCGGCAATCACCTGCGCATAGTTCGACTGCTTCTTGATCATGTCGACTGCGTCAATGACACCGCTGGAGTGACCATGCGCGGTGTCAACGACCACCACGTCGACGCCAGCATCAATCAGGGCCTCGGCCCGTTCCCAACCGTCCCGTCCGGCGCCTGTCGCCGCACCACAGCGCAGCCGCCCCTGCTCGTCCTTGCAGGCGTCGGGATGGGTCGCCGCCTTGTTGATGTCCTTGACAGTGATGAGGCCCTTCAGATGTCCCTGCCGGTCGACCACGAGAAGTTTCTCGATCCGGTGACGATGCAGCAGGCGCTTTGCCTCGTCGGCTGTGACATCCTCCGTGACGGTGACGAGATTGTCAGCGGTCATCAACTCGCACACCGGCTGGTCCATGTCACTGGCAAACCGGACGTCGCGATTGGTCAGGATTCCGACGACGCGGCTGCTGGCGCCGTCGACCACCGGAACGCCCGAAATGTCGTTCATTGCCATGAGATCGAGTGCCGTCCGCAGCGACTCCCCGGGCCCGATCGTCAGGGGGTTGACGACCATGCCCGACTCGAACTTCTTGACCCGGCGCACCTCGTTGGCCTGCTCGGTCACGGACATGTTCTTGTGGATGACGCCGAGGCCACCGTTCTGGGCCATGGCAATGGCCATGGCCGATTCCGTGACGGTGTCCATGGCGGCGGACAGCAGTGGAATACCGAGTTCGATGGATCGCGTCAGCCGGGTCGCCGTTGCCACCGAGGCCGGCAGCACCTGCGAAAACGCAGGCACGAGGGAAACATCATCGAACGTGAGAGCTTCCCGTATTGTCATGCGCCACCCATCAGAAGTGGCACGGACAGGTATCACGAAGGGATGCAGCGGCCAAGCGGAGAGCCGTCAGCCTTGTGCACAAAACCGTGGCGGGCGACTGCGCCGCCCGCCACGGCATGAAGTGGTGTCAGAATCCGGCCTTGACTTCCTCGTACATGGCCTGGAGTTCCGGCTCGTTCTGGATGGTCGCCTGGAAAATGCCGGACGCGATGTAGCCCTCGACATCCTCGGGAGGCAGACCGCGCATGGTCAGTTCGTCAGCCGAGAAGGCCTCGTAGGTCTTGGTATTCGAATGACCCATGCCGTAGGACCGCACCCAGAAGTCGCCTGTCGACGGAGCGAGGAAGGCATCGATGAGATCATAGGCGCGGTCGACCTTGGCCTCGTCGACAAAGGACATCAGCGTGATGCCGCACGTCCATGTCATCGGTCCTTCCTTCGGATTCATGAAAGCCACCGGAACGTCTTCCTGAAGAAGGTTGAGCGGTGTCGAGTTCCAGGATGCGGCCGCCACCAGTTCACCGGATGCAAGCGCCTGCTCCCAGCTCGTGGTGTCGTTCGTGTAGTAGCGCAACAGGGGCCGCTGCTCGACCATGAGCTGCTTGGTGACCTCGACTTCCTCCGCGGTCATGTTGAAGGGATCGGGAGCCCCGGAATAGATTGCCGCCACCATGACGCCGTCGATGAGACTGTCGATCATCGACAGTCGGCCAGCGTACTTGGGATCCCACAGGATTCCCCAGGTGTGGGTGTCCGGATCGACGTATTCAGGCGCCAGATCGGTCCTGAAGGTGACTGAGGTGAGACCCCACCAGGCGCAGACCATGAGCTGCTGGCCACCGATCATCATGTCCGGCACGTTCCTGAGGACGGGGATGACATTGTCCCAGTGAGCAAGCCGGCTGGTGTCGATCGGCCGCAGGAAACCGAAGTCATTCCATTTCTGCACCTTGTAGGAGCACGGCATGGCGACATCCGGCCGGAAGCCGGCAATCATCTTGGCCTCGGCTTCCTCCTCGTCACCCCACAGGGTGAAGTTCGGCGATCCACCGTGCTTGTCGATGTATTCCTGGTGCATTTCCGGCACTTCGTAGCCCGCCCACGTAAAGCAGTTGGGGTGCTCGTCGCCCTGGGCGAGGGCCGGGTGTCCGGAAAGCGGCGCGACTGTCATGCCGAGACCCACCGATGCCAGTCCCGCCTTGAACTCGCGTCGCGAGAGCTTGCCCATCTTCATGTGATCGACGAACCGTTCCACGTCTTGTCTGGATTCCATCTGACCCTGTTCTCCAATGTCCTGTTGTGTTGCCGGGATCTCCCCTGCACTCGCGATACAATAGTGGCCCGCGTCGAGACAGACAACGCCAACAGCGCCGGCCGGTCATGACCACATGTGACTGTTTCTCCCCTCGCCGGCCCGCCCTCTGCTCTGCATCGTCCGGTGAGAACTCTCAACGAACGCCGATGCTCCTCAGGCGTCCTCGTCTCCGGCATCAACCATGGCGACCCATTCCTCTTCGGTGATGGGGCCCAGACGGGAGGCCTCGGCGCGTTCTTCTTCGTTCAGCACCGGCGAGACCGTATCGATCCGCTTCCAGCCGGCGAACGGCGTGTCGCCGTCTCGTCGCGGAACATGGCGTGACGCCCTGACCTTCCGGTAGCGATGGACGTAGCGAGGGCAGTTGACCCAGAGACCCGTCACCGAAACGCGAATCGCGAGCTGCGCCTCCTTCCAGAGTCCGGTGAGCGCCGGATCGTCGCTCACCGTCGCCATGCCCTGAAGCCGCAGCCGTCGCGGCACCTCGAAATCGATGAACAACATGCCGACCTGACCCTGCCCGCCGATGTTGCCCATGGAGAGGTACATGCCGTTCCCGTCGTAGCTCGGGAGGAGGACTGTCCCGGGATCGGGCACCTTGAGAAATCCGGGATCACCGCCTTTGTAGGACACGGTCGGCCGGTGCTCATGATCCAGCGTCGCAAGAAACACCATGTCGCGCTCCTCGATGAATCGCTTCGAGGCGTCATCGATCGTCTCCCGGAAGTCGCTTGCCTCGAGGTAATCCGCCATGGCACGGGTTCCGAAGAGGTCCTGCAGCTTCCGATGATCCTCGGCATACATACGGCTCATCGCTGGGGCTCCTGCAGTGGATCAAGGACCGTGCGGGAGACGATAGTGCCGCAACTGTCGGGCCTGAACCAGCGCAATAGGCGCCTGGCGGCAATGGCCGACCTGATCGACTTCCAGTCAAACTGGTACGAGCCACAGTTGGGCTGCGCGGCGTGCGATCGCCAGCGCACCCCGCTGAGTGCCGGCGCCAGCCAGTCCTTCGCCGCAGGAGAAACCGGAACAGGGTCGTCAAAGTGGCCCGATCCGCCGACGCGCGCGTAGCGGCTTGTCAGACTCCGACGATCAGATGGCCGACAATCCTGCCTTCGCTGCGCCTCGCGCAGTTCCGGTGCGATGGAATTGCTCTGTGGCTCAACGGCGCCGTTGCCGCGCCCCGCTCGTCCTGTGTAGGGTGAACATCGACGGGCGGGGAAGTGACGGTGAAGACGACCCATCCTGCCATGGAGTGGCCGATGTGATCCGGGCACTGGCATCGGAACTCCGGGCGGATGTCCTGTCGGCCAAGGCCGTGCCGGCGTTGGCGGCAGGTTTCACGTCGGGCCTGGGATTGCTGGTGGCCCAGATCGCATTCGGAGTCTTCATCTTCTCGGGCGGCCTCGCCCCCTGGTCCTCCCAGGGCGTCGCCCTGGTGCTGTTCGGAAACCTTGCCGCTTGCCTGATCATCGCACTGACCGGCGGATTCCGCGGAGCGATATCAGGCCTCTCTCCCGCGCTGGTGATCGTGATGGCCCTCATCGGATCGACGACGGATGCCACCGGTGATGCGCAGTTCGTGACAACCGTCGTAGCGCTGGTAATCGCCGCGCTTGTCACCGGCTCGTGCTGCCTGGCGATCGGAAGCTTCCGACTGGCAGGCCTGATGCGCTTCATTCCCTATCCCGTGGCAGGCGGATTCGTGGCGGGCATCGGCGGGGCCGTGTGTCTGGCGGCCCTTTCCCTGATGGGGGCCGAACCGGACTGGCGGTCGCTTCCGGCGATGGTGGAGCCGTCCACGCTGTGGCAATGGATCCCGGGCACGGTGTTCGGGGTCCTGCTCTACATTGCGATGAAGCGCTGGGGTCATGCGCTGATTCTGCCGGTCAGCGTCGCGCTCGCGGTGAGCTCCTATCACGTCGCCCTCTCCGTCCTCGGCATCTCCGGAGACGAGGCGCGGGCCACCGGCCTCCTGTTCACGAGTACGGGGGATGGCGTCCTGTGGCCGGTGCTGCTTCCCGGGGATGTGGCGCACGTGGACTGGGGCGCATTGGCGAGGCAGATCCCCAACCTGTTGACGCTGGCAGTGATCGCGCTTGTCTGCGTGGTCATGAACGTCGCAGGGCTCGAACTCGCCGCGGGCGAAGAACTCGACTGGAACCGGGAATTCCGGGCGATGGGTCTGGCAAGCATGATCGCCGGAGCGGGCGGAGGAACGGTGGCAACGCTGATCGTGCCCGCATCGTTGCGGAGCAAGCTGTTTGGAGCCACTACGCGATTGACGGGCATGGTGGCCGCCCTCGTCATCGCGTGCGCGCTCTTCACAGGCGATCAGATGCTGGAACTGGTGCCGGTGCCGCTCGTGGGGGGCATCCTGGTCTTCGCCGGTCTCGGCATGCTGGACGAAGGCCTCGTGCGCAGTCGCAGGCGGCTCCCCTGGTCGGAGTTTGGCATCATCGTTCTGATCTTCCTCACGATCATCATGTTCGGGCTGCTGGAAGGTATCGGGGTTGGAATGGTGGCCGCACTGCTTTTCTTTGCGGTGCGTCTCAGCCGTGTGCGCCCCGTCGAGTCCCGTCTCACCCTCGCCGATGTCCGCAGTCACAGGGCCCGTCCCGTTCCCGATCGCGCCATCCTGGTCGAGGCTGCCAACCGTGTCCGGATCTATCGGCTGCACGGTTATCTCTTCTTCGGCAGCATCTATCCCCTGGTCGACGATCTCAGGCAGGTGCTGAACGAAGCCTCGCGACCGGTGTGCCTGATGCTGGACTTCACCCGGGTTTCGGGTCTGGACTATTCGGCAGTGAACGCGTTGAGCCGGATCCTGCTGACCACTCGTGCCCTCGGGGTCGAGGTTGTGCTGAGCGCACCATCCGCGAAGCTGATGCTCGGACTCGAACGCAACCTTCCGCCTGCCGGATACACCGCGCTGCAGTCCGTAACGACGATGAACCGCGGTGTCGAACGGTGCGAGGACCTCATCATCGCGGCATGGAAGGCAGAAGCCGCCGCAGGGGACGAGCGGCGCGCGGCGCTGCTGGGGCAAACCGCAGACGAACTGGAACGTTATCTCGAACGCCAGATTCAGCACGAGGACCTGATCGACGCCCTCGGAGCATGGCTGACACCGCATGAATACGCGGCCGGTGAGGCTCTCGCTGGCCCGAAAGAACCCCGATGCGGCCTCCAGCTGCTGCAGGCGGGCCATGCCACGGCATATGATGCCTCCGGCGCGCGCCTTCACCAGTGCGGTCCCGGGGATCCTGTATGGCCCGGTGACCAGACGGTGACAGTCGTGGCGGACGAGCCCTGCCGGACGATGGAACTGGCGCAGACCGCCCGCCACTGGCTTGAAGAGCACGAGGAACGGCTTGCCCTGGACCTCTACCGATATCTCCTTGCCGGACGGATCGAACGAGCAGCGGAGGCGGAGCAGTAGCGGACGCACCGTAGAGGATCACGAAGCGTTTCTGCGAAATCCTCTCGCCACGACGTAGATCTCGGAAGATTGCCGGCGGCTGGCCTCCGGCTTGACGTGCTGGACCCGCGTGAAGTCGCGCTGCAGGGCGGAGAGCAGGGTCTTCCCGGCGCCACCGCGCAGAACCTTCACGACAAGGCATCCGCCCGGGGCAAGCACCGTTGCCGCAAAGGCTGCTGCCTCCTCGGCCAGAGCCTGGGTTCGAAGATGATCCGTGGAACGGTGCCCTGTCGAAGCCGCCGCCATGTCCGAGAGAACGAGGTCCGCCTCGCCATCGAGTGCCTCGAGCACGACGTCCCGGATCTTTCCGTCACGGATGTCCCCGGCAATGATCGTCACACCGGCGACTTCCTCCATCTCCAGCACGTCCACCGCGATCACGGGCGCACCTGCCACCCGACTGGCGGCCACCTGGGACCAGCCACCGGGAGCGGCGCCGAGGTCGACCACCCGGATTCCGGGGCCCAGGAGAGAGAATCGCTCATCGAGCTGAAGGAGTTTGTAAGCGGCACGCGACCGCCATCCCTCGCGCCGGGCGCCCTCGGTCCAGATGTCGTTGACCTGGCGTTCCAGCCACCGGATGGACGACGGGCTGCGCCCGGCGTTCTTCTTCAGCCTCTGCTTCAGGCGGCGTCCTTGCGGGCGCGTCACGTTCCTGCGGCCCAATGTCACCCC
>JAJEHK010000339.1 GCA_022823765.1 Alphaproteobacteria bacterium | reverse complement strand
TCCCCGACGTTGACCAGCACCCTGTAGGGAAGCGTGCCCAGCGTTGCCATCAGGCGCTTCATGAGATCCGTGTCCCCCGATCCCAGGCTGCCGAAGCTGACGTAGACAAGCGGCTTGTCGCGGTTCACCGCGAAGTCCGGAACGGTGTAGGGGTCTTCCTCCCGGATGCAGCCCTCGAGGTAGACGAACGTCTCCTCGTCGAGGGGGTGGCGGCGCTGGAAGGCAAGGGGCTTGGGATAGTGCAGGAGGTTGAGCCAGGGAGAGGTTTCGAAGAACTGGCCGAGCGGATAGGGCTCCTCGCCACAGGAGACGAGAAACTCGTTAAACTGCGCGTGGATGGGAGCGATCTCTTTCTCGAATGCCTCGCGGTAGAGGCGGAAGCCCTCCGGGTCGTCCTCGCGGCAACCGGAGAGATGGGGCGGGATGTCCGGGTCCTCGATCTCGTTCTCGCTGCACGAGATGATCCTCACCCAGGGCGCACCGTGGCGCTTGGTGGCGGGGAAGAGGACCACGTTGTCGACGCAAATGAGATCGGGCTCGACCTTCGCAAGGACGCCGGGAAGGGACTTCTCGGCCCACACGGCGGTCTCGACGATCGCCTCCCAGCAGGCCTTGATGTAGGTCGAGACCTGTTCGATGGGCGGCGTGTGGAAGTTGGGGATCTGGCCGTTGATGAAGTCCGACCAGTACCGGGCCATGGCCTCCGGCTCCATGGGCTCGGACATCGGCACGGCATGCTCCTCGAAGCCGTAGTCCGCAAAGACGCCCGTGAATCCGGGGTCCGCCAGGAACACCGGCCGGTGCCCCATGTCACGGCAGACCTGGGCGATGCCCACGGAATTGAGGGCCGGCCCGAATGCGGCCTCGGGGAAGAAAACGATCGTCTTGCCGTCACTCATCACCTGCCTCCTTGATCATGGGCGTGCTCGATTGTTGCAGCAGGCGCAATCTAGACCATAGAGGCCGGTCTGATGGCAAGTCATCCGCAACACCGTTGGCGGTCTTCCCTGAGAGCGTATGGTTGAGAATTCCGGAGTCGACATCGACGCTCCTGATGGTAGAGGTGCGCAATCCGGGGAATCGCGTCGTTCCTGATGGACGATGAGAACGCGCTCAACCGGGGAAGCTGGAGAGAGACGGACATGATGCGTGCCGCGTTGCTGTCAGGAGTGCTGGCCCTGCTCCTCTTCACCACCCTCGGCGTGGCCTTCACGCCGGGAGATCCCGTGCGCGGCGAGAAGGTGTTCCGGAAGTGCAAGGCCTGCCATTCGGTGGAGGCCGGAAGGACCAAGCCGACGGGTCCGAACCTGCTCGGCGTCTTCGGGCGCCAGGCCGGAACGGCGGACTACAGGTTCTCCACCAGCATGATCGAGGCCGGCGAGGCGGGCCTCGTGTGGACGCCGGAAAGCGTGGATGCCTACATCACCGATCCCAAGGCCTTCCTCAAGGAAACGCTGAACGCCTCCAGGGTGCGCAACAAGATGGTCTTCAAGCTGAAGGACGGGGACGATCGCGCCGACGTGATTGCCTACCTGATGTCGCTCGGGCAAGAGGACCCCTGACCGCTCAGGCGAAGGCCGGTTGCCGGCACCGGCGGCAAGGGTATTCTCCCTTGCCATGACAGATCCTTCTCCTTCCTGGGTTGGCGCCATGAAGCGGGGCGAGCGCGCGGCCGTCGCCCGAGCCGTGACGGCCGTGGAGAACGACTATCCCGCTGCCGCCGCGATCGTGGAGACCGCACGCACGGAAGCGGGCCATGCGCTGGTCCTGGGACTGACCGGTCCCCCCGGCGCCGGAAAGTCGACACTGACGGACGCCCTGGTGCGCGAGTTCCGCCGCCGCTCGAAGCTGGTCGCGGTCCTCGCCGTCGATCCGTCGAGTTCCGTGACGGGGGGCGCCCTTCTCGGTGACCGCATCCGCATGTCCGGCCACGCCACCGACCGGGGCGTCTTCATCCGCAGCCACGCCTCCAGGGGCCGTGCGGATGGCCTGGCATTGACCACGTCACGCGTCATCGACGTCATGGATGCCGCCGGCAGCGACATCATCATCGTCGAGACGGTCGGCACGGGCCAGTCGGAGACCGGGATCACCCGCCTGGCGGATACGAGCATCCTGGTGTGGCCGCCCGGATCCGGCGATGACATACAGGCCGCCAAGGCCGGGATCCTGGAGACCGTGGACCTGGTCGTCGTCAACAAGGCCGATCAACCGGGTGCTGATGCCGCGAAGGCGGCACTGGAGGCGGCGGTCTCCTGGAGAGGCGAACTGGTGCCTCCGGTCCTCATGACGGTCGCCACGCGCGGCGACGGGGTTGGCGAGCTTGCCGGACTCCTCGTCGACGGGGATCGTCCCGCCAGGCGGTCGCCGCGGCGCACCCTCCAGGGCCTGCGCCAGGAGATCACCGAGGCGGCACTGGTTCTCGCCCGTGAACGGGCTCGCCACCACCCCCGGCTCGCCGGTCTCGCCGATGCCGTGGCGGACGGGACTGCGGGAGTTGACGATGCCGCCCGTCAGCTGCTGGAAATTCTCACCGGTGGCGACGATTCCGGATGATGCCGCACCCTGGGGATACCCCTGACCGAAGGCACGCCAAAACAGTGGTCATTCCCCGATGTTCGGGAGTAGTATGAACGTCCGGCCGGTTCATGGGGCTTCAGGACTGTTGGCATCTGCCATGCGGCGTGGATGAGCTGATCAGGGCGGGAGTGACTGTTTTGAGCCTGGTGGATGGCACCCTCCGACACACGCGTCTTGTCGTGCTTGCAGCCCTTCTGACCGGATGGTCCGGGTTGCCGGTTGTCGCGGATGTTCCGCAGACCTTCGTCGAGGCGATGACGTGGTATCGCGAAGAAGCGCAAGCGGGCAACGCCGAGGCGCAGTTCCTCCTGGGCTATGGCTACGAGACCGGAACGGCATTCGGTTACGTATCGGTGGAACCGAGCCCCTTTCCCGTCGATCCGGCCAAGGCGCGGCACTGGTACTCCGAGGCTGCCGCTCAGGAACACGACCGGGCGCGGGTGCGCCTTGCCCGTCTGCTTCTCGAGGCGAAGGGAGGCCCGGCGGACCCGGAGGGCGCCCGGGGCCTTCTTGAGGCGGCGGCCGGGGCCGGGGAGCGGGACGCGATGTCCCTCCTGGGTTACCTGCTGCTCACCGTGGAACCGTACGATGCCGTCGGCGCCTACGTGTGGCTCAGCCTCGCTGCCAGGGCTGGCGACGACGTTGCTTCCGTGAACCTCGCCAGCCTCGAGGACACCCTCGATGACGCCACGCTGGAACGGGCCGCCGCCGCCCTGGAGGAGTGGCCCGAAGGAGAGACGAAGTAAGGACTCCTTCCCGCGATGCGGTCTAGAATGGCCGCCATGTCCAGACGTGCGCTCATCATCCTGGTTGCCGTCACCGGCCTCGCAGTGGCGCCTTCCGGTTCCGACGCTTCGCCTGAGTCGCTTCCTGATGCGGTCGCGATCACGATCGATCAGGAGTTCGAGTACCGCAAGGCGTCGCTGCCGGAGTTCCACTCCCTGGAGGACTTCGAGCTGCCGCTTCTCGACTATGCCGAAGACCTGCTCCTGGCGGCGGACATCGAGCCTCTCGACGATGGTGCGGGCGGCGGGGGCTGGGAACTCCGGGTCTCCCTGACGGGACGGGCGCTTGGCAGGCTCTACATCGACCGTGGCAGAACCTATCTTTACACCGGCGCCGATCTTGCCGGCGAGGTGGCGGTCTCCGGTCCCGGGGCCAGCGAAACCATGCGGCCCTTCTCGTCCACGATCGAGCGTCCCTTCGAGGTCCTGATCGATCACGGGTACGAGAAGCCGGAGAATGCCCCGTTTCTCGAGACACTGGTGAAGCCGGACGGATTTCTCGAGGCGCTGGTCAACGTCATGATCGATGTCTGGGGTGTGGTGAGCGTGCTCCCCGCTCTCGACGAACCGGGGCATGAGGTGCGCTTTTCCGTGGTGTCGGCTCTTGGTCGCACCAGTGAACCGGCGGTCGTCACTGCGCTCATCGAGGCCCTGGAGGACGAACATGAACGCGTTCGCTGGGAGGCGGCATGGTCGCTTGGCCGCATCGGTGATGGGAGAGCGGTGCCACACCTGATCGAGGCCCTCCAGGATACCTCCCAGGATGTCCGCTGGTTTTCCTCCTGGTCACTGCGCACCATCACCGGCGCCGACATCGGACCGGACTACGATCAGTGGACGGCGTGGTGGAGCAACCATGGCGGTGATGCCAGCGGCTGATCCGCCGCCGGCCTTAGGCGTTCAGAACCTGTCCTTGCGTTGACGCAGTTCGGCGAACACCGTCACCGGATCGGCGCCCTCCATGTCGAGGGCCTTCATGACAAGAGGACTCCTGGGCCTGAGGAAGGGGTTGGTCGCCCGTTCCTCGGCGATGGTGGAGGGAACCGTCGGCAGGTTCCTGGCGCGCATGTCGTCGACGACCGCCATGCGCCGCACGAGGTCGTCGTTCTGCGGATCGACCGTGAGCGCAAACCGGCCGTTGGCCTGAGTGTACTCGTGGGCGCAGTAGACGCGCGTGTCGCCGGGCAGGCCCATGAGCTTCTGCAGTGAATCCCACATCTGGACCGGGGTTCCCTCGAACAGCCGGCCGCACCCCATGGCGAACATGGTGTCGCCACAGAAGAGCGCCGCCGAGTCGGCGAACCAGTAGGCGATGTGCCCGCGCGTGTGTCCGGGGACAAAGAAGATACGGGCCTCGGCCGCCCCGAGCATGAAGGTGTCGCCCTCGTCGACCACGATGTCGATCCCCGGGATGCGGTCGCGGTCCGGCCCCGGCCCGACGATGGTGCACCCCGTGGCCCGCTTGATGGCGAGGTTGCCGCCCGTGTGATCGTCGTGATGGTGGGTGTTGATGATGTGCGTGATGGACCATTCCTTCTTCGCCGCCGCGTCGAGTACGGGTTTCGTGACCGCCGGGTCGACCACCGCCGTGGCTGCCGTCTCGGGGCAGTGCGCGAGGTAGACGTAGTTGTCGGTGAGAACCGGAATCTGGTGGACCTCGAGACGGCTCATGGATGAATTCCTCTGTGCGTCGGCGGAGGCAGCCACTCTATCCCGCGGCAATCCAGGCGTCGATCAGGGCACGGGCGATGGAATCACGGCGCGGTAGTTCGACACCGCGGGGAAGGGACCGGAGTTCGTCGCGGGTGAACCAGCGGGCGCCGGCCAGTTCTTCCGTATCGATGACAAGGTTGTCGTGCGTGGCGATGGCAAAGTAGCCCAGCATGAGCGAGGACGGATAGGGCCATGGCTGGGTTCCGTGGTAGCGGACATCCCGCACCTCGAGTCCCGATTCCTCGCGAACTTCGCGGACCACTGCCTCTTCCGCCGATTCACCGGGTTCGACGAATCCCGCCAGGCAGGAGTGAAGTCCGCCAGGCCAGTTCTTCTGTCGCCCCAGCAGGCACCGGTCGGCGTACTCGGTCACCATGATGACGGCCGGATCTGTCCTCGGAAAGGCGAGGGTCCTGCACGCGTCGTTGGTGCAGATGCGCACGTGACCGGCCTCCCGCGCTTCGGTGACATGGCCGCAGACGCCGCAATGGCGGTGGTGGTGCCGCCATCTGACGAGCCAGGCGGCATGGGAGAGAAGCGAGGCATCGCGGCGCAGCAGCTGTGTCGCGATGCCATAGAGTTCCTCGAGGACGCAGCCTTCTCCCTGGCCGGAAAGAACCCGTTCGTCGAGATGCGACACGTCGACGGCAAACAGCGGTCCGACCTCGTCGATTCCGAGAAAGATCGGCTCCATCCGGGGATCGTCGGGGAATCCATCGACGTCTCCGGGCGCCAGAAAGGCAGCGCCCTTGCCGCGCAGCAGGCTGCGTCCGCGGTGAACGGGAACGAGCCTGGTTGCGGGATCGCGCAGCCGTGCGGCAATCCACGAATCGTCCCGGCGCAACTCGCCGGCGCGATCAATCAGATCGCCGCGGTAGTGGGAGACGTCGACCATGGAGGGACGTTCGCACGGGGCCTGCTGCCGCGCAATCAGGCTTGCGTGCCGTCGGTCGTGGCGGCTAGTGTGGCCGACGGGGGCCGGAATGGACGGAATTGGCTCGTGAACCCGGTCAGGTCCGAGAGGAAGCAGCCGTAGCGCGTTCAACCGGGTCAGGCCGGCCTTCCATTCATCCGCTACTCATACGGCTGCGCGAACCTTCGCCCCGTTCATCAGGGAACGCGATGGCACCTCCTGATCAAGACAACCCGCAGTACCGTGTCCTGGCCCGCAAGTACCGGCCACAGACCCTGGGTGAACTGCGCGGCCAGGATGTCCTCGTGCGCACGCTCGTCCATGCGGTGGAGACCGGGAGGATCGCCCAGGCCTTCCTGCTGACCGGCGTTCGCGGGGTTGGCAAGACGACCACGGCGCGCATTCTGGCACGCATGCTCAACTGTGTCGGCGAGAATGGCTCAGGCGATGTGACGGCCGAGCCCTGCGGCGTCTGCGAACACTGCGTTGCCATCACCGACGATCGCCACATCGATGTCCTCGAGGTCGATGCCGCGAGTCACACGGGCATCGACAACATGCGAAGCCTGCTTGATTCGGCACGCTACCGGCCCTCGATCGGCCGCTACAAGGTCTACGTCATGGACGAGGTCCACATGCTGTCCGGACCTGCGTTCAACGCATTGCTGAAGACCCTGGAGGAACCGCCGGAGCACCTGAAGTTCGTTTTCGCGACGACCGAGTTGCGCAAGATTCCGGCGACCATCCTGTCGCGTTGCCAGCGATTTGACCTGCGCCGGGTGGAGTCGGAAGAACTGGCCCGGTACTTCGGCGACATCGCCTCCAGGGAGGAGGCATCGGCGAGCGATGAGGCACTGGGGCTCATCGCCCGCGCCGCTGACGGTTCGGTGCGCGACGGTCTTTCCATCCTCGATCAGGCCATCGCCCAGGGCCGTGGAACGGTGACCGAGGACGATGTGCGGACCATGCTCGGACTCGCTGACAGGGGCAGGACGTTCGCACTCTTTCGCCATGTCATGGCAGGCCGGATCGCCGAGGCGCTCGAGGTCCTGGCGGAGCAGTACAGGTCGGGAGTGGATCCGCTCGTCGTTCTCCAGGATCTTCTCGAGCTCACCCACTGGCTGACGCGTTGCAAGGTCACTCCCGATGCCGCCAGGCAGGCCGCTCCCGAGTTCGAGCGCACGCAAGGGACGGAGATGGCCGAGGCCCTTGGTGTACCGCACCTCACGCGGGCCTGGCAGATTCTCCTCAAGGGCATCGAAGAGGTGCGTGATGCGCCTGACAGCCTGCAGGCCGCGGAGATGACCCTGGTCCGGCTGGCCTTCAGCGCGACACTGCCGACTCCCGAGCAGGCGTTGAAGGTGCTCGAAGGATCAACGCCAACCGCACCTGCAAGGGCGTCCGGGAGCGTTGCGCCGGCGGAGACCGCGGACACCGGCAGCGAGGTGCCACGAAGTTTCGAGGCGGTGCTCGATCTCGTGGAACGCCACCGCGAGGCCATCCTTCACTCCCACCTGCGCAACCATGTCCACCTGGTGTCCTTTGCCGTCGGCAAGATCGAGATCAGGCTGGGCGAGGATGCGCCCGGCGACCTACCCTCCAGTCTCGCCAGCCTGCTCGGCACCTGGACCGGCATGACCTGGCAGGTGACATCGTCGACCCGTGACGGCGCGCCCACGATTGCGCTCACCGAAGAGCAGGAGAAGCAGGCGTTGATGGAAGAGACCGCCCGGGAGCCGGACCTGTCACGCATACTCGAGACCTTCCCGGGAGCCGAGATCGTCGATGTCCGGGACGGCGACAAACCGCACGCGAGGAACGGCAACCCATGAATTTTCTCAAGATGATGGAAAAGGTTCAGGAGGTGCAGTCGCGCATGGAGAGCCTCCAGGAGGATCTCGGCCGGATCGAGGTCGAGGGGGTTTCCGGCGGCGGCATGGTCAAGGCTCCGATGACCTGTCAGCACCGGCTCAACAGCCTTTCGATCGATCCCTCTCTGGTCACGTCCGACGACAGGGGCATGCTCGAGGACCTGATCGTTGCGGCCATCAATGACGCGCACGGCAAGGCCGAGGAGACGGTCCGGGAAAGAACGGCCGACATTGCCGGCGAATTCCAGTTGCCCCCGGGACTGAAGCTGCCTTTCTGATGAGCCCCGCACGACCCTCGTTACCGGGTCCCTGAGAGATGGTCCATGCAAGCCCGGAGATCGACCGCCTGACGACGCTGCTGGCGCGCCTTCCGGGTCTGGGGCCGCGTTCGGCGCGCCGCCTCGTTCTCCACCTTCTCAAGCACCGCGAGACCCTGCTGGTCAATCTCGTGCGGGCGCTCGAGCAGACGGGCGAGGCCATCACCACCTGCAGCCGGTGCGGCAACCTCGACACCAGTGACCCTTGCGCCATCTGTTCGGACCAGCGGCGTGATCCCTCGATCATCTGTGTCGTCGAGAATGTCGATGACCTGTGGGCCATGGAACGTTCGGCCGTGTTCTCGGGCCGCTACCATGTCCTGGGGGGCACCCTGTCGGCGCTCGATGGCGTCGGTCCCGGGGACCTTCGGATTGCGGACCTCGTCGCCCGCTCCCGGTCGGCGGACGTCAGGGAAGTGGTTCTCGCCACCGGCGCCACGGTTCCGGGGCAGACCACGGCCCACTATCTCGTCGACATGCTGGCCCCGTGCGATGTCATCGTGTCGCGCCTCTCGCTGGGTGTTCCGGTCGGAGGGGAACTCAACTTCCTTGACGACGGCACGCTGGGCACGGCGATGCAGGCCCGACGCACGCTCACGCCGGGCTGAAGCCCCCTGTCTTGATCGTCCCGGGCCTCGAACCTAGTCTTCCGGTCATGCCGATAGGGTGAAGAGGGCGAGTCGCAATGACGGTCGTGCCGGTCATTCATGCTCCCGATCCGCGTCTCCAGGTGATCTCCGAGACCGTGAAGACCGTCGATGACGGTATTCGCCGGCTCATGGACGATCTTCTGGAGACCATGTATGCCGAAAAGGGACTCGGACTCTCGGCGATCCAGGTCGGCGTCCCCAGGCGCGTCATGGTTGTCGACGTGGCGCGGCAGGGCGAGACGGCGAAGCCGCTCAAGCTCGTCAACCCGGCCATCACCGCGTCGTCCGAGGAACGGGTCGAGTTCGACGAGGGCTGTCTTTCATTTCCGGAGCTCTTTGCCATGGTGGAGCGCCCGGCGTCGGTTGACGTCGCCTACCTCGACGAGAACGGAGCAGGCCGGGAGCTTCATGCCGATGGCATTCTGGCACGCTGCCTGCAGCACGAGATCGACCACCTCGACGGCATCCTCTTCGTCGATCACCTCTCGGCCCTGCGCCGCCGGCTGATCCTGCGCAAGATGATCAAGTGGAAGAAGGCGCGGTTGCGCGACATCGCGTGACCACCTTGAGGCTTGCGTTCATGGGAACGGCGCCCTTCGCTCTGCCGGTGCTGGAGTCGCTCCATTGCCATGGCCAGGACATCGTGGCCGTCTACACGCAACCGCCGCGACCGGCCGGGCGCGGCAAGCGCACGCGCGCCTCCGTCGTCGCCGAACGGGCCGAGGCCCTTGGCCTCGACGTGATGACACCGGCTTCCCTGCGGGACGACGAGGCCTCTGCCGCCTTTCGGGCGCTCGATGCCGACGTGGCGGTCGTTGCCGCCTATGGACTGATCCTTCCCCGGCCCGTCCTCGATGCGCCGCGACTTGGCTGCATCAATCTCCATCCATCGCTTCTGCCGCGCTGGCGGGGCGCCACCCCGGCAGCCCACACCATCCTTCACGGTGATCGGGAGACCGGCCTGACGGTCTTCCGCATGGACGAGGGCCTCGATACCGGCGCCATTCTGAGCCGCCATCCCATGACCGTGCCCCGCCGCGCCACCACGGAACGCCTGGAATCCGGTCTCGCCGATCTCGCCGCCGACGTCCTTCCAGGACTCCTTGGACGTCTCGGGCACCTTCTGGCCCGGGCGGAACCCCAGGATGACCGGGAGGCCACCTACGCGCCGAAGTTCACGCGGGCGGACGGCCGCATCGACTGGCGACGCGGTGCGGAAGAGATCGATCGCATGGTGCGGGCCCTCAATCCGCGCCCCGGGGTTCATTTCGGACCGGCATCGGCACCGGTGAAGGTTCTCGAGGCCGAGGTCGTCTCGGGCGAGGGCCCGCCCGGGACCCTTCTTGATCGCAGTGCCGTCGTGGCATGCGGCAGGGGTGCGCTGCGTCTCGTGAAGGTTCGCGCGGCGGGCCGGCCGACCACCGATGGCGACGCCTGGCTGCGGGGTCAGCGCCTCGCGCCTCCGGCGCGTCTCATCTGACCATGCCGCGCTATCGCCTCACGCTGGAATACGACGGCACCGGCTATGCCGGATGGCAAAGGCAGCGTGACCAACCCTCCATCCAGCAGGCGCTGGAGGAGGCGTTCGGGTCGTTCTGCCAGGAGGACGTGAACCTTGTGGCGGCGGGAAGGACGGATGCCGGTGTCCATGCCCTGCAGCAGGTCGCTCACGTCGACCTGGTTCGCGACTGGCCGCCCGCCACCGTGAGAAACGCGGTCAACCAGCACCTGCGTCCCCGGGCGATTTCCATCCTCGAGGCGGCGCGGGCCGGAGCGGACTTTCACGCCAGGTTCGATGCCGTCGAGCGTCTCTATCGCTACCGGATCGTGTGCCGGAGAGCCCCCTTGACGATCGATCTCAACCGGGCCTGGCACGTGCCGAGGTCCCTCGATGCCGCGGCCATGCACGAGGCGGCGCAGGGCCTTGTCGGCAGGCACGACTTCTCCACCTTCAGGGATGCCGGCTGCCAGGCGTCCTCGCCCGTCAAGACGCTCGATGAATTGGGCGTCACGGGCGCCGGGGACGCGATCGTGATCAGCGCCCGCGCCCGCTCCTTCCTGCATCGCCAGGTCCGCAGCATGGTGGGCTCGCTCGTCCATGTCGGGGAAGGCCGGTGGACAGCCGGCGACCTCCGGCATGCCCTCGAGCGAAGGGACCGCCAGGCCTGCGGCATGATCGCCCCGGCCCACGGCCTCTACCTCGCCGCCGTCCGCTACCCGCCGGAAGGGCAGGCCTGAGATGGCCGTGAGCGACGCCGGACGCAGTCTCTTCGCACGGCCCTCTACGTTCGTCACATCGGCGACATCGCTTGAAGGCCTGCCCGATCCGGGGGTCCCCGAAGTCGCCTTTGCGGGGCGCTCGAACTGCGGGAAGTCGTCGCTCATCAATGCGCTGACCGGACGGCGAAGCCTGGCGCGAACCTCCCGGACGCCGGGCAGGACGCGCGCGATCAATGTCTTCAGCCTGGACGGACGCATGCATCTCGTCGACCTGCCCGGGTACGGCTACGCCGCCGCCGGCAAGGCGGAGATCGCCGGATGGACACGGGCCGTGGACGACTACCTTGCCCTTCGCCCGGTGCTGCGGCGCGTCTTCCTGCTGCTCGATGCGCGCCGCGGGATCACCGACAGGGATCGTGCGACGTTCGACAGCCTCGATACCGCCGGCGTCGCCTGGCAGGCCGTGCTCACCAAGTCCGACAAGGTGAAGGGAACCGGCATCGATGACGTGGCGGGCAAAGTGGAGAAGGAACTCCGGCAAAGGCCCGCCGCCGTTCAGGGCATCCTGATCACCAGCGCCCGCAAGGGCCGGGGCATCGATGATCTGCGCTCTGCCATCGCCGTCATCGCCTCCTGAGCCGCGACGTCCGGTTGCCCCTCCTGCCACCGCAGGGGAACCGTCGGTGGATCGCTCATGAGGATCGTGGCGTCCCGCATCGGCTTTCGGGACCGGCAGATACCGTCCCGGATGAGGGCTCGCTGACCTGCTCACCGGCCTCGGAGTTCGACTGCAGGGCCGATATCATCTGCAACCCGGGACAGCGGCGTGACGTACCAGGGATACGGACCGGCCGGTCATTGCGCAGCCCGAAGCGGTCGCAGCGTCTTGTTTCCTCGGCCGATGCGGCTGCAGCCACCGACACGCTCGGAGCACCTGCGGGAGTCGAGCGGCGCCATGGCAGCTCCCCTGATCAAAAGCGTTTCCGCGATCCCCAATGCTGGGGAGGCGGCCGGAAACTGGCGTCGCCGGCAGGTCGGGAGTCAAGGCCCGGGAATTGAAGCGGAACACTGCCCGGAAGATTGACAGTCTCACCCCATTGGGGGAGGATGAGACCATCGTCGTCAGAAGCACCCTCCTGACCAACGAACAAGACTGAAAGGGATTCTAGACACATGAGAAAACTGATCTTGCTCATCGCGGCCGGAGCGCTGGCAGCCGTCACGTCGGTTGCCGGGGCCGCGACACTCGATGATGTCCGGGCAAAGGGACATGTGCAGTGCGGCATCAACACCGGTCTGCCGGGCTTCGCATACAAGGATGAAGCAGGCGAATGGCAGGGTTTCGATGTTGACTACTGCAAGGCACTGGCAGCTGCGATCTTCGGTGATGCCAGCGCGCTGAAGTACACGAACCTCACCGGCGCCACGCGCTTTGAAGCCCTCAAGGCAGGCGAGATCGATGTGCTGTCGCGCAACACGACCTGGACCTACAGCCGCGACATCGACCTCGCGCTCACCTTCGTCGGCGTCAACTACTACGATGGCCAGGGGTTCATCGTGAACAAGGCGCTCGGTGTCGAGAGTGCGCATGATCTCGAAGGCGCCTCGGTCTGCATCCAGACCGGCACGACCACCGAGCTCAACCTCGCGGACTTCTTCCGGGCCAACGGCATGAGTTACGAGCCGGTTCCCATCGAGAACAACGAGGAAGCGCGCCAGAACTACCTGGCAGGACGTTGCGACGTCTACACGACGGACCGTTCAGGTCTCGCCGCCACCCGTGCAGCCCTCGACAATCCCGATGACCACGTGGTTCTGCCCGAGATCATCTCGAAGGAGCCGCTTGGCCCGCTGGTGAGGCACGGTGACGACGAGTGGGCCGACATCGCCCGCTGGACGCTCAACGCGCTGATCCTGGCCGAGGAGTACGGCATCGACTCCGGCAACGTGAACGAACTTGCCGAAGGCACCAACAACCCCGAGATCAATCGCATGCTCGGCACCGAAGGCGAGTATGGCGCGATGCTGCGGCTCGACCAGAACTGGGTCGTCAACGTCATCAACGCCGTTGGCAACTACGCCGAGATCTTTGATCGCAACATCGGTCCGGATACGCCGATCGGCCTTTCGCGTGGCGTCAACGCCTCCTATCGCGACGGAGGCATTCTCTACGCCCCGCCGTTCCGTTGATCTGAGCTGATCCTGGGACATCGCGGCCGGCACCCGTTGACTGAAACAGCGGGTGCCGGTTGCGGTTCCTGACATCATCACTGATCTCCCGGGACCAGAGTCGCAGTGACAGTCCATCCGGATGTTGATCCGGGCAGGGACTTCCGCCTGTCCGACATATGGACCAACGAACGGTCCCGGTCCCTCGTCATCCAGATTGTTGCCCTCGTCGTCCTGCTCCTGACGCTGGCCTGGATCATCAACAACACGGTCCAGAACCTCGAGAATCTCGGTGTGGAAACCGGCTATGGCTTTCTCGGACATCCGGCCAGCTACGACATCAACCAGCGTCTGATCGAGTACTCCTCGCGCTCGACCCATGCCCGCGCCGCCGTGGTCGGTTTCCTGAACACGGTGCTGGTCGCGGTGACCGGCATCATCTTCGCCACGTTCCTCGGGTTCATGGTCGGCATCCTGCGCCTGTCGAACAACTGGCTCGTCGCCAGGATGATGACCGCCTACATCGAGTTCACGCGCAACGTGCCGGTGCTTCTCCATATCCTCCTGTGGTACGGCATCGTCGTCCATGTCCTGCCTCACCCCAAGCAGGCCATCGAGCCGATCAGCGGACTCTTCCTCTCCAACCGGGGCTTCTACCTGCCGCGACCGATCTTCGAGGACTTCGCCTGGGTGATTCCGGCGAGCCTTGTCGTCACCCTTGTCGGCGTCTACCTCTTTGCCCGACACGCACGGCGCGTCCAGGAAAGGACCGGGCGGATCTATCCCGTCCTGTCGGTATCCCTGGCGGCCATCATCGCCGTTCCCGTCATCGCCTACTTTGCTTCCGGATCACCGATCAGTCTCGACTGGCCCGCCCTCAAGGGCTTCAACTACAAGGGTGGCATTGCGCTCAAGCCGGAGTTCTTCGCCCTGTGGTTCGCCCTGTCGATCTACACGGCGGCCTTCATCGCCGAGATCGTGCGCAGCGGCATCGTGGCGGTCAGTCACGGGCAGACCGAGGCATCCTACTCCCTCGGCATCAAGCC
>JAJEHK010000328.1 GCA_022823765.1 Alphaproteobacteria bacterium | reverse complement strand
GAAGGCCGGAACCTTGCGGGAGGAGGCGACCTCGAGCTCTCTCGCAAGATTCGCCTCGACACCGGCGATGACCGCGAGAACGGCAAGCCCGGTTCCGAGCGCCACGGACACCGGAACCGTCCCCGCTCCCGGACGATGGAGATTGGCGAGTGCCAGACGCAAGGCCACAAGGCGCGGCCTGCCGGCGAATCGCGCCAGTCGGGACAGTCCCTGGCCGACAAGACGGAACAGCACGAGAACGGCAAGGATGGCGGCACAAAAGAGGGCAGCGAAGAGACGCTCGTTGCCGGCAATGATGGCAATTGCCACCACGGCGGCAGCCAGGAGAACGATCATCAGCCTGTCGCGCGGGCGGAGCGGCGTGCCTGGAAGCCCGGTGACACGAAACAGACTGGCCGGAGAGATTTCCCTCGTGCGAAGGAGTGGTGGCAATGCGAAGACCAGTGTGATGAGGATGCCGCAGGCCGCGGCAATGAGAAGTGGTCCTGGGTGTATGTCCGCAGCGATGGAGACGGGCAGCGCCTCGCCCGCCAGTCCGGCTGCCAGGACCGGAAGGACAGCCCCCGCGATCAACCCGGCGGCGATGCCGAATCCGGCCATGATGGCGATCTCGAGGAGATAGCTCGTGAGAACCAGCCTCTGCGAGGCGCCCAGGGACTTCAGGGTGGCGATAGCCGGCACCTGGCGCGCGAGATAGGTGGTGACGGCACTGGACATGCCGATACCCCCGATCAGGAGGGCCGTCAGGCCGACCAGGGTAATGAAGAGGGAAAGACGCTCGAGAAACCGGCGCAGCGACGGATTGGCGTCATCGGCACTGCGTATGCGCCAGGTCGCGTCCGGAAAGGTCTGCCGCAGGTCGGCGATGATCCCGGACACATTGCCGACATCATCGAGCCTGATGCGCACGAGGTGACGCACGAGGCTGCCCGTGCCGGCGATACCCGCAGCATCCAGCCGGTCCAGCGACAGGATGACCCGTGGGCCGAGACGGAAGGGAGCACTCGCCCTATCAGGCTCGTCGACAAGGGTTGCCACGATGGGAACCTCAGTCTCCCCCAGGGAAAACGACGAGCCGACGTCAAGGCCGGTGTTCTCGAGAAAATCCCTGTCGACGATGGCGCCCTCCGCAAGGGCATGGTCGAGCGGGTTCGGGGGATCGATGAGCGCCTCGCCGTAGAGTGGCCAGCTGTCATCGACGGCCCGCAGGTTCACCAGAAGAGGTTCGCCTTCCGATGGTCGCGCCATGGCGAAGAGATCGGCTGACCGCGACAGCGCGCCACGCGCTTCCAGCCACCGGATCTCAACTTCGTCTGGCGGTGTGAACGTCGTGCGCAACGCAATGTCGCCGCCCAGGATGACACGCCCGTTCTCGCGCAGGCTCTCCACGAGCCCAGCGCCGAAACTGCCGACGCCCGCAATGGTCGTCACCCCGAGAGCAAGGGCGAAGACGGCCAGAAGGAACCTCCTCCTGCCGCCTTTGAGATTTCGCCGGGCGATGGTCCAGGCCAGGGTGATCACGCAACCTCCCGGCAGGTGCCGTTCTCCATGGCGACGGTGCGCTGACAGCGCCGTGCCATGTCGTGGTTGTGGGTGACCAGCATCACCGTGGCGCCGGCCTGCGCGGCGACATCGAACATCAGGTCCGTGACTGCCGAGCCGGTCTTGCTGTCGAGATTGCCTGTCGGCTCGTCAGCCAGAAGCAGCGGCGGACGGTTGACGAGGGCGCGGGCAAGGGCCACGCGCTGCTGCTCGCCGCCCGAGAGTTCCACCGGAAGGTGTCCCGACCTCGCCTCCAGCCCGGTTTCCGCAAGCACGCGTCGCGCCTTCCGGACGGCATCGGCGTCGCCGGCCAGCTCGAGGGGCAGCGCAACATTCTCGAGCGCCGTCATCGTGGCGATCAGGTGGAAGGACTGGAAGACGATGCCGATCGTCCGTCCGCGGAACGTCGCCAGCTCGTCCTCGTCGAATGCGGCAAGATTCCGGCCGGTGATCTCGACCGTGCCGGAAGTCGGCCGTTCCAGACCGGCTGTCAGTGCCAGGAGGGACGACTTGCCTGAACCCGACGGACCAACGACGGCCACGTGGCAGCCTTCCTCGACGACAAGGGAGACATCCCGCAGGATGTTGACGGCGCCTGCGGCACCGGTGAGCCTCAGGTGAAGGCTGCTCAGACGGACAACGGGATCGGGCATCGCGGATGAGACACGTTGGCCGCATGGTGATTCTGGTCGCGGGCCTCCTGGCGAGCGCCCCCGCGACAAGTGCCGAAATCCGTATCCTGGCGCTCGGCGACAGTCTGACGGCGGGCTACGGCCTTCCCGCCGCCGACGGCTTTGTCGCCCGTCTCGGCGCCGCCCTGGACCTGCTGGAACGAGACGTCCGGTTCATCGATGCGGGTGTGTCCGGAGACACCACGACCGGTGGGCTGGCACGCCTGGAATGGGCCCTTGCCGGCGGTGCGGACGCGGCGATCGTGGCCCTGGGCTCCAACGATGCCCTGAGGGGTATCGATCCGGGCGTCAGCCGGGCAAACCTCGACCACATCCTCTCGGTTCTCGGACAGCGGAACATTCCGGTGCTGCTGGCCGGCATGGCCGCACCGCGCAACCTCGGCGCCGACTACGTCGCCGCCTTCGATGCCATCTACCCTGAACTCGCCGATCAGCATGGAGTCATTCTCTATCCGTTCTTCCTCGATGGTGTGGCGATGGTCCCGTCACTCAACCAGGATGACGGCATCCACCCCAACGCCCGGGGCGTTGAGGTGATTGTCGAGAGAATGGTGCCATATGTAATCCGGCTTCTCGAACGTGCAACTGCCGGACCATGACGCCGCCTCTCTTCATTGCCGTCTCTGTGCCTTCGACCATTGCCGAAAGACTGGCGGCACTGGGTGGCGGAATCCCGGGCGGGCGGCAGGTGCCGGCAGAGAACATGCACATCACGCTGCGCTACCTGGGCGAGATCGAAGCCATGCTGGCCGACGAGATCTGCGAGTCCCTTGCCACTGTCAGTCATCCTGCGTTCACGCTCTGCGTGTCGGGGGTCGGCTTCTTCGGCAAGCGGCGCGATCCCCGCCTTCTCTATGCCGGAGTCCGTCCGCACGACGACCTGGTGGCGCTGCACCACAGGGTGGAAGGCCTGCTGGCGCAGCTGCGCGTTCCGCCGCGGGAACGCAAGTACCATCCTCACATCACCCTCGCCCGTCTCAAGGGCGCCTCGCCCCGCCACGTCGGTGACTTCGTGGCCGCCAACAACCTGCTTGAATCTCCGCCATTCGAGATCCGCTCCTTCGCCCTTCACGAGAGCCATCGGCGCAGCGACGGTTCCCATTACCGCATGATCCAGGAGTATCTGCTGTACCCCTGACTCGATACCTCAAGCGGCGGATGTCAACGCCCACAAGGGTCTGGGACACATCCCTACCAGCAACCACTTCCATATCGCGACGATCCCCATCGCCCCGGGATCTCTCATGGTTTCCGAAGGTCGGCACACCGCCACCCTGTGCTACCCCGACCGGCCACACATGATGAGCAGCCCGAAGGTCGGGCTGTTGTTCTACGGCCACCGTGGGCCGCGGCCCCATCCCGCCCGATCATGACGTGGTGTTGATCACGGAAGACACGGGCGCACGACATGTGACGTGTCAATCGGGATGTCAACTTGTCGAATGCGGCTCGGGCGTTTCGGCAGACCGAACGGGACTCAGGGTTCCGATACCCTGACGGACAAACCGCTTGCGGACTCGATGAACTTGCGGTCGAACGTGAGAATTGTCTCGCAATGGGCGGCTGCGCCGAGGTGAAGCGCATCAGCGAAGTCCATTCCGGTTTCAGTTCTGGCAAGGGCTTCGGCCAGAAGAACTGGGCTCTCAACCGTAACACCCGGAAGCCCCAAGAAGGCGCGCAGAGCCGCTGCGACCTTCCTACCGTCGAATCCGTAGACACTGCGCAGTACCCACTCACTCTCGAGCAGGACGGTCGTACTCACAAAGATATCTCCCGCACCGATTGCCGCTCTCGCTCTGGCAGCCTGGTCAGGATCGTCGCCGGTCAGGTATCTGACAACGACGTTGGTATCAACTGCGCGCATGGCGACGCCGTGCCTCTTCCAGAATACCCGCCTCCATGTCAGCGAGGGATCTGGGGACAACATCGCCGGCCAAGCATCCGAAGACATCCTCAGGTCGGGTTGCAGCAAACGCGGGCTCGGGCCTGAGCAGCACACCGTCGGCGGTGTTCTCGACCGTCAGTCGGGTTCCGGCGTGCCAGCGGAGCGCTTGGCGGACCGCCTTGGGCAGAATGACCTGACCCTTCGTCGAGACGGTGGTGGTGAGCTTGTCAAGCACAGCCATGTTAATCTCCTCGGACCACTGACAAGTAAGTCGAGAGTAAGATACATCATGAGAGGTGGTGTGACAAGTGTGATGACATGACGGAGGCACATCAATCAGTTCATGGTGTCGTTGACGAGCGCATGCACGTCAGGGCCTCATGCTCATCAACATGGCCGGTATCCACTCCACGGGTTCTGCGGTGACCATGACGACAAGCGGCATATCGCGGTCCTGTGCCAAGGCGATCGGCCACACACAACAAATAGTCCGGACGTCAGGTTGTTGTTCTGCCGGAGCTGTGAACCACTGCTCCGATCCTCTCGGTCATGACGTTTGCGATGGCACCGTTTTGAAGAAGCCAGTCGTGGCCGCTGACAAGGAGCTGAAATCCGCCATGAGGTGTTCTATGGGTGCCGGCCTGGCGATACCATGACCGGGATCAGAGACGTGTGAACCCGATGCCCGACATGCAGACCAATTCACCGATTGTCGCCTCCTGGCTCGAGAAAACCAGGGGCTCACGCGAACTCGCGGGCGAGGCCGGCGGGATCTTTCCCAGTGGCGTGACGCACGATTCCCGGTACCGGGAGCCATACGGACTCTACGTCGATCATGCCCGGGGGAGCCGCAAGTGGGATGTTGACGGCAACGAGTATGTCGACTTCTTTGGTGGCCACGGCTCGCTCATCCTTGGACACGGCAATCCGGCTGTCGTCGAGGCGGTGAGGCAGGCCGTTGGCGAGGGCACCCATTTTGGCGCAGGTCACAGGGCGGAAGTGCGCTGGGGCCGCCTGGTCTGCGACCTCGTGCCCTCGGCGGAACGCGTGCGGTTCGTCTCCTCGGGCACCGAGGCAACCCTGATGTGCCTGCGCCTCGCCCGCGCGTTCACGGGCAGGCGCAAGATACTCCGCTTCACCCATCATTTTCATGGCTGGCACGACCATGTCGCCTCGGCCCGGGTCTCGAGCGGCGGCGCCAATGCAGCGGGCGTCGTCCCGGGAATCGAGGAGGATCTCGTCGTCGTCGAGGCCGGTGATCACACCGCGCTGCGGGAGGCGTTCCGAACCCACGACGACATCGCCGCTGCCATCATCGAACCGACGGGCGCCACGTTCAGCCGGGTTCCGGTCGATCCGGATTTCGTCCGGCTCCTGCGTGACGAGACGGAACGTCACGGAGCGCTCCTTATCCTCGATGAAGTGGTGACCGGATTTCGCGTCTCACCGGGCGGTGCCCAGAAGGCGCTCGGGATCACGCCCGATCTCACGGCCCTGGCAAAGATCCTGGCTGGCGGCCTTCCCGGCGGCGCTGTGGCCGGGCGCCGGGACGTCATGGACATGCTCGATTTCGAGGCCACACGACGGGATGGCCGCATCAAGGTCGATCACTTCGGCACCTTCAACGCCAATCCTCTGTCGGCCGCAGCAGGCATCGCCGCCCTGGGCCAGATCGCCGACGGCACCATCTGCGCGCGTGCCAGCGCCTCGGCAGCCGCACTCCGGGACGGCATCAACCGCGTCGTCAGCGAGGCCGGTGTCTCATGGGCCGCCTATGGAACCCATTCGTCCTTCCACATCTTTCTCAATCCCCGGCGCCTCGACGTGGTGCCGGGCTCCTTCGACGGTTCCAGCGTGTCGCCCGACGACCTGCTGCACCTGCCGAAACCCCTCGCCACACGGTTCGATCTCGCCATGATGCTGGGCGGCGTCACCATGGGGGGAACGCCCGGCGGCTACGTGTCGGGCGTCATGGAGAGTTCCGATGTCGACGTGACGGTGGAAGCGGTCCGTGATGCGGTCCGCATGCTGCGCGCCGAGGATGCCTTTTGAATCAGCCGCGCGCTGCGGCCCACTCATGTACTGGCAGGGCGGTGCAGTCTTTCTGCCATACCCGACACAGGTTCAGAGGCGACAATCGACCGCTCCACCATCGATCCAGCCCGGAGGCTCTTAGGGCACAAAACTGCGCAACCAAGGAAGGCAAAAAGGGGACCTTGGGGATCAAGACGCGGAACACCTGATTTGTCCTGAACTGTCACGACTGGACATATGGCTGAATGTTCCCGCAGGGCCACTACTCCGTGCCCGTTGACACTATCGATTCAAGGTGAGCAATCAACATCGGCAGCTCTTCCCGTGCCGTTCTCCAGAGGATATCGAGGTTGATGTCAAAGTACGCATGAACCAGCCGATGCCGCATACCGATGATCTGTTTCCATGGTACGTCCGGAAAGGAATGACGTGTCGATTCCGCAATCCCGTTTGCAGCTTCACCGATGATCTCGATGTCCTTCACCAATGAGAGGACCAGCTGCCGGTCCGTGTCCAGATCAGTACGCGTCCGTTGTTGGACGAAGGACAGCGCTTCGCAATCGAATCGCGTCATCGTCGTGCATACTGGACAACTGCCTTGTCAAGGACATCCTGACGGAAATAGCGGCTCAGATCCTGGGGCGTTCGCAGGTCCACTTTCCGCCCGCCGAACAGAGCGGACAGTTCGATTTCCAGTCCGGCGATGCCGAGCAGGCCTGGTGATCGTCCCTCCATGAACTCGACCAGCACGTCAATGTCACTGTCGGGACCAAAGTCCGTCCGCAGTGCCGAACCGAATAGTGCAAGCCAACGGATATCATGTAGCCGGCAGAAGGAAGCGAGCTCCGCTTTCGGGATCGACAATTGTGGGTTCACACCTGGCACTGTCATCTGACCATGTCGAATTCGGAAGTCATTCTCCTGAACGGCCACCGGTTCCCGTCGGCTGCATCAACCGGTCCGGAATCCCTGGTGCGAAGGCAGATCGAGGTTACTTTAGACATCTCCACCCAAGGCATCCACCTGTTCCGGTCATCAACACCCCTGCAAGGGTCGGAGTTGCCCGTTGAGCCGGGTGAACGGAAAGGGGCGGCATCATCCCTCGCTTTCGAGGCGTTCCATGTCGTCGTCCGACAACCCGAAGTGGTGGCCGATCTCGTGGATGATCGTGTTGTGCACGAGATCCTCGAGGGAGTCGTCGCCTTCGGCCCAGGCATCGAGGAGCGGACGCCGGTAGAGATAGATGCGGTTGAGGTCGTCCATCACATCGTGGCCGGAGGCCTGGTCGAGGGAAATTCCCTGGTAGAGACCGAGGAGACCGAACTCGCTGTCGATGCCAAGTGAGTCCAGGACTTCGGCCTCGGGGAACTCGGTCACGAGAATGGCGATGCCTTCGATGCGGGCCTTCAGGTTGTCAGGAATCATGGCGATCGCATCACTGGCGATCGCCGCAATCTCCTCGGCGTCGGGAGCTGGACCGAAACGTCGCGTCATGGAGCCCGGACCATAGCCTCTCTTGCCGAAACGGCCAACTCGCCGGACAATCCGGTTCGAAAGGTGAGGACACGTTCGATGGCAGACACACTTTCGCAGGCAGCGCTTGCCGAGGCGCTCGCCTCCCTGGAGGACTGGACCATGTCCGAGGGCGGGGACGCGCTGGAAAGGACCTTCCGCTTCAGTGATTTCATGACGGCGATCGGCTTCATGGGCCGCGTCGCAGTCTACGCCGATGTCGTCGATCACCACCCCGAGTGGTTCAATGTCTACAACCGGGTCGACGTCACCCTGACGAGCCACGATGCCGGCGGCATCACGCGCCGCGACATCGCGATGGCCCGCTTCATGGACCGTGCGGCCAGGAAATCGGGAGCGCCCGCGAGTTGATGAACGACGTTCTCTGGTCTCCTGGCGAAGAGGGCCGGGAGGCAACGGCCTTGAGGCAGTTCCGGCGCCTGGCCGAAGAGGCATGCGGCCGGACAATTCCGGACTACGAGTCGCTGTGGCGCTGGTCCATCGATGACCGGGCCGCCTTCTGGTCGCTGTTCTGGAAATTCGCCGGTGTCAGGTCCTCCCGGACATGGGAGACGATTCTCGACAATGGCGATGCCATGCCCGGGGCCCGCTGGTTCACCGGAGCCCGCCTCAACTATGCCGAGAACCTTCTCCGGAAGCGCGACAACACCATGGCCATCGTGTGCCGCGGAGAAGGCGGTCGCCGGCGCGCCCTGACCTTCCGCGAACTCCATGACGCCGTCGCGGCCATGAGTGCCTGGCTTGTCAATCGGGGGATCCGCCGTGGCGACCGTGTCGCGGGATATCTCCCCAACCTGCCCGAGACGATTGTCACCAAGCTGGCGACGGCCAGTCTGGGCGCGGTGTGGTCGTCTTCTTCACCGGATTTCGGAACCAGGGGTGTCCTCGACCGCTTCGGCCAGATCGATCCGAAGGTGCTGATCACCGCCGATGGCTATTCCTATGGCGGCCGCCACTTCGACAGCAGGCCCAGGGTGGCGGAGATTCTGGAGGCCATGCCCGGCATTGAACACGTTGTCGTCGTTCCCTGGGTGGACCCGGTCTGCGACAGTGGGGGTCTGCGGGATGCCGTGACCTGGCAGGAGGTGATGGCGACACCCCACGACGGCATCGACTTCGAGCAGGTGCCGTTCGATCATCCTCTTGCCATTCTCTATTCCTCAGGCACCACAGGTGCACCCAAGTGCATCGTCCACGGCCATGGAGGCACTCTTCTCCAGCATCTCAAGGAACATCAGCTGCATTGCGATCTCGGCGACGGAGACCGGCTGTTCTATTTCTCGACCTGCGGCTGGATGATGTGGAACTGGCAGGTGAGCGCCCTGGCAACGGGGGCCACCCTGGCGATCTACGAGGGCCATCCGGCATCGCCGGACGGCAACGTCCTGTGGGACTTCTGCCAGGAAGAGAGGTTCACCGCATTCGGCGCTTCGGCAAAGTACTTCGCGGCCATCGAGAAGGAGGGAATCCGGCCGGCGGCGAGCCACGATCTCGAGGATCTCCGTCTCGTTCTCTCCACGGGCTCCCCCCTGGCGCCAGGGAGCTTCGACTACGTCTATCGAGACGTGAAGGAGGATGTTCAGCTGGCGTCGATCTCCGGCGGAACGGACATCATCTCCTGCTTCGTTCTCGGCAACCCCGAGGGTGCCGTGCGCCGCGGGGAAATCCAGGCGCGCGGTCTCGGCATGGCCGTCGACATCTTCGATGAACGCGGCAACAGCCTGCCCGCCGGCAAGGCGGGTGAACTCGTGTGCACGCGGCCGTTCCCCTCCATGCCGGTGGGATTCTGGAACGACGACGACGGCAGCCTCTACCACCAGGCCTACTTCGACACCTTCGACAACGTCTGGCGGCACGGAGACTGGGCCGAGATCACGGCTGCCGGCGGCACCGTCATACACGGGCGTTCCGACACCGTGCTCAATCCCGGCGGCGTGCGCATCGGCACGGCCGAGATCTACCGCCAGGTGGACATCTTCGAGGAAATCCAGGAGAGCCTCGCCGTCGGCCAGGACTTTGCCGGCGACGTTCGCATCATTCTCTTCGTGGTCATGCGACCGGGCCATGAACTCGACGAGGATCTTGTCTCCAGGATTCGCCAGCGAATCCGCACCCACGCCTCTCCCCGCCACACGCCGGCACGAATCATCGCGGTGGCCGACATCCCGCGCACCCGGTCCAACAAGATCAGCGAACTTGCCGTGCGTCACGTCATTCACGGGCGGCCGGTGGCCAACACCGAAGCCCTCGCAAATCCCGAATCCCTGAGCCTCTTCGAAAACCTGGAGGCGCTGAAGGACTGAAATTCGCCACACATTGCCTCGCGGAATGTGACAGAGATGAGTATGGCAGGGGCGGACGTGAATCGGCGGGATGATCTGTGCTATGGATTTCGCCGGGCGACGACACCCACAACCACGACACGGGACGGAATGGCTGTCATGAACCTGAGTTCGCGCATCTTCACCAGCTTTCTGCTGGTTCTCGCGATCCTCGTGCCGGGGCCGGAAGCCGGGGCCGAGGAACCGAGATCCCTGGGAACCTTCCGGGACTGGTCGGCCTTCGGCTACAACGATGGCGACACGCTGGTCTGCTTCATCGCCAGCCAGCCGACGAAGGCGGAAGGCAACTACACCCAGCGTGGCGACATCTGGATACTCGTCACGCATCGTTCTCCGGAGGGCGAACGGGATGTCGTCCAGGTCCGGACGGGCTACAACTACATGGAGAATGCGCCGGTCACGGTGATGATCGGGAACGAGACCTTCACCCTGTTCGGCGAGGGCGAGAGCGCCTGGGCATTCACCCGCCATGATGACAGGGACCTCGTGACCGCCATGAAGGCCGGTGTCAGCATGGTCATCGAAGGGCGCTCCTGGCGGGGCACCGTGACCACCGACACCTATTCGCTGCTTGGCTTCACGGCCGCCTATGGCGCCATCAGCCAGACCTGCGCCGAATGACAGGTGCGCCAGGGAATCTCATCGGGCTGGACCGGAACGAACTCGCTGACATCGTCGCCGGTCTCGGTGAGGCCCCGTTCCGCGTCAAGCAGCTCTGGCACTGGATCTACTTCCGCGGGGTCACCGATTTCGCGAACATGACCTCCCTGTCGGGAGCCCTGCGCGAGAAACTTGCGGCGTCCTTCAATCTCGACTGGCCCGGCGTGGTGCGCCACCAGAAGAGCGCCGACGGGACCATGAAGTGGCTGCTCGGCATGGACCAGCGTCACCTCGTCGAGAGTGTCTACATCCCGCAGGACGATCGCGGAGCGCTCTGCATGTCATCCCAGGTCGGCTGCACGCTGACCTGCAGGTTCTGCCACACCGGAACGCAGCGTCTCGTGCGCAACCTTGAACCCGGAGAGATCGTCGGCCAGTTCATGCTCGCCCGCGACACCCTCGACGAGTGGCCGGCGCCGGTGGACGGCAGACGGATGCTCTCCAACATCGTCATGATGGGTATGGGAGAGCCGCTCTACAACTTCGACAACGTCAAGACAGCCCTTTCCATCATCATGGATCCGGAGGGCATTGCACTGTCGCGCCGGCGCATCACGCTGTCGACCGCGGGCGTGGTGCCGATGATGAAGCGATGCGGCGAGGAACTCGGGGTCGATCTTGCCGTCTCCCTGCATGCGGTCAACGACGACGTCCGAACCCGCCTCGTCCCCCTCAACAGGAAGTACCCGATCGGTGATCTTCTCGATGCCTGCCGCGCCTACCCCGGAGCCGGCAATGCGCGACGCATCACCTTCGAGTACGTCATGCTCAAGGACGTCAACGATTCGGATGCAGATGCCCGCGAACTGGTTCGCCTGCTCAAGGGAATCCCGGCCAAGGTCAACCTCATTCCGTTCAATGCCTGGCCCGGAGCACCCTTCGAATGTTCCCCGGCCCGGCGGATTGCCTCCTTCGCCGGAATCGTCAACGACGGCGGCTACTCCGCTCCCGTCCGGCGTCCGCGCGGCCGGGACATCATGGCCGCCTGCGGACAACTCAAGTCCGACACCGTCAAGATGGCGCGCAGCGCCATGACATCCGCCCCGCCCCCTGCTTCGTGAGGAACCGATGGACAAGCGTCACAGCTGGCCCGACCACCACTGGAACTGGCCGATCACCATCAACCACAAGCACGGTGTGCGCTGTGGTTCGATGATCTGGCTGGGAGGCCAGGTCGATCTCACCCCCGATGGAGCGGTCCGCAATCCCGGGGACATCGAGACCCAGACCGGCAATGCGATGGCCTACCTCGTCCGGGTCCTCGAGGACCTCGACTGCGTGCCGCAGGACCTCGTCACGCTTCTCATTTTCTACGTCAACGATGGCTCCCTCGACGAGCCGGACGTGCTCGCCATGGTGGCGCGCCATCTCCCGGATGACTGCCGTCTCACCGTCAATGCCGTTCCGGTTCCCTGGCTCGCCTTCGAGGGTCTCACGATCGAGATCGAGGGCTATGCCATGCGACGCAAGGACGGCACGCCAACACGCAGGGACATCGCTCCGGGGCGGTCGGGCTCTCCTCTGGCCGCACCCTGGGTGGAGGGATTGCGGTCCGACAGCATGATCTTCGTGTCGGCACAGTATCCTTTGGACGACGATGGCCATGTCGCGGCAAAGGGCGACATCGTCGCCCAGACACGGCTGGTCATGGAGCGCGTTGGTCATGTCCTCGGCCACTTCGGTGCCGGATATGACGATGCCGTCAAGATCAACCGCTGGTATGCCGGCGGCTCCGGCGTTGCCGATTTCGAGGCAGCCGCCCTTGCCTGCGCGGCACATTTCCAGGAGCCCGGACCGGCCGCCACCGGCGTCCCCATCCCGCGCCATGCCGACGGCGATGTCCTTATCAAGATTTCCATGGTCGCCATGCTTGGCGAGAACGGCGAGCGTCTCGAACGCACCCACGTGTGGCCCGACAGCCTGTGGGACTGGCATGTCCATCTCCCCTACAAGCACGGGTTGAAATGCCGGGACATGATCTTCCTTGGAGGCCAGGTCTCCCTCGACCGGAAGGGCAAGGCGGTTCACCCGGACGATCTCTCGCGCCAGACGCACCAGGCGATGATCCATATCGGCACCATTCTCGAGGCCCTCGGGGCCGGCTATGATGACGTGTGCAAGGTGACCACGGTCTACAAGGGCGATTGCGGCGCCGAGGCTCTCAACGACAACCTGCCCATCCGCTCCTCCTATTTCCATGACCCCGGCCCCGCCTCCACCGGCGTGCCGCTCCCGGTCCTGGCCTATGATTCCATGGTGATCGAGATCGATGTCTTCGCCATGAAGGAATCATGATGAGCGACGTCAGGAAAGTCGTCCTCGCCTATTCGGGAGGACTCGACACGTCGGTCATCCTGCGCTGGCTCCAGGACACCTGGAAGTGCGAGGTGGTGACGTTCACGGCGGACCTCGGGCAGGGCGAGGATCTCGAGCCCGCGCGCGCCAAGGCGGCCATGATGGGCGTCAACGAGATCTTCATCGAGGATTTGCGCGAGGAGTTTGCCGCAAACTTCGTGTGGCCGATGTTCCGGGCCAACGCTCTCTACGAGGGCGTCTACCTCCTCGGCACGGCGATCGCCCGGCCGCTCATCGCCATGCGCCAGATCGCCATCGCCCATGAGACCGGCGCCGATGCCGTGGCCCATGGCGCAACGGGCAAGGGCAACGACCAGGTCCGGTTCGAACTCGGCTACCAGGCGCTCGACCCCGACATCAGGGTGATCGCCCCGTGGCGGGAATGGGACCTCGCCTCGCGGACGAAGCTGATCGCCTATGCCGAGAGCCGGCAGATTCCCATTCCCCGTGACAGCCAGGGTGAGGCCCCCTTCTCCGTCGACGCCAATCTCCTCCACATATCGGCCGAGGGAAAGGTCCTGGAGGATCCGGCATCGGCCCCGCCGGATCACGTCTGGTCGCGGACGGTTTCCCCTCAGGACGCTCCGGATGTTCCCACGGAAGTGGAAATCGGCTTCGAAAGGGGCGATGCCGTGGCCATCGACGGCGCGGACCTGTCGCCGGCGAACCTGCTCGCCCGCCTCAACGAACTCGGCGGCGCCAACGGCATAGGCCGTGTCGACATGGTGGAGAACCGTTTCATCGGGATGAAGAGCCGGGGCGTCTACGAGACTCCGGGGGGCACCATCCTGATCGCCGCCCACCGGGCCATGGAGTCGGTGACGCTCGACAGGGGTGCCGCCCATCTCAAGGATGAGCTCATGCCGCGGTACGCGGAACTCATCTACAACGGTTTCTGGTTCTCTCCGGAACGCGAGATGCTCCAGGCGCTGATCGATCGCAGCCAGGAACATGTCTCCGGCACGGTGCGCCTGACACTCTACAAGGGAAATGTCACGGTCACCGGACGCCAGTCACCGCATTCTCTCTACAGTCTGGCCCACGTCACCTTCGAGGAGGATGCCGTCTACAATCAGCGCGACGCCGAGGGGTTCATCCGCCTCAATGCGCTGCGCCTTGCCCTCGCCAGCAAACGCCGCTGAGCCATCATCCTTCGGGCACCTCGACCTGGTTCTGCCGGCACGCTGCGTGAAGCGTGTTGACCAGCAGGCAGGCGATGGTCATCGGTCCGACGCCGCACGGAACCGGCGTGATGGCGCCTGCAACGTCGACCGCTTCCCTGAAACAGACATCACCGACGAGCCGCGTCCCGCCACCCTCGCGGGCCAGGCGGTTGACGCCAACATCGATGACCGTGGCGCCCGGCCTGATCCAGTCGCCGCGCACCATCTCGGGACGGCCGACAGCGGCCACCACGATATCGGCCCGGCGCACCACGTCCGGCAGGTCGCGGGTGCGCGAGTGGGCGACCGTCACCGTGCAGTGATCCTGGAGAAGCAGCTGCGCCATGGGCTTGCCGACGATGTTCGAGCGGCCGACGATCACCGCGTTGGCGCCCTTCAGGCCGTCCATCCCGAGAGTCTCGCGCAACAGGATCTGGCAGCCCAGCGGCGTGCAGGGAACCATGGCATCCTGACCTGACGACAGGCGGCCGGTGTTGATGGCATGGAAACCGTCAACGTCCTTGAGGGGGTCGATGGAATCGATGACCTGGTGTTCGTCGACCTGATCGGGCAAGGGCAGCTGGACGAGGATTCCGTTGACCTCATCGGACGCATTGAGTTCGTCAACCCTGGCGAGCACCTCCTCGGCCGTCGAAGACGCCGGCATGCGGAACTCGAAACTCTCCATGCCTGCTTCCCGGGTCGCCTTGCCCTTGCTCCGGACATAGACGTCGCTGGCCGGGTCCTCGCCGACGAGCACGACGGCAAGTCCGGGCTTCACCCCTGTGGTGGCCGTCAGCCGCGCCACCCGGGCCGCCACATCCTGGCGCACCTTCAGGGCGACTGCCTTGCCGTCAATGACCATTGCCTCACCCATGACTACCGCTCCGCTCCCTGTCTTCCATGAGGGGCACCCATAATGAACCGCGCGCCGCGCCGTCAAGGACGGATCGCGCGATCAGGCAACAGTCACCCAGTGACCGACGAAGCCCGCCAGTTCCCGGCCTCGGCGTTCGACCGGATCCGCGATCATGACGGGGTTCATGCGCCTGATCGCTGACAGCCCGCCGGTTGCCTGGCGGGTCAACCGAGCGCGCATGAAGACGTGAGCGAGGGATGGAGTTGGGAGGCCAGGACGGCTGTTATGCGACGCTACTTCAGAAGTACCGCCTCGACGCGAGTCGAGATCCGCCCGGACAGTTCCTGGAACATGCTTCCCGCATTGGCATAGACGGCCTGTGTGAATGCTGCGGACTTCAGCATCGCACGCGCGCCAGCGTCCGTATCGAGGAAATTCTTGAGCGCCTGAATCTCGTCCAATTCGAAGGTCTGCGTCGCGGCGGCGACCATGAGGGCCTCCATCTTCGGTCGCATCCGTGTCATCTCCTCGAGGACTATGGTGAGTATCGCTTCGATCTCGTCTTCGCTCAGCACATCTTCAAGGCCCTGTGTCTGGGCGGCCGCCATGGAACGCATGGTCTCGTCGGACAGCAGCCCGTCCAGCATCTGCTGCATGACCGGGTGCTGAATGTATGCCTCGGAGATTGCTCTCAAGTCCGCTTCTTCGTCGGCGGACGCCGGCACTGCGAAGCTGAGAAGGAGCACGGCCACCAGGGAAATCGTTCGAATCATGACGGGTGTTCCCTTCCGGACTGAAGGTGTCGCACGCGACAGCGAACTGGTCCTTCTCCAACCATAGGCCCTGTCTCGCGGTCCGCACAATCGAAACCCGTAGCCGAACCCCAGGGCAAGTTCATGACCGGCACGTCCGGTTGCAGAGGTTCCTGGTGCCTGTCGAACAACTCGACGACCCTGCCCGGGACAAGGTGCCATTCACCTAACCTGCACCACCTCGTCACAACTCCGGGATTCCTTCCGCCAGTTCCACCGCCGCTGTTTCGAATGCAACCATGGTACTGTGGAGACACTGAGGGACTCGTGGTTAGGTTCCTTTCACGACGGCACGCCCGAAGCGACCAAATGCATTCGGCATCGCCAGTGGCACATGCACCGGGCGCATGAGGACAGCCAGCACCCTGGAGGAACCTCACTTGGCGAAGCCTGCAGACATCCCGACCTGGGACTACATCATCATCGGCGCCGGATCTGCCGGTTGCGTCCTGGCCAACCGCCTGAGCGAAGACGGCCGGCACTCGGTCCTGCTCCTTGAGGCCGGGCCTCCGGACCGCAGCTTGATGATCCATGTCCCTGCGGGCGTTCACAAGGTCTACAAGGACCCGAAGATCAACTGGGGCTACGTCACCGAGGACGAGCCTGAAGCGTTCGACCGCAACATCGAGACGCCGCGGGGCAAGGTCGTCGGCGGATCCTCGTCGATCAATTCCATGGTCTACATGCGCGGTCATCCCCGCGACTACGACCGCTGGGGCGAGGACTTCAATCTGCCAAGATGGAGCTACGCCCAATGCCTGCCCTACTTCAAGGCCGGCGAAACGAGCGACCGGGGCGCAAGCGACTGGCGCGGCGGATCGGGGCCGCTCAACACGACGCGCGGCAAACTCGACAGTCCTCTCTTCGACGTCTTTCTTGAAGCCGGCAGGCAGTCGGATCAGGGTTACTCCGATGACCTGAACGCCTACAAACCGGAGGGCATTGCCCGCTTCGACAGCACCACGCGCAACGGCCGACGCTGCAGCGCCGCCGTGGCCCACTTGAGGCCCGCTCTTCAGCGAAACAACTGCACGCTGCTGACCGGCGCCATGGTCCACAAGATGGTGATCGAGGGCAACCGCGCGTCGGGGGTCGAGTTCATGTATCGCGGCGAACGCCGGACGGTCGCAGCGGAACGCGAGGTCATCCTCTCGGGAGGCGCCATCAACTCGCCGCAGACGCTCATGCTTTCAGGCATCGGCCCGGCCGATCAACTGCGCCGGCACGGGATCAACGTGAAACTGGATCTGCCGGGTGTGGGCCGCAACCTGCAGGACCATCCGACGGTCATCGTCAAGTACGCCTGCACAAGGCCGATGACGATCCCCAGGGCGCTCTATCCGGTCAACCAGCTGACGGCCGGCATTCAGTGGATCCTGACGCGGCGCGGGCCCGCTGCATCCAATTTCTGGGAGGCAGGCGGCCTCGTCCGCAGCGGTGACGACATGGACTACCCGGACGTCGAGTATCACTTCGGCCCGGCCGGCGTGAACTTTCGCAACGACGGCAGCATCGCGCTCGATCAGGCGTTCTCGCTGCATGTCGACCAGTCCCGTCCGACAAGTGTCGGGCACATCGATCTGCGATCCGCCAATCCGGCAGACAAGCCGAAGCTTCACTTCAACTACCTGTCGACCGAGGACGACTGCCGGCGGTTCGTGCGGGGTGTTCGCAAGGCGAGGGAACTCATCGCGCAGGAGGCATTCGATCCCTATCGCGGCGAGGAGATTCGTCCCGGCCCGGATGCAACGACCGACAAGGACATTCTCGATTACATCAGGAGCCTGCTGGAAACCGACTATCACCCGTCATGCACCTGCCGCATGGGCAACGATGCCGACGCCGTGGTGGATCAGGAAATGCGGGTTCACGGCATCGAGGGCCTGCGTGTCGTCGACGCCTCGGTCATGCCCAGGATCACCTGTGCGAACCTGAATGCGCCGACCCAGATGATCGCCGCCCGCGCCGCCGACTTCATCCGCGGCAAGGAGCAGCTCGAGCCCTTCCATGCGACGTTCCACTTCACCGAGGGGACGCCCGCCGGGCATTGAGGCTACCCATGCGGGCCGTCTTGTGAAGACGACCGGCATCAGCCTCCTCCCGTGGGTCTGAAGGCAGATTGTCGTCTTCGCGAAACTCGAAGCGGATACCCGGCTAGCGAATCGAGACCGCCATCTCCACCAGCAGGCGGCGCAGGAAGCCGACCAGGACGAGGGCGATCAGCGGTGAGAGGTCGATGCCGCCGAGTTCGCCGAACAGGCGGCGCAGGATCTGCCGTATGGGAGCCAGGACGGGCTCGGTGACCTGCCACAGGAAACGGCCGATCTGGCCGACGAATGGCTGGCGGGCGTTGATGACGTTGAAGGCAACCAGCCAACTCAGGATGACGTGCAGGATGAGAATCCAGAAGTAGATGCTGAGAAGGGTGTCAGCAAGCCAGAAGATGGACTGCATGGAACCTGCCTCTCCCTTGTCAACCGAAGCGGGCGAGGAAGCCCGCCAGGCGCTTCATGCCCTTGCCGAACACCCGCGGCGTATAGAAGGAACCCGCCGCCCGCTTGCTGATCTCGCCGAAGGTCGGATAAGGCGCGATCATCCCCGCCACGGCGCCGACCTTCAACCCCGATCCCATCGCCAGGACCCAGGGCGCGATCAATTCCCCGGCATGAGCGGCAACGATGGTCGCTCCCAGGATCCGGCCACGAGGTGTGGTCACGACCTTGATGAGTCCTCCGGTCCTGCGCTCGGCAATGGCGCGGTCGTTTTCGGCACAGGGGAACCGCAAGACGGTGACCGTCCCGTGCCGCTTGCGTGCCGCGTCTTCGGTCAGACCGACATGGGCCAGTTCCGGATCCGTGTAGGTCACCCACGGAAAGGCACCGAGATTCACCTTCGCCGGAAAGCGCAACAGGGCATTCCTGATAACGATGCCTGCGTGATAGCTGGCCAGGTGGGTGAACTGGAAGCCTCCCGCACAGTCGCCGATGGCAAAGACCCGCCGGTTGGTGGTGCGCAACCGGCGGTCCACCCGGATGCCGCTCCGGTCATGCGCGATACCGGCCGCATCGAGGCCGAGATCGGCGGTGTTGGGGCGCCGCCCGGCCGCCACCAGGAGATGGGTTCCCTCGAAGACGAGCGCCTCGCCGTTCCGTTCACAGGAAACCGTGATCCTGCCGACCTCTCCCGACACCTCCCGGACGGCGACGTGCTCGATGATCTCGATGCCATCTTCCGTCATGCTCTCCTTCACGACAGCGGTGAGTTCGGGATCGTCATGGGGCAGCAGGGGGCCCATGTCGAGGACCGTCACGCGACTGCCCAGGCGGCGATGGGCCTGGGCCATCTCGGAACCGATCGGACCGCCGCCGATGACAATCAGGTGCTCCGGGAGCACCTGGTTGTCGAACAGCGTCTCGTTGGTGAACAGGGGCACGGAATCGAGACCGGGGATGGGAGGAATGACCGCCCTTGATCCCGTGGCGATGACAAAACGGCGGGCGCGGATCGTCCGCCCCTCCACCTCCAGGGACCTGGGCGAGACAAACCGGGCGTGACCGGTAATGACATCGACGCCGAAACTCTGGTAACGCTCCACGGAATCGTTGGGCTCGATGGTGGCGATGACGTCGTGCACGTGCCGGTTGACCGCCGCAAAATCGATCTCCGGCTCATGGGGCGTGATCCCGAAGCACTGCGTATGGCGCATCGCGTGGGCGGCCTTGCCTGCGGCAAGCAGGGCCTTGGACGGCACGCAGCCGAAATTGAGGCAGTCGCCCCCCATCCGCATGCCCTCGATGAGCACCGTTCTGCGGCCCATGTGGGATGCTGCATAAGCCGTAACGAGCCCTCCTGAACCCGCCCCGATGACGCAGATGTCGACGCTGTCGCGGTCCGTCGTCATCCGGAATCCTGTCGCCGGGCCCTGATCTTCCTGACCACCACAGGCAACAGGGCGATCACGGCCAGGCCGGCCAGGCCAACGACGATCTCGGTCGACACGGCGTTCTCCAGGGAGAACTCGGCCCCGGTCTCGAACACCTCGCTCAAACCGTCGCCGATCACGTTGTAGACCGTGGTGCCGGGAATGATGCCGATGAAGGTTGTCATGACGTACATGCGGGTCTTCACGCCGAGAAAGGCCGGCAGGAGATTGACCACCCAGAACGGAAAGACGGGCAGCAGTCTCAAGAAGAGAAGGTAGTTGAACTCGCCGTCGCGAAATCCCTCCTCCATGCGGCCGGCAAACGGCTTGACGCGCTCCCACAGGGCCTCGCCGATGGATGTGCGGGCCACGAGGAACACCGCCGTCGCGCCCGCCGTTGCCGCGACAACGGTGAGGACAGTTCCAAGGACCCAGCCGAAGAGAAAGCCGCCAAGCAGGGTGACAAGGGAGGCGGCGGGAAACGAGATGCCTGTCAGAAAGGCATAGGCCAGGACGTAGACCACCACCGCCAGCACCAGGTTGCCCTCCACGAAGGCGCTCAGTTCGGCATGATGCGCCTTGAGGGTCTCGAAACTGATCTCCCTGTGAAGCCCGCTGGCAAAGAGGACAATCAGCAGTGCAACCACCACCAGAACCGGGATCAGTCGCCTGAGCCGTCGCACGGTCGTTGATTGCTGAACCATTACACGCCCCCGCTTCAGCCATCGACATGACACACTAGCGGCATGGCAGGTGAGAGGAAATGTCATCATTGACTTCAACCGGCCCCTCACCTATACAGCACCGCCGCTCGCGCCCCGTCCGGGGCGCGGCCGATGCCTGGAGTCCTGACGGTGAAACGCACATTCCAGCCCAGCCGTATCGTCCGGAAACGACGTCATGGCTTTCGTGCCCGCATGAAGACCGTTGGCGGACGTGCCGTGCTCGCGCGCCGGCGTGCGAAAGGCCGCAAGCGCCTGTCAGCCTGATTTCATGCCTGTCGATGTCGTGCGCCTCAGACGGAGAAGCGACTATCTTCGCGTGGCGGCAACGCGACTGAAGGCGGTCACTCCGGGAATCATCGTCCAGGCAGCGCCCCGGGAAGACGATGCAATCGGTGTCGGATATACGGCGAGCCGCAGGGTCGGCAATGCCGTCCTGCGCAACCGGGCGCGGCGCCGGCTGAAAGCCCTCGCCCCGCCGGTTCTCGCCCGATCCGGGCGCAGGGCAACGGACTATGTCCTGATCGCCCGCCGTGAAACCGTCGATCGTCCCTTCGCCAATCTTGTTGGCGACCTCGAAAAGGCGCTGACGCGCCTTGGGAACGCCGTGCCACGGTCATGAGAAGCGCCGCCTCATCCGTGCTTCAGGCTTTCATCCTGATCTACCGGTATGGCATATCGCCCTGGACACCGGCGTCATGCCGCTATCTGCCGACCTGTTCCGCCTATGCCAGTGAAGCGGTCCGCCGGCACGGTCCACTGAGAGGCACCTGGCTGGCGCTCCGTCGCATCGCGCGGTGCCATCCCCTTGCCGGAAGCGGCTACGATCCGGTTCCCGAGAGAGCGAACGAGCGATGATGCCCCAGGAACAGAGGAACGTGTGGCTGGCCACGGCAATCATCCTCCTGATGTTCATTGCCTGGCAGTTCTTCTACGAACTTCCGAGAATCCAGCGGGAACAGCAGGCCCTCGAGCGCCAGCAGGAACTTGCCGCCACCGAGGACGATTCCACCCTGCCCCAGGTCTCCACGTCCTCGGTCGGCGTGGAGGAACCCGTCGTCCGGGAACTCACCCGGGCCGAAGCTCTGGCGGAGTCGCCCCGCATTGCCATCCGGACACCGAGTCTGAGTGGCTCCATCGCCCTTGTTGGCGGGCGCATCGACGATCTGACACTCCTCGACTACCGCATGGAGGTCGGACCGGACTCGCCGGACGTCATCCTGCTGTCGCCGGTGGGAGGCCCGTCCTCCTACTTCACCGAGTTCGGCTGGCTCGACGGGGGCTCCGGTGCGACCCTGCCGGATTCGACCTCGAGGTGGCAGGCAGGCGATGTCGCGCTGACGCCCGAGACACCCGTCACGATTTCCTGGAACAACGGGGAGGGCCTGCTCTTCGAGCGCACCTTCGCGATCGACGAGCACTCCATGTTCACCGTGACCCAGAGTGTCACCAACCAGGGCGGGAACACGGTTTCGCTTCTTCCCTACGGCCGGATCAAGCGGTACGGGACACCACCGACGCTGGGATTCTATATCCTGCACGAGGGGCTGATCGGGGTCCTCAACGAGACCCTCGAGGAAATCGACTACGACGATCTGTCGGACCCTGACGACCCGGAGGAAATCTCGTTCGACAGCCCGAACGGATGGCTCGGCATCACCGACAAGTACTGGCTCGTGGCATTGATACCCGACCAGAGCGATCCGTTCCGTGGCCGCTTCCTGCATCACCTTCAGGGAGGAACGACGGACACCTACCAGGCGGACTTCTACCGCAGCGCACTCAGCGTGGCTCCGGGCGCGACGGTCACCGCCGAGGATCGCCTGTTCGCGGGCGCCAAGGTCGTGACCCAGCTCGACGACTATGCCGAGGCCTTCAACATCCCGCTCTTCGACCGGGCGGTGGACTTCGGCTGGTTCTACTTCCTCACGAAACCCATCTTCTTCGTCCTGCTGTGGCTCAAGAATACGATCGGGAACTTCGGTCTCGCCATCCTGGCGCTCACCGTCATCATCAAGATCATCTTCTTCCCCCTGGCCAACAAGTCGTATCGCTCGATGAGCAAGATGCGCAAGCTGGCGCCGAAGATGAAGGAGCTGCGCGAACGTTTCGGCGACGACAAGCAGAAGATGCAGCAGGAACTGATGGCCCTCTACCGCCAGGAGAAGGTCAACCCGGCCTCGGGCTGCCTGCCGATCCTGGTGCAGATTCCGGTCTTCTTTGCTCTCTACAAGGTGCTGTTCGTCACCATCGAGATGCGCCACGCACCTTTCTACGGCTGGATCGAGGATCTCTCCGAGCCCGATCCGACGGTAATCTGGAATATCTTCGGACTGCTACCCTTCGATCCCGGTGTCTTCCTGCCTCCCTTCCTGATGATCGGCGCCTGGCCGCTGCTGATGTCTTCGACCATGTGGCTGCAGCAGAGGATCAGTCCGCAGCCGCCGGACCCCACCCAGGCAAAGATCTTCATGTTCCTGCCTCTTATCTTCCTCTTCATCTTCGCCACCTTCCCGGCGGGACTGGTGATCTACTGGACGTGGAACAACCTGCTCTCCATCGCCCAGCAATGGTTCATCATGAAGCGGGAGGGCGTCGACTAGGCCCCGTTGCCGTCATCTGGAGAAGCGATGTCGGATGATCTCGTCTACATGAGCGCGGCGGCCCTGGTATCGGGCTACCGCAGCAAGCGCTTCACTCCCCTGGACGTTCTCGACGCCACGCTCGGCCGCATCGAGGCGCAGGAGCCTCGCCTCAATGCCTGGCAGCTGGTGGATGCCCGGGCCGCCAGACGCGACGCCCGGGCCTCGGCAAGGCGATGGGCGGCGGGAGAGCCCGCCGGAATCCTGGACGGCGTCCCGGTTGCCATCAAAGACGTCACCGAGACCCGGGGCTGGCCGACACTCAACGGTTCGCTCGCCATTTCTCCCGAAGGGCCGTGGCCGGACGATGCGATCGTGGTGGAACGCCTGCGGTCTCACGGGGCCGTCATCGTCGGCAAGACCACGACGCCCGAGTTCGCCTGGAAGGGAACCACCGACAGCAGGCTTCACGGGATTACCCGCAATCCGTGGAATCCGGACTGGACTCCGTGCGGCTCGAGCGGCGGTTCGGCCGCCGCCGTCGCTTCCGGCATGGTCGCCATCGCCACGGGCACCGATTCCGGAGGCTCCATCCGCGGACCGGCCAGTTTCTGCAGCGTCGTCGGGTTCAAGCCGAGTTTCGGCAGGGTGCCCGTGTGGCCGGCGAGCCCGATGATGACTCTCGAACACATCGGCCCGATCACCCGCACGGTGCACGACGCAGCCCTGGCGCTGACGGTGATGGCGGGTCACGATCCGCGCGACGGCTATGCGCTCACCGGACCGGCGCCTGACGTGCTCACCGGACTCGAACGCGGTGTCAGGGACATGCGCGTCGCCTGGTCAGCGGATCTCGGCTTTGCCACAGTCGATCCCGTAGTCCGGCGCATTGTCGGCAAGGCTGCCCGCGAGGTCTTCACCGCGCTCGGAGCCAGGGTCACCCGAATCAGGGCTGACATCGGCGATCCGTCAAGAATGGCCGACGTTCTTTCCGATTCCCTCGCCGCCGCCGTGGCAAGGCGCCTCGCCCCCCGGCGACCGGACGAACCCGTGCTCATCGCCGCGGCGGACCGCGGCAACCGCCTGAGCGCCCTTGATCTCCTTCAAGCCGAGGCCGGCCGCCGCGACCTTACCCGCCGCCTCGAAGCGCTCATGAGCCGGCATGATCTCCTCGTTCTCCCCACCCTGGGAACGACACCCTTTCCCGCCGAGCGCTCGGAGCCCGATGGGTGGGAGCGGACGCAACGTCAGAGCGGGGCGGGTTGGATGGCGACCACGTTTCCGTTCGATCTCACCGGACAGCCCTCCATCTCCCTTCCCTGCGGCTTCACGAAAGACGGCGCCCCGGTGGGCCTGCAGATCGTCGGTCCTCGAGGCGGGGATGCCCTGGTGCTGCGCGCCGCGAGGGCATTCGAAGAGGCCTCTCCCTTCACGGGCAGGCGACCGCCCGCAGGGTGATCCGGATCGGTCTCGGTTACCGGTCCAAAGTGGTGGAATGCCTCATCGGCCACACCCGGAACGGCCGGAACTACATGCCTTCGATCAAGCCGCAAGCAATACGCCCGCCGGAGCCGCCGATAGGCTGAGACATGTGGTCATCCGGGCTGGCGTGGATGATGACAGCCGAACCGTCCGTGTCGAGCAGCGCGGGCAGATCGCCGCCTTTCAGCGACACGCGCGTGGTGAAGAACTCGGCCCGTGCGGAACCATCCGCCGCCGCATAGAGATTGGGCAGGTCGCCATTGTCGCCGCCCCCGGGATTGAGCAGGCCGTGCGGGACGCCTTCAGGATTGATGTGGCCTCCGGACGCCTTGAAGTCGGGGGAGCAGGATCCGACGCCATGGAGATGAATACCATGGCCGCCAGGTGGCAATCCCGTGACGTCAACCGACACCAACACGCCGGTGGGAGCCTGCTGGAATGTCACGCTGCCAACCTCCAGCCCGTCTGCATTGATGATTCGTGCTGAGGCCATGTCGGCCGCCGAGGCGCCAGAGGCGATGATCAGAAAGACGAGGGCGCCGATCGCCCGGTGAAGCAGCTTCATGTCCATGATCCTGATGTCCCGAAGATGACAGTTCCGACCGGTTATGCCCTGTCCGTCACCATCCGGCAAGGAACGTTCGCCGGGGAACGGACGGGACGGCCGCCGCCTGCAACGGGCGTTCCGGGAATCAGTCTTCGCGGCCCTGCCGGCTGCGGCTCGGGATGAGCAGGCTCGCGGCGAAGGCCAGGCTTGCGACGAGCACGATGGCCGGCCCGGCCGGAACGTCCCACTCCAGCGAACCGAAGAGACCAGCGACGACCGCGACGATTCCGATGATCGATGATGCAACGGCCATCTGTTCGGGTGTTGCCGACACGCGGCGCGCAGCGGCGGCGGGAATGATCACCAGCGCCACGACGAGAAGCATTCCGACGATCTTCATCCCCACCGCGATCACTCCGGCGAGCAGGAGCAGGAGCAGGAACCGCACGCGTTCCACGGGCACTCCCTCCACTGCGGCGAGGTCCCGGTTGACGGTCACGGAGAGAAGGTTGCGCCACTGCCAGACAAGCGCGGCTATCGAAACGGCCGCGGTGGTGTAGATGAGCCACAGGTCGACCGCGCCGACGGAGAGGATGTCGCCGAAGAGGTAGCCGACAAGGTCGACCCTCAGGCGTTCCATGAACGCGATGACGACGAGGCCCGCCGCGAACACCGCGTGGGCCAGCACCCCGAGCAGGGCGTCGAGAGAAACGAGACGCTGGCGTTCCAGAAGAATCAGGCATCCCGCGAGGATGAAGCACATGGCGAAGACCCCGGCGAACGGCTCCAGTTCCAGGAGAAAGCCCAGAGCGATTCCGAGAAGCACCGCATGGGCAAGCGCCGTGCCGAAGTAGGCCATGCGTCTCCAGATGACAAAGCAGCCGACGGGGCCCGCCGCGAGCGCCGCGCCGATTCCGCCCGCGAGCGCGCGCAGAACGAAATCTTCCGTCATCGCCGTCCGCCGAACGTGTCAGGCCCTGTCGGACCGTCGCCATCGATCGGCACCGGATTGCCATGCTCGTCATGGCGATGGTCGTGCCGGTGCGGGTAGACCGCAATCGCGTTCGCCACATGCGGTCCGAACAGGGAGACGAATTCCGGGTGGCGCGTGATCGTTCTCGGATGGCCGGTGCAGCACACATGCCGGTTGAGGCATACCACGGTGTCCGTTGCGGCCATGACCATGTGCAGATCGTGCGAGACGAGAAGCACACCGCAGCCATAGCGGTCCCGAATGGTCGCGATCAACTGGTAGAGTTCGCCCTGGCTGGCAACATCGACTCCCGCAAGCGGTTCGTCGAGCACGAGCAGGCCGGGCTCGCGCAACAGGGCTCGCGCAAGAAGCACGCGATGAAGCTCTCCACCTGAAACTTCGGACAGGGGGTGGTTGAGAATCGCGCCGGCGCCGACTTCAGAGAGCACGTTCTCGAGTCTGTCACGTGGCGCCGGCGCGCCCAGAGTGAGGAATCCGCGGACGGTCATCGGAAGAATCGGATCGCGGTGTACGTGCTGGGGCGAATAGCCGATGCGCAGTCCCGGGGTTCGCGCGACCGTGCCGAGGTCGGGACGGACGATACCGAACAACACGCGTATCAGCGTTGACTTGCCCGCACCGTTGAGACCGACCAGGGTCACGATTTCCCCGGCATGGACGGCAATGTCCACCTTGTCCAGCACATTGCGCCGCCCGAAATTCACGCTTACGCCCCGCGCCTCGATCAGCGGTCGTGTCCGTGAGACGTCACCGGCCATCGTTCGCGCACCCGGAGCCAGGTGGATTCCGCGGCCCGACAGGACCTGCTACTTCGTTCATTGGTGGCCCCTCCCGAGGGGATGACCCGATCGGAGACTGCCGAACCGGCCAGTTCGTCTCCATCAGGACACGGCGCGCCGGGCCGGACTCATGCTCGGGAAAGCCATCCGAAGCTGCGGTCGGGGAGAATGCCGCAACGCTTCCAGTCTTGGGCTGATCGGGTGCGGCATGCATCCGAATCGGAAGACCGGTGGAGGTCTTCAGAAGAACACCACCAGCAGCGCGACACCGGCCAATCCGCCCACGATGAAGGTAGCGGCGCTGACGATACCGGTGAGCGTGCTCCAGTCGGCAAGGCGCCAGGTCTGGCCTTCGATATTGAACATGACCTGGAAATTGTTGTCGTCGCCGTCGGCGAAACGTTTCAGGGCGGTTTCGGCACCGTGTGCCTCCTTGATGGAAACCAGGGTGACGAGAATCATGCTCAGCGCCGATGTCAGCGTGCCCAGACCGAAGACCAGCACCGTCGCAAGCGCAAACCAGTGGAAGGCCCCCTCGTTCTCACCCGTGGTGGCGCTCATGAAACCGATAATGAGGGCAGCGCCTCCGGCATTGCCGAAGAGGAGAAGACGAACCGACTCGAGGAGCATCCGGAACATGACGTTGCGGCGCATCGCAACGACCTTGTATCCCTCCCGGAGCCACTCCTGGCCGGTCTCTTCAAGGGAAAAGTCATGGAGTTTCTTCACTCGGCGGCCTCCCTTTCAGAATAGTAGCCGGAAAGATCGACGATTCGCACGTAGTCCGAACCGGCATTGCTGCCCTCGTCGAAGGCGATGACCCAGTCGTCGATATGGACGGGATCCCGCGACAGTGCCGTTGTCAGAAAGACCTCCCGACTCATTTCGTTCGGCATGCGCTTGAGAACTTCGACGATGAATCGACCCACGATGTAGCCTTCCAGGCTGAACAGGCTCACGACATCCTCCACGACCTCCGGATCGGTGTTCCGGTAGTCGTCGAGGGCGAGACGGAAACGTCTCACCAACGCGTTGCTCTCGTTGGCGAAGTCCGGGATGACTCTGGTCAGGAAGATCCGTTCGTCCGAGAAGTCCAGCGATGCCTCGAGGAGCCCGGTGTCCACAAAGGACAGGAGGCCGAAGGCATAGTCGTTGCCAAGGGATCGCGACGTGTTGATCACCTCGGCGGCCGGCCCGAGAGTCGTGGCCAGCAACACGACGTCCAGATCCGCCTTTTCCATGACGAACACGGTCGAGTGCACGGCGTGGGAGTGCCGCGAATAGGCCGCCTTGGCAAGGATCGAGAGATCGAAGGCTCTCAAGGCATCCTCGTAGCTGGTGATCACGGTGCGACCGAACGAGTCGTCCTGATGAATGATACCGAACCGGCGGGCATTCAGGTTCTCGACGAAGTGCTCGACCAGGCGCCTTGTTTCCTCGGAATACCCGGCGCGCAGGTTCACCACGTTGGGATACCTGCGGACTTCTCTCAGGAACTCGGCCCCCGTGAGGTGGCCGACGAAGGGGATCATCTCCTCCCTGAAGATAGATGCCATGCGTTCCGTCGTCGGCGTGCCGACACCGCCCACGACGGCAAACACTTCGTCGTCGGCGACGAACCTGTCCGCGTTGGCTGCCGCCCGGTCCGGATCGTAGCCGTCGTCCAGCGCCAGGAGTACCAGTTGCCTGCCGTTGATGCCGCCGGCGCTGTTGGATTCATGGAACGCGGTCAGTATGCCACCGCGGTACTGGTTGCCCGCATACCCGCAGGAGCCGCTGAAGCAACCGCTCTGTCCGAAGACGATGGAGTTCTCGGTGACGCCCGGCGCCGCTGCCGACGCGTCGAAGGCGGCTCTCGCCGTCAGCACAATGAAGAGGGCGGCAACACGGCTAATGGTTGCCGCCATCTTGTTTCTCTTCTGCCGACGCGTGTTGCCCTTCCGATGAGTCGGTTGTCGTCGCCGTCGAGGTTTCCCGCCCCTTCTGGACCTCTTCGCTCGTGTCGATGACCGTCGACTCGACCATCGGCTGTTCGGTCTGCTCCACCGCAGTCCAGACAGGTGTCGGTGCGACATGGCGATGAGAGAAGATGGAAAGATCGTCGAAGATCAGGGAACGCAGTTCGGCAGCGCCAAGATGATGGCGCTCGCTCATGGGAGAATGGAACCGTCCGTCCAGGAGGAAACGATCCGACTGCACCGCCTCGAGACCGTGTGCTCCTCTCTCGCTTGCGAGCGTGATCGAGGACGCGGCGCCGGCGATGCTCCCCAGGGGCGCCGCAGCGGCTGCGGTCACGGCGGGCAATTTGCCAACACCAGGCACGAAACTCTCGATCATGTTGATGTCGATGGTCGAGGTGTCGTCCGGATTGACCTTTGCCAGGGTCGCCTCCCGGAAGACTTCACGCATTCTCTGCCAGTAGCGTGTCGTGGATACCGAGGAGGGCTCGTTTCGATAGGCGTCCAGCAGGTCCAGAAAGGCCTGCGCGCTGCTCGCGGACTGCACCCGGCGTTCTCTCGCCCTGGCCCGGGCGTTCAGCACCACTGCTTCAGCCTGGCCCCTGCTGCGGGCCAGGAGCCGTTCCGCCCGCTTGTTGGCCTCGCTCACGGTCTCGATGCTCTCGGCGATGGCATCGCTCACATCGCGGAAAGCGGCCACGGTTTCATCGATGGGGCGCAGGCCCACGATATTGAGCGCCAGCAACTCGACGCCGATGTCGTTGGCGTCCAGAAAGTCCTCGGTTTCCTCGAACAGACGCCTTTGAATGATGTCGCGGTTGTTGGTGAATATGAGATCGATGAAGCTGTTGCTCATGTTGCCGACCAGGCGTTCGCGCACGACGAGAGCGAGCACAGCATGCGGGTCGGCAGTCGCGTAGAGATAGTTCCTCAGATTCCCGATCCTGTACTGCAGCGCCACATCCACCTCGAAGAGGTTGGTGTCGCCCGAAAGGATCGAAAAATAGACATTACCGTCCGCATCCTGAGTTGCCACGTTTCGCCGGGTCACGCGCATGACTTTCCGCACGTGGGCCTGTTCAATCAGCGGGAACACGTAGTGAAGGCCGGGCTGGACGTCGGTCTCCACCACCTTGCCGAAACGCGTGACGACCGCCTGCTCCTCCTTTTTCACGACGTAGAGGCCGTTGGCCAGCACGACGAACACAACAAGGATCACGAGTGACAGGGACAGAAGCAGACGGCGTTCACGCACCCAGTCAAAGCTTGAGTAGATGAGGCGCGTGCTCCAGGGGAGTTGTTCGGCAGAGGTGTCAGACATGAGTTCGAACCGCTACTCCGGTGCCGGTGGCAACATCCCGTCGCCGTCAAGATACCTGAACAGTTCGCTGTCGGCGGGGAGTATCAGCGTCGTGTTCTTGTCGATGATCGCATCGTAGCTGTCGAGTGCCCGGATGAACTTGTAGAATTCAGGGTCTTCACTGTACGCGGCGGCCAGCGTGGTCATCGCCTCGGCTTCGGCTTCTCCGAGAATGGTGGTGGCTTCGGCATGGGCGGTGGCCATGAGCTTTTCGTGCTCGTGGATGGCATAGGCCTCGATGCGTATGGCCGCTTCCTCTCCCTCGCTGCGGTAACGTGCGGCAATTCGGGCGCGTTCGGAGATCATCCGCTGAATGACACTGGGACGGTTTTCCGCCGGCAGGGTGTACTCGACGATGCCGATCTTCATGACGTCTATGCCATAGTCCCCGGCAATCGGCTTGACGAGATCAAGGACCTCGCCGGAGATCAGGGAGACGTCCCGATGTTCCAGGCCGAGGCTCACGAACACTTCACGGGGCTTGTTGCTGACCACGATTCCGGCGCTTGATCGATAGAGATCGCTGAGCCGCTCGACGGCCCTGGCCTCGGTTCTGATCGATTCCACGTAGCGAATCGGGTCCGTGACGCGCCACAACAGGTAGCCGTCGACCAGGACGTTCTTCTGGTCCTCGGTAATGAGCTCCTGACTGAGGTTCGTGAGCGGATGGATGCGCCGGTCAACCTTGTAGACCTTCGAGACGGGCCAGGGGAACTTGAAATGCAGGCCCGGTTCCTTCACCGGTGCTGCAATCTTGCCGAAATTGGTGAGGACGCCCTGCTGCGATTCATCAATGGTGTAGATGCTGTCCCAGGCAAGGATGGCGAGTAGCAGGACTGCGATGACGGCTGCAATCCGTTTGCCTCTGGTCATGGCGAGTCTCCTACGGCTCCGGTAGCGGGCGCGTCTCCACGGAGGCGCCCGGGTGATCGTCTCAGTGGTGGGGCGCCATGGGCATGGCGCCGCCGTTCGATGATTTCCACAAGGCTACCCTGTTCAGGGTTTCCTCGCTCGGGACGATGATCTTGCTCCTGCCGGCGAGAGAGACCTCCAGCTTCTCCCTCCAGAGCATGTTGCGAAGGACTTCGGGTGTCAGGCGAACCACGCCGGCGATCAGGCGAATGGCTTCGCTCTCCGCCCCGGAGGTGATCGTCCTCCTTGCCGCTTCCCCTTTGGCCTGCTCGAGTTCGTAGGCCGCATTGCCATGCGCCCGGGGTATCACCATGACCAGCAGGCGCTGGGCATTGACGATGATGCGTTCCCTGTCGTCCTGGGAGCTCGAGACCTCCCTGAAGGCGCTCATCGTTGCATCGATGGGCTTCGCGGAAAGCAGGTTCACCTTGACGAGTTCGATGGTGTCGAGCACTTCGTTGTCGCCGCCCGGAACACGATCCTCGAAGACATCTTCAATGTGGGTTTGCAGGGCCGCGCGTTCGACGTTCAGCAGGTCGTCCAGGGACCGCCCGGCCACGAACTTGCGGAGTTCCTTGCGCACATTGTCGACGATGGCCTGTTCAGGGTTCGCGGTCCGATAGTGATAGGAGTAGGGATCGCTGACCCGGTACTGCACGTTCACCGACATGGACATGAGATTGACATCGCCGGTGAGGTACTCGTAGCTGCCTCCGCTGTTGACGGATTTCACTTCGCTGACCGGCCACTTGTCGGCGCTGACGAAGGGGCTGGGCGCAAGGTAGTGCAGGCCCGGCGGCAGGTCCTTCCACACGACCGCGCCGAAAAGGCGTCCGTAGCCGACTTCGCCGGGCTTCACGACCGTGAAACCGCTCAGCAGGAATGCGGCGACGAGTGCCAGCCAGACGGCCCTTCCGGCCGGCGTGCGCGGGTTGATGGTCCCCGTCACCGATGCACTGCGGGTCACGCGGGACCACCATGCCTTGAACGGCACGGAAACCGGGCGCATGTTCGAAAGCAGATCGTGGTATCCGCTCTTCAACGCTCCGGCACGGAACCGCCAGATGATGAGCGCGATGAGCCCGATGGCGCCGCCCCACTGGACGATCATGATCGCCGGTGAGTCGGAAGCGTCCAGGTTGACGGCAAGCGAGAGCCCGAATGCGATCATGAGGAGATCGATGGCGATGCCCAGAACCATCGTCACGGCCACCACGGAGCCGACGTAGACGGAGGCAAAGCGCGCGCCGAACTGGCTCACGATGATGGCGATCGTCCCGGTGTTGGTGGCAGGACCGGTCATCAGGAAGATGAGCGCCGCGCCGGGACTGAATCCCTTGGCGACCAGGGCCGCCGCGATCGGCGTGCTGGCGGAGGCGCAGATATAGAGCGGGATACCCACCAGGACCATGACGGGATACGAGATCCAGCGCGCGTACTCGTAAGCCATGAGGTCGCTGGGTATCGCAAGATAGATGACGCCGCCGAGCGCGACACCCACCAGCAGGGCGAACAGGATATCGTCGGCGACGTCGACGAAGCCGTAACGCAGGATGTGTCGACAGACGGTCGCGAAGGTGACGCCACCAAGATTCCGTTCCGACTCGGAACTCGTGGACGGCGTCTCCCTGGCAGGCTCGAGGTACGCGCGGTAGAACTCCGGCTTGATCCATGTCGTGGTCCGGATCCTCCCCACGTTCTCGCTGAGGCGGCGAAGCCAGACCAGGAAGAAGCCCTTGAGTTCGCGCCCGCTCACATAGCAGTCGTCAGCACCCGGAATAAGCGGTTCATGGCTGTGGGAGTGACCGTGACCGTGGGAGTGGCCGTGACCGTGATCGTGATCGTGATCGTGGAGATCATGGTCCTCGTCTTCCGCGACCGCATCGAACGAGTCGCGACCGCGGATCAACCCGATACAGAAGATGCCCGCCACCACGCCCGTGATGAAGCTGACGACGGGTCTCACGATTGCGGGAATGAAGCCGAAGAACGCCTGGGTGACCAGAATCGAGTCCACTCCGGTCTCCGGAGCGGTAATCAGGAAGGACATGCAGGACGATCGGGACGCTCCCTTGCGGCGCATCTCGGCCACGACCGGCACCACCGAACAACTGCAGAGCGGCATGGGAACACCGATGGCCGCGCTGGAAGAGACCGACTTGAGGCTGTCCTGCTTCAGCCACTTCAGAACGGCCTCACGCGATATGAACACATGGATCAGCCCGGCCAGGAAAAGGCCGAGGAGAAGCATGGGCGCCAGAACGAGAAACGACGACCACAGGAAATCGAAGAACAGCGTCAGTTGATCCATGACAGCGCTTCATCCAGCGGGGCCCGGTGCCACAAGGTATGCGATGGCACTGGAGATGTCGATGCAGCCCTACCAAATTCTGGGGACCGCAGGTGATCCTCCCGCAAGTCGAATGTCAGGTGTGCACTCCACCTGGTTCACTGGTCGCCCACGCATCCGGCAATGGCGTCGCCGATGGCGCGCATCGTCTCGAACCATGCGTCCGGACCGGCTTCGAAATCGACACCGATCGGGTCGAGTTCCGCGGTCCGCACGGCCGTTCCCTCGATCAGGGTCTCTACAAGGTCCGGTGGAAACTGGGGCTCGATGAAGACGCACTGGACATCGTGCTCGACAAGGGCGGCGCGCAGTTCGACGATCCGCTTCGTGCCGGGCGGGCGGCCCGGATCGACGGCGACGGCGCCGATGGTGTTGAGACCGAATGCATGTTCGAAATACTGGTAACCGTCGTGGAACACGACGAATGCACGCTGCCTTACCGGCTCAAGCTGCTCAACGAGCGACGATTCCAGCGCATCGATGCGCTCCAGCATCGCATCGGCGTTGGCGCGATAGATCTCGGCATTGTCAGGATCGGTGCGACTGAGCGCGTCGGCGGAGACTTCGACAATCCGGCCGGCATTTCCCGGATCGAGCCAGATGTGCATGTCGAACTCGCCGTGCTCGTGACCGTGATCGTCATGCTCGTCGACGTGCATTTCCTTGTCCTCGTCGTGCTCGTCGGGCCACAGCCCGCCCTCGCGGGTCTCCAGCAATTCCATCCTTGCCACCTCGTGCAGGGTGACGACCTCGGCATCGGCTCCGAGGTTCTCGATGGGACGCTCGAGAAACATCTCCATGTTCTCGCCGATCCACACTATGAGGTCCGCCGAGTTCAGTGCCTGTGCCTCGGACGGGCGCATCTGGTAGGTATGGGGCGACGCGGCGCCCGTGACCATCAGCCCGGGTTCTCCGGTCTCTCCCATCACGCCGGAGACGAGGGAATGGACTGGCTTGATGCTCACCATGACTTCCGTGGCCTGCGCATGGGGCACGAAAACGAAGGCAAGGCCGCAAAGGGCGGCACCGACCGGACCCTTTCGCACGGTCAGCGATCGCGCTGAATACAAGAGGTTCATGATACTCTGCATGATATGTCTCCGGTTTGAACAACAGGGCGAAGGCCCTGCAGGTTCGTCTGGCTATCTCCGCCCCTCAGGCTTCCCCCTTGCGGGTCGGAACTCACAGGACCCGTCGCGGGCGTCATCCATCCAGGCCCGCATCTCAGCGTGGACATGGGGCCATGCTGATATCCTGATGCCTGTGGTGCAGTTCACGCATCCATCAAGATCACAGGATAGTGGACGGGGTGCTTCGTGCAACACCCCCGGGACGTGAGGCAAGGGTCCCGCGCAGGACGCACCCGGTCTTGCGTGGAACCGGGTCGGCGGACATGCGGCACAAGGCGCCATGGCGAACGAGGCTCCGGTTGACGCATCACGTCACGGACGACGTGCGCGGTTTCCGGCAGGAACCTCGCGTGGTGATCCAGGAAGGGAGCCGGCGCCGTCCAGGAATTCCGGGAAACGGTCGCACGGGCGGCTGACTGACCGGGACCGATGACCGCAAGGTGTGTTTCCCTGTTGCGCAAGCGCACGTTGAACTCGAACCGGATGTGCGTTGGAATGCCCATGCCGAACGGCGATGGAGCCGGGAGCCTTACTCCGTGGACATGAGCCTGACCATCATCCTGATCGCGGCAATCGCCGCCGGTCTCTACATGGCCTGGGCGATCGGCGCCAACGACGTGGCCAACTCGATGGGAACGTCGGTTGGTTCAGGCGCGATCACGGTCGGCGGCGCCATCGTGATCGCCGGAACATTCGAGTTCCTCGGGGCCTTTCTTGCCGGCGGAGAGGTCACCTCGACGATCCGCAAGGGCATCATCGACGCCGAGGCTCTCGAGCACGATCCCGATCTGCTGGTCGTCGGCATGCTGTCGGCGCTTCTGGCGGCTGCCGCCTGGCTGACGGTCGCCTCCAGGTTCGGCTGGCCCGTATCGACCACGCACTCGATCGTCGGAGCCATCATCGGGTTCGCCGTGGTCGCAATCGGCATCGAGGCCGTCCACTGGTGGGACGTGGCAACGATCGCGGCAAGCTGGGTGGTCACCCCGGTGATCGCCGGACTGATCGCGTTTCTCCTGGTGCTGAGCGTGCAGTGGCTGATCTTCGACAAGGACAATCCGGCCATCCAGGCCCGAAGGTATGTGCCCGTCTACGTCTTCGCGGCTGTGCTCGTGACCGCCACCGTGACCTTCGTCAAGGGCCTCAAGCATGTCGGCCTGGATCTCAGCATGCCGATGGCGATCCTGTATTCGGTGCTCCTGGCCGGCATCGTCGCCATCATCTTCCGACTGGTCATCAACAGATTGCGCTTCCAGAGCCTCGAATCTCCCACAGGGGGGCAATCGCGGTTCAACGACGTCGAGAAGGTGTTCGGCATCCTCATGATCGTGACCGCGTCGGGCATGGCCTTCGCGCACGGCTCCAATGACGTCGCCAACGCGATCGGGCCTGTCGCGGCGATCGTGGGCGTGGTGTCGACCGGAGGGGTCGCCGCCAAGTCGGCGGTTCCGGTCTGGGTGCTGCTGGTCGGCGCAGCCGGAATCGTGGTCGGCCTGGCGACATTCGGTTACCGGGTCATGGCGACCATCGGGAGGAGAATCACCGAGCTCACGCCGAGCCGCGGATTTGCCGCCGAGTTTGCCGCAGCGTCGACGGTCGTCGTGGCGAGCGGCACGGGACTTCCGGTATCGACCACCCAGACTCTGGTGGGCGCCGTGCTGGGGGTGGGTCTCGCGCGTGGGGTGGGCGCCCTCGACCTGGGCGTGGTCCGCAACATCTTCGTATCGTGGGTGGTGACGCTTCCCGTCGGAGCGGCGCTCGCGGTTGCGTTCTACTTCGTCCTGTCTGCGGTATTCCTTCAGGGGGCCGGATGATGAGGCTCGCCGAGGAGTTCCTTCTCCTGCTCCGCGACGAGGACGGGGCGCTGTCGCGGGCCCCGGAATGGCTGGTCCGCTACGCGCTGGGCGGGGCAGTCCTGATGGACCTCGCATTGGAGAATCGCATCGACACCGATGCCGAGCGGCTGTTCCTCATCGACGCGGCGCCGGTTGGCGATCCCCTGCTTGATCCGATACTCGTCGAGATTGCGCAATCCGACCAGACCCGCGACGCGCTCTACTGGGTGGAGCATGCGACCCACCACGCCGACGCAATTCGCGAAACCGCACTGGCGCGCCTGGTCGACAACGGCATCCTCGATGTCAGCGATGACCGCTTCCTCAGGATATTCGGCACACGGCACTATGCCCTCGCCGATGCAAGTGTCGAGCGCGAGCTGTTCGGACGAATCCGGGACGTGCTCCTGACCGACACGATTCCCGAGCCGAGGGATATCGTGATCGTCACGCTGGCAGACGGCTGCGGGCTGATCGGCCATGTCCTGTCCGCCGACGAACTGGCCGGGATCGCCGAACGCATCGGTCTGGTGCGCAAGCTGGAACTGATCGGCCGGACCTTTCTGACCGCGCTCGACCTCGCCATCCAGCCCGCCGCCGGGGTGTTCAGTCACGGTCCGTCATCCGGCGCTCCATCCAGGGGATCCGGTGACGGATAACCAGGCGCGGTTGCGCCCTTCCTGCGATCAGGATCGTTGAACGAGCGGCCCGCAAGCCTGCCGAAGGGCGGCGATGAGGCAGAGAGCCGTTCCGGTCATCGATCCTCCCTCTTGCGGTGGACGGCATCGAGAGCGGGAAATAGTGTGCTGGCCACCACCGGAGCTATCGACGCTGGCGCGGCCGGAAATGACGTCGCATGAATCTTGAGCCGAGTGCGGAACAGTTGGCCATGTTCGACATGGCCCGGGCCTTCGCACGTGACCGTCTTGCACCCGTGGCCCGGGATCTCGAGGAAGCCGGGACCATACCAAGGTCCCTGCTTCGCGAGGCCGGAGAGCTCGGCCTGGGAGGACTGTTTGTCGCCGGGGAATTCGGAGGCGCAGGCCTTTCCCGGCTCGACGGCACCTTCGTGTTCGAGGCCCTGGCCGCCGGGTGTCCCTCGATCGCGGCCTACGTCTCCATCCACAACATGTGCGCGGCCATGATCGACCAGTACGGATCACCGGCCCAGCGCGCGCGCTGGCTCCCCGGACTCGTGACGCTGGACCTCGTCGCCGCCTATTGCCTGACCGAACCCGGCAGCGGGTCCGATGCCGCCGCACTTCTTACGAGCGCCCGCGACGACGGCGATTCTCTCGTGCTCAACGGCACCAAGAGCTTCATCTCCGGAGCCGGACTGGCCGATCTCTATCTCGTCATGGCGCGCACCGGCGACGCGGGACCGCGAGGCATCTCGTGCATCGTCGTCGAGGCCGGCACGCCCGGCCTCGAATTCGGTGCGCTGGAAGAGAAGATGGGATGGCGGGCACAGCCCACGGCCGACGTGATCATGGACGAATGCTGCGTCGCGGCCGGCAACCTCGTGGGCGGGACCGGCGCCGGCTTCCACCAGGCGATGGCGGGTCTCGACGGCGGCCGTCTCAACATTGCCGCCGTCTCCCTTGGCGCGGCCCAGGAAGCCCTTGACCGCAGCATCGCCTACATGAGCGAGCGCCGCGCCTTCGGCACGACCCTCGACCGGTTTCAGGCCCTGCAATTTCGGCTGGCCGACATGGCGACGGAACTCGAGGCGTCACGCAGCCTGTTGCGTCAGGCCGCGTGGAAGCTCGATCACGGCGCCGGCGATGCCACGGTGCAGTGCGCCATGGCCAAGCGTTTCGTCACCGACACCGCGTTTCGCGTGGCCAACGACGCCCTGCAACTCCACGGAGGCTACGGCTATCTCGCGGACTACGGCATCGAGAAGATCGTGCGCGACCTCAGGGTGCACCAGATACTCGAGGGCACCAACGAGATCATGCGCCTCATCATCGGCCGCGCGCTGACCGGCCGGGATACGTGACCGAGGATCTCCAGGCATGGTGCGAGGGAGGCCTCGGCCGCCTCGTGCTGGACCGGCCCGGGTCTCTCAATGCCCTCACCCACGCCATGGTGAGAGAGCTCCTCGAGGTGCTCAGGACATGGCGAGATGCCGGCGACGTCACCGGCGTCGTCATCGAGGGACGCGGTGACAGGGCCTTCTCGGCGGGCGGCGACATTCTCGGTCTGTGGGAACACGGCAAGGGTGGGGATCACGCCTTCGGACGCGCCTTCTGGCGCGATGAATACCGGCTCGACCGGATGATCGCACGTTATCCCAAGCCCTTTGTCGCGCTCATGGACGGCATCGTGATGGGTGGCGGCGTGGGCGTGTCGGCCCACGGATCACATCGCATCGTCACCGAACGAACCGTGGTGGCCATGCCGGAGGTGTCCATCGGATTCCTCCCCGATGTCGGCGGCACCTGGATCCTGTCCCGCGCGCCCGGGAGACTGGGCGAGTATCTCGCCATGACGGCCACGCGCATGGGTCCGGCGGACGCCATCGCTGCCGGCTTTGCCGACCGCTTCATGCCGTCAGATCGCCTCCCGGAGCTGGCAAGAGGCCTGGAGACCCGGGGAACCGGCGCCATCGACGGCCTCGCCGGCACGCCGCCCGCCGGCGTCCTCGCCCCGCGCCTCGACGAGATCGACGAAGCGTTCTCCGAGGCCGACGGCCCGGCCATCGTTGCCCGGCTGGAAAGATCGTCCTCGCCATGGGCTCTCGAGGCTCTGGGCGCCATCCGGCGTCACTCGCCGCTGTCGGTCGCCTGTGCACTCGAGGCCGTGCGCCGGGCGCGCCGCCATGCAGATCTCGAAAGTTGCCTTGCCATGGAATTTCGCTTTGCCTGGCGGGCGACGCAGCAGACGGACTTCCTCGAGGGCATCCGCGCGACGATCATCGACAGGGATCGCCGCCCGCGCTGGCGCCATGCCCGTCTCGAGGATGTCACACCCGCCGAGGTCGCCGCCCTTTTCGCGCACCTCGGCGACGAGGAACTCGACCTGGAAGGAGATGGAGAAGCATGACGTCAGTCGGATTCATCGGCCTTGGCAACATGGGGGCGCCCATGGCAGGCAATCTGGTGGCAGCGGGACTCGATGTCACCGGCCACGACGTGGCGGAGAGAGCCCGCGCGGCAGCCCGTGCGAAGGGTCTCGCCATCGCCGACAGCGCGGCCGCCGCAACCGCAGACCACGATGTCGTGATCACCATGCTTCCGGACGGCGCCGCCCTCCTCGCGGTCTACCGCACGATCGTGGCGGACCTGCGTGCGAACACGATCCTGATGGACTGTTCGACGGTCGACATCGCCTCGGCGAGGCAGGCCCATGACATGGCGGCGGAACGAAACCTGCCGTCGGTCGACGCGCCGGTCTCCGGAGGCATTGCCGGCGCCGAGGCCGGAACCCTGACCTTCATGGTCGGCGGAGACGTGTCCGCCTGCGAGGCCGTGCGTCCGCTGCTCGACATCATGGGCCGTACGATCGTGCGGTGCGGCGGCCCGGGATGCGGCCAGGCCGTCAAGATTTGCAACAACATGATTCTCGGAGTCTCGATGATCGGCGTCGCCGAGGCGCTCGTCCTTGCACGCAAACTCGATCTCGATCCCGGACGGGTGTTCGATGTCGTCTCGACCTCATCGGGATCGTGCTGGGCGATGAACGACTATTGTCCCCTTCCGGGCGTCGGGCCCGAGAGTCCGGCCGATCACGACTATGCCCCGGGATTTACGGCCGCCCTCATGTCGAAGGACCTCGGGTTGAGCCAGCAGGCGGCCGCTTCGGTGGATGTCGCCACCCCGATGGGAGCGATGGCAGCCTCCGTCTATGAGGCCATGGTGGCGTCGGGCAGCGGCCATCTCGACTTTTCGGCCGTCATCCGGCATGTCCGCTCACTGATGAGGGAGTGATCCAGGAATGTCCGAACACGTCATCGTCGAGCGCGACGGGAAGGTCCTTCTTCTCCGCCTCAACCGGCCCCAGGCGCTCAATGCCCTCAACACCGGCCTCGCCAGGGACGTCGTCGCCGTCATGGCGGAGGCCGATCTCGACCCCGGTATCGGCGCCATGGTCATCACCGGATCCGAAAAGGCCTTTGCCGCCGGCGCCGACATCCGGGAAATGGCTGACAAGGACTTCGCATCCGTCTTCGGCGAGGACCTCTTCGCCGAGTGGGATCGCCTCGGGACCCTCAGGACACCCACCATCGCCGCTGTTGCCGGCTATGCCCTGGGCGGTGGATGCGAACTCGCGATGATGTGCGACATCATCATCGCCGCCGACAGCGCGCAGTTCGGCCAGCCGGAAATCCGGCTCGGCGTCATTCCGGGCATGGGCGGCACGCAGCGCCTTGCCCGCGCGGTCGGCAAGGCGAAGGCCGTCGATCTCATCCTGACCGGGCGCATGATGGATGCCGAGGAAGCCGAAAGGTCGGGTCTGGTGGCGCGTGTCGTGCCTGCCGACCGGTTGCTCGACGAGGCCCTCGAGGTGGCCCATGCCATTGCCGGGCATGGCCGCATCGCCACGCGTCTGGCCAAGCAGGCGATCAACCGCGCCTTCGAGACCTCGCTCGCCGAGGGTCTCGCATTCGAGAAGCGCGCCTTCCAGTCCCTCTTTGCCACCGACGATCAGAGCGAAGGCATGGCCGCCTTCATCGAAAAGCGCCAGCCGGACTTCACGGACTCGTGAGGGCCGTTCAGTCTCTCAGGAGTTCGTTGATCGACGTCTTGGCGCGCGTCCTTTCATCGACTTCCTTGATGATGACGGCACAGTAGAGCGAGGGCCCGCCCGGGACCTTCGGAGGCAGGGAACCCGGCACCACCACCGAACCGGCGGGCACGCGCCCGGTGACGACTTCACCCGTTTCGCGATGAACGATCCGGGTGGAGGCGCCGATGAAGACACCCATGGAGAGCACCGAGCCCTTCTCGACGATGACCCCTTCGACGACCTCGCTGCGGGCGCCGATGAAG
>JAJEHK010000048.1 GCA_022823765.1 Alphaproteobacteria bacterium | reverse complement strand
TCTCGTACAGTGATCGACATTGTTGCTGCCGAAGCCGGTCCGTACCAGTTTCTGGAAGAGGTAGGCTTCCTCGTTGGAGCCCTTCGCGGAGCCAAAGCCCGCCATGGCGCCGCCGCCGTGGCGATCGCGTATTGAGGCGAGCCCCGAGATGGCGACCTCGAGGGCCTCGTCCCAGTCCGCCTCGCGAAAGTGCGAGAGGGGATTGGCAGGATCGACCCATTCGTCGGCGCCTCGGGGGGCATCGTCACGACGGATGAGGGGACGCGTGAGCCGCTGGGGATCGTTGATGTAGTCGAAGCCGAAGCGTCCCTTGACGCACAGTCGGCCGTGATTGGCGGGGCCTTCCTTGCCCTTCACCGCAACGATACGGTCGTGTTCCACCTGGTAGGTGATCTGGCAGCCCACGCCGCAGTAGGGACAGACGCTGTCCACTTGCCTTGCCGGTGCCGGCAGCCCGACGCCGGCTTCGTCGACGAGGGATTTCTCCATGAGGGCGCCGGTGGGACATGACTGGACGCATTCCCCGCAGGCGACACAGGTCGATTCACCCATGGGATCGTCGAAGTCGAAGACAATCTTCGAGTCCGGACCGCGCCAGGCCATGGCAATGACGTCGTTGACCTGGATGTCCCGGCAGGCCCGCTGGCAGCGGTTGCAGTGGATACACGCGTCAAGATTGACGGCCATTGCCGGGTGTGAAAGGTCAGGCGTCGGCTGTGACGCGCGCCGGGGGAAGCGGGAATCGTCCAGGCCCATCTCGCGGGCCCAATGCCAGAGCTCGGATGTGGTGGTGTGGGCGCGTGATTCTTCGGGCTGGTCCGCAACGAGAAGTTCAAGCACGGTGCGGCGCGACGCCTCGGCACGTCCGCTGGCACTGTGAACGACCATGTCGGGTGTCGGCTGGCGAATGCACGAGGCAGCGAGAGTGCGTTCGCCCTCGATTTCGACCATGCACAGGCGGCAGTTCCCGTCTGCGGCATAGTCCTGCATCTCGGTGTGACACAGGTGCGGGATATGCGTTCCCGTGCGTCGCGCCACTTGCCAGATCGATTCGCCGGGATGCGCGGTGACAGTTGTTCCGTTCAGCGAGAAGGTGATGGTGTCGCTCACGCCACATCCTCCGGGAAGTACTTGAGGACAGTCAGTATAGGGTTGGGCGCGGCCTGACCCAGGCCGCAGATCGAGGCGTCCGCCATGACCTGGCAGAGATCCTCGAGGAGTGGGGCATTCCAGGCGCCGCCCTCCATCAGGGCCACCGCCTTCTCGCAGCCGACCCGGCAAGGTGTGCACTGGCCGCAACTCTCGTCCTCGAAGAACTTCAGGAGACTGACGGCCACGTCCGACATGTTGTCCTGATCGGACAGGACCACGACGGCTGCCGAGCCGATGAAACCGCCGTGGGGCTGGATGGTGTCGAAATCGAGTGGCACGTCACCAAGCGAGGCAGGCAGGATGCCGCCTGAGGCGCCACCGGGGAGCCAGCCCTTGAACCCGTGGCCGTCTGCCATGCCACCGCAGTACTCGTCGATCAGTTCGCGCACCGTGATGCCGGCTGGCGCGAGTTTGACGCCGGGTTGCTTGACCCGTCCCGAAACTGAAAAACTGCGCAGGCCGCTGCGTCCGTGACGACCGTGACCGGCGAACCAGTCAGCGCCGTTCGACAGGATTCCCGGCACCCAGTAGAGGGTCTCGACATTGTGGACGAGTGTCGGCCTGTCGAAGATGCCGACCTTGGCGACGAATGGCGGTCGGTGACGCGGCAGACCGCGCTTGCCCTCGATGGATTCGATCATCGCCGATTCCTCGCCGCAGATATAGGCGCCGGCGCCACGGCGCAGGTGAATTCGCGCGGCCCCCTCCAGCCCGGCGTCGGCGAGACGCGCCAGTTCACGCGTCAGGGCCAGGCGGATTCCCGGATACTCGTCGCGCAGGTAGAAGTAGACGTCGGTCGCCTCGACCACCCAGGCGGCGATCAGCGTACCTTCGATGATGCGGTGAGGTTCGGTCTCGAGATAGTGGCGGTCCTTGAAGGTGCCGACTTCGCCTTCGTCGGCATTGACGGCCATCAGTCTCGGTCCGGTTTCCATGCGCACGAAGCGCCATTTTCTTCCCGCCGGAAAACCGGCGCCTCCCAGACCACGAAGCGATGCCGACTCCATGGTGGCAATGAGGTCGTCGGGAGTGTGGTTGCCGGCGAGGACCTCCCGCAACATGGCGTAGCCGCCCTCGGCAAGGTAGGCGTCCAGGTCCTGGCAGTCCGGCATCCTCGCCTCGAGGTCTCCTGTTTCGACTGCCTTCCTGACGCGGGCGGCATCGGCATGATCGATGTCGTTCAACCCCGCCTTGACAGCGGGAGCGGCGGCGCATCGTCCCATGCAGGGCGCCCGCACCACCCTGACATCGGCCCCGAGCGTGTCGGAGAGGGTGTGGCAGAGATCATCGGCGCCGGCCATGGCGCAGGACAGACTCTCGCACACCCTGACCGTGATGGGTGGCGGCGGAGGCTCTCCTTCCCTGACGACATCGAAGTGGTGATAGAAGGTCGCGACCTCGAAGGCTTCCGCCATGGGGATGGTGAGGGCGTCGGAAAGGGCCTTCAGGTGACGGTGCGAGATGTGCCGGTAGCGATCCTGGACGAGATGGAGGTACTCGATCAGAAGATCGCGCCTCGGCGGCGCGTCACCGAGAAGTGCGGCGATCTCGGCCGCTGCCTGCGGTTCTGCCTGGCGTCCCCTTGCGGTTGCGCGCGACCGTCTCTTTCTCGCCCCCGGTGACCGGAAAGCGGTACCGCCTCGATCCATCATCAAACCTGTTGCATTCCCTGAAAAAGGGGGCGAACCATGCCGGATGACACGCCGGGTGTCACCCCCTGGTGCCGGATGTACCAGCCTCAGCCGGATTCGGGAAGGGGAAGTGACAGCTTGCCATCCGTCGCGGCGCCACCTCCCGCAGCACAGGGGCCTCCGAACGGCACTTCTCCTGGGCGAACGGACAGCGGGTGTGGAACTCGCAACCCGGGGGGCGGTTCATCAGGGATGGGATCTCCCCTTCGAGTTCCAGCTTGTCGCGGCGCCTGTCGGGGTCGGGTTCCGGCACTGCCGCCAGCAGGCCCAGGGTATAGGGATGGGCTGGATTGGCGAAGATTCCATCGGTGTCGCCTGTCTCGACGAAGCGCCCCAGGTACATGATGGCAAGGCGGTCACTGACATGGCGTACCACGGGAAGGTTGTGGGTGATGATGAGATAGGAGAGACCGAGTTCCCGCTGAAGGCGGTTCATCAGGTTGAGAATCTCACCCTGGACGGAGACGTCGAGTCCGGCCGTCGGTTCGTCGGCAATGATCAGGCGCGGTTCCAGGGCCAGCGCCCGCGCCACCCCGACGCGGCGAGCCTGCCCTCCTGACAGTTGATGGGGATAGGCTCCGAGGAACCCCTCGTGCAATCCCACCAGGTTGAGCAGCCTCCTCGCGTCTCGGGAACTCTGGCGCCCCGGAATGCGGTGGATGTGGAAGGGTTCGGTGATGAGATTGCGTACGGTCTTGCGCGGCGACAGGCTGGCCACGGGATCCTGGAACATCATCGCCACATGTCGTCTGATGACCCTCAGGCGGGCGTCGTCAAGGCCGCGCAGTTCGGTTCCATTGAAGGTGATGCTGCCTTCGGCCATCTCCACGAGACCGATCACGGCACGTCCCAGGGTGGTCTTTCCCGAACCCGATTCACCGACCAGTCCGAAGGTCTCTCCCTCGTTCAGGGTAAAGGA
>JAJEHK010000210.1 GCA_022823765.1 Alphaproteobacteria bacterium | reverse complement strand
CGCCCTGTTTCCGCACATGAGCGTGGCGGAAAACGTTGCCTTCGGGCTCAGACGACTCAGGAAACCGAAAGACGAGACAGACCGCACGGTCCAGCGCATGCTTGAACTCGTCAAGCTCGGGGATCTCGCCCACAGGCGCCCCGCACAGCTGTCCGGCGGTCAGCAACAGCGCGTCGCACTCGCTCGTGCCCTTGCTCCGGGACCAAAAGTCCTTCTCCTGGATGAACCGCTCTCGGCGCTCGACCTCAAGCTCCGCCAGGCGATGCGCCTCGAGCTCAAGCAGATCCAGCGCGAGACAGGCATCACATTCATCTTCGTGACCCACGACCAGGAGGAAGCGCTCTCCATGAGCGACCGGATAGCCGTGATGTCGAACGGCGAGGTTCAGCAGGTCGGAGCGCCGAACGATATCTATGAATACCCGGTTAACCGTTTTGTCGCCGAGTTCATCGGCGATGCCAATTTCATCCCGGCAACGGTCGCAGGTTTCGAAACCGGCATGCTGGTGTGCAACACCGCGGCTGGACGAGCACTGCGTGTCCGCAACACCGGCGGCCACAATGCCGGGGATCCGGTGACCCTGTTCCTGCGGCCCGAAAAGGTTCTTCTCCACGCGGATCGTGAAGATCTGTCCGGCAGGTTCGCCGGCGAGGTCGTCGACGTCGTTTACTATGGCAGCGAGACCTCCTATCGCATCCGTCTTGACGACGGCACGATCATCCTCGCCGAGGACCGCAACCTGGTGGACGGCTCGAGGCGGTTTGCCGGCGGTGAACAGCTCTTCGTGGAAATCGGCGCCGAGACCTTGCGGATCCTGGGACAATGATCTCCCTGCCAAGGAACCCGCGGACGCGCACGTGGCTTGGACTGGCGCCGGCGTGGCTGGTCATCGGCGTCTTCATGCTGGTCCCCATCGCACTGATGGCCGTCATCTCGTTTCTCGAGGCCAATCCCTATGGCGGCGTTCACTTCAACTTCTCGACGGATGCCTATGTCCAGATCGCCTTTGAATACGATCTCATGGACGACCTCGTCTTCAATCCGATCTACATCAACATCATTCTGCGATCCGTCGGCCTGTCGGTCCTCGCGACAGTCGTCTGTCTCGTCATCGGGTTCCCGGTTGCGTACTTCATCACCCTGCAGCCACCTTCCAGACGCAATTTCTATATCTACCTCATTACCATTCCGTTCTGGACGAACCTGCTCATCCGGACCTTTTCCTGGATCCTCATCCTGGGACGCAACGGTGTCATCGAGACACCTCTGTTGCTGACCGGAATCATCGATGATTCCCTCGGCATGATGTATACGAACGGTGCCATCACGGTAGGATTGGCGTACAGTTATCTGCCGCTGATGATCCTGCCGATCTATGCGAGTCTCGAAAGACTCGATTTCCGGCTCGTCGAGGCGGCCAGCGATCTCTATGCGCACCGCCTTGAGATCATGACCAAGGTCATCATCCCGTTGAGCATGCCGGGCATCGTCGCCGGCTGCATGCTGGTCTACATACCCAGCCTGGGGGCATTCATCGCCCCGGATCTTCTGGGCGGCGGCAAGCGCCTTCTGCTCGGCAGCCTCGTGCAACTCCAGTTCGCCACCGCCAGGAACTGGCCCTTCGGCGCAGCGATTGCCATGATTCTGCTTGCGTTCGTCGTTGTGGCCCTCATGATCTACGCACAGTCGGCACGCAAACGGGCCCGGATCGAGGGCGACTCATGAAACGCCGGCACCTCGGGGTCGGCCGTTACCATGGCTTGGGAACATGGACCGTCCTCTGCTTCGCTTTCCTCTACCTGCCGATAGGCATACTCATCGTCTACAGCTTCAACGCCAGTTCGCTGGCGATGACCTGGACCGGATTCAGCCTTGACTGGTATGCCAAGGTCCTGCGCAACGACTCCATCCAGTTCGCGGCCGTCAATTCGCTCGTCATCGCCACCATTTCGACGCTCTTCGCCACGGTCATTGCCACGGCGGCCGCACTGGCACTGGTGCGTGGCGGTCGCTTCGCCGGTCAGACGGCATCGATTGGCCTCGTCACGCTGCCCCTGGTCGTGCCGGAAATCGTCACCGCGGTCGCTGTCCTCATCTTCTTTGCCCACCTTGAACTCAACCTTGGAATCGGAAATGTCATTATCGCCCACACGACATTCTGCATTCCCTTCGCCTTCATGCCCATCAGGGCGCGCCTGGTCGGCATGGACACGTCCCTCGAACAGGCCGCACGCGACCTCTACTCGTCGGAATGGCAGACCTTTCGCTACGTAACAGCGCCATTGCTGATGCCGGGCATCCTCTCCGGCGCCATGCTGAGTTTCGTGATTTCGCTCGATGACTTCATCATCACGCTGATGGTGGCGCCAGCCGGCGCCACGACGCTTCCCGTCTACATCTACAGCATGATCCGCCAGGGAATCACGCCTGAAGTGAACGCCATCTCGTCGGTGTTCTTTGCAGCTTCGGTTCTTCTGGTTAGTATCTACTGGCTGCTTTCCCGCAGGGTCATGTCTGTCCCGAAGGGATCCGGCGCAAACAACATGTCGGGAGGATCAAGGACATGATGAGGCAATTCGGCGCGCCACTGTTGGCGATCACGCTCTCGGTATCCGGAACAGCCTTCGCGGAAGGAGACCTCTACATCTACAACTGGTCGGACTACACGGCTCCCGACCTGGTTGAAAAGTTCGAGGCCGAAACAGGCATCAATGTCATTATCGACTCGTACGATTCCAACGAGACGGCTCTCGCCAAACTTCAGTCGGGAGCAACCGGATACGATATCGTCGTTCCGAGCCAGCACTTCGTCGAGATCATGATCAAGGAGGGCCTGCTGCAGAAGGTCGCCGTTCACCAGATGGAGAATTTCGGGAACGTGGACCCGCGCTGGACCTATCCGAGCTGGGACCCTGACCAGGAGTACTCGGCGCCATGGAACTGGGGAAGCGCTTCATTCTCGTACCGCGCGGACCTCTACAGTGGCAGCGGAGCCTCGCTTTCCGAGTTCTTTGAGCCTTCGGAGGAAGTCTGCGGGCGTCTGGGCGTGTTCGAAGCTCCCGACGAAGTCATCAACATGGCCAATCTCTATCTCGGGCTTCCCTATTGCAGCGAGGACCCCGCTGAAATGACGCGGGTCCAGGAGCTTCTGGTCAATCAGAAACCGTGTGTGACGGCGTACAGTTCGGAGGGCCTTAACGACCGGCTTGCAAACGAGGATGTCATCATGAGCGCCCACTGGAACGGTTACTCCAAGAAAGGTCGCGAAGCGGGGGCGGACATCGTGTATGCCTATCCCGAAGAGGGGATTGTGGGATGGTACGACAGCGTCGTCGTGCCCGTTGGCGCCAGCAACATCGACAATGCGAAGATCTTCATGAATTTCATGATGGATCCGGAAAACGCTGCCATTCAGAGCAACTTCTCGCACTATGCCAACGCCATCATGGGTTCCGAAGCCTACCTGGATGAAAGCCTCAGTACGGCAGCCGAACTCAACGTTCCCGCCGATGTGCCCGTAATCTTCGGTGAGGCATGTTCTCCGGCGGCGCAGAAGCTGATCGACAGGGTTTGGACGAAGGTCCTTCAGTAGGCGGAAGGGCTCACACGGTCAGGGTGCGACTCGACAGAAAGCGGATGCCGCCGCTTCCATCGGGTCGCACCCGTTTGTCATGCGCATAGCAGTCGATACAGGAGGTACGTTTACCGACCTGATCCTTGAAGACGGAACCGGCAAGCGTTTCGTCTTCAAGCGTCCGACAACGCCCGATGATCCGGTACGAGGCATCTTCGATGCCCTGGCCCAGGCAGCCGACAGCCGAGGTGAGACCGTTGAGGTGCTCCTTTCGCAAACGGACACCTTCATTCACGCGACGACCCGGGCCATCAACGCCATTCTTACCGGCACCACCGCCCGCACCGCCTTTCTTTGCACCGAAGGACACCCTGACACGCTCCTCTTCCGGGAAGGCGGGCGCATCGAGATCTTCAACTTCACTGTCGAGTATCCACGCCCCTACGTTCCCCGCTCCCTGACATTCGAAGTTCCTGAACGAATCTCCCACGATGGCGGAATCGTGAAGGCTCTTGACGAGGAAGCGGCCGTTGACATCCTCCTCGGGCTCAACGACCTCGGGGTCGAAGCCATCGGGGTCTGCCTGCTTTTTTCGACGATCAATCCCCGTCATGAACGCCGTCTCGGAGAACTCATCGAGCATCACCTCCCTGACATCCCCTGCACGTTGTCCCATGTCGTCAATCCAACCTTGCGCGAGTATCGCCGGGCGTCATCGACCTGCATCGACGCGTCACTGAAGCCGGTGATGAGCACCTACCTGAGGAATCTCGGACACACACTCCAAGCAACCGGTTTCGCGGGACGCTTTCTCGTTGTGACATCCCGTGGCGGTGTCAGGGATGGCGCCGATGTTGCGGGGGCGCCCATTCATGCCGTCAACTCGGGACCGGCCATGGCTCCCGTCGCCGGACGGTTCTTTGCCGCAGCTGAAACCGGTGCAGACACCGTGGTCGTGGCAGACACGGGTGGCACGAGCTTCGACGTGAGCCTGGTGCGCAACGGTCGCATTCCCCAGACCCGCGAGACCTGGCTCGGCCAGACCTACCGGGGCCACATGACGGGATTTCCTTCCATCGATGTCCGGAGTATCGGCGCGGGAGGGGGCAGCATCGCATGGGTTGATAGCGGCGGCATGCTGCATGTTGGTCCGCAAAGCGCAGGCGCCGCCCCCGGACCGGCCTGCTACAATGCGGGTGGCGTGCGGGCCACCGTGACTGACGCGGCACTCGTCACCGGCCTGATCGACCCCGCCTTCTTCCTGGGTGGCCACATGCCGCTCGACATCCATGCCGCACGTGACGCAGTCGAACGCGATGTGGCTTCGCCCATGGGGACCGGGCCCGAAAGGGCGGCGCTCTCCATCATGGAAGTGGCAACGGAAAACATGGTGCAGGCGATCGAAAACATCACCATCCACCAGGGGGTCGATCCACGATCTGCCGTCCTGGTGGCAGGTGGTGGCGCTGCCGGCCTCAATGCGGTCGCAATCGCCAGGCGCCTGGGGTGCCGGCACGTCATCGTGCCGACGGCTGGTGCCGCCCTGTCAGCGGCCGGATCCCTGATGGCCGAACTGGGGGACGATTTTTCCGCGACCCTGCCGACATCGTCGAGACACTTCGACATAGGTGCCGTGAACCGGGTGCTCGCTGAACTGGCGGCAAGAGCGGCCGCCTTCGTCAGCGGTCCTGGAGCCGGCACCATCGCACACGAAACGACATTCTTCGCTGAGGCTCGCTACGGTCATCAGGTCTGGGAGATCGAGGTGCCTCTGCGCGGGAGCCGCTTCGACTCGGAAGATGACGTGTCAAGGTTCATCTCCGACTTTCATGACATGCATGAAGCCATGTTTGCCGTGCGTGATTCACACTCGGACGTGGAGATTATTCACTGGCATTGCAGGGTCCGTTGTCGGCTGCGAGGCGATGCGGGACAGGATTCCATGCCCACCGCAGCCAGGGACAATCATGCGAGACGTGTTGTGCTGGCCGGCCACGGTGCCATAGAGGCCTCCGTCGCCGATTTTTCCGCCCTCGCAACGGATGAGACCCTCGAAGGACCGGCCATCATCGAATCGCCATTCACGTCGATCGTCATTGACCCCGGTGTCTCGTACTTCCGGAGCACTCATGGCTCCCTCGTGATTACGCTCGAAGCGGGCGGCGACGACGCTCGGGCAAGCCTCGCGGCACGGCGCTGGTAAAGGCAGGGGGAGGAATGACCATGGACGGCATACGTCTAGCCACCATCTCGAGCAGGATGCAGGGAATCTGCCAACGCATGGCCAACACGCTGATGCGAACCGGACGATCAGGTGTGCTGAACACCGCCCATGACTTTTCGTGCTGCATCCTTTCGTTCGACGATTCCTTCGTTGCCGCCGACGAAAGCCTGCCGGTCCACGTGCTCAGCGGACCGGATATCATGGCCCGACACCTCAGGGCGTTTCACCCTGACCTGCGGCGCGGCGACGCCTTCCTCAACAACTCGCCCTACCACGGTTGCTCCCATCCGGCCGACCACACCATCCTGGTCCCGGTGATCGACGATGACGGCGTGCACCGATTCACGGTATGCGCCAAGGCCCACCAGGCGGATATTGGCAATTCCCGTCCGACGACCTACATGGCGACGGCCCGGGATGTCTATGAAGAAGGTGCACTGATCTTTCCCGGCACCCGGGTGCAGCAGGATTACGAGGATGTCGAGGACATCATTCGCCTGTGCGAGTTGCGCTTCCGCGTGCCGCAGCAGTGGCGGGGCGACTATCTTGCCATGATCGGCGCTGCACGAATCGGCGAACGCGAGCTGCTTGAACTGGGGGCCGAAAAGGGCTGGGACGAACTCAATGCGTTCGTGGACGAGTGGTTCGACTACAGCGAGAAGAGAATGACGGATGCCATCCGCTCGATGCCGTCAGGAAAGGTAGAGGCGACGACCCGCCACGATCCCTTCCCCGGACTTCCCGAGGACGGCCTCGAAATCAGGGTCCGTTTGGAGATCGATACACATGCCGGCATCATCGACATCGATCTCACGGACAACCCGGATAACCTGGCGTGCGGTCTCAACCTGACTGAAGCGACGGCCATAGCAGGCGCCATGACCGGTGTGTTCAACAGTATCGATCACACCGTTCCTCCCAATGCCGGAAGTATCCGGAGAGTTCGCGTTCATCTTCGCGAAGGTTGTGTCGTGGGGATTCCTCGACACCCCTACAGTTGCTCTCTTGGCACCTCGAACATCTGCGATCGCCTCGAGAACGCCGTAGTCCACGCTATTGCGCAACTTGGCAACGGATGGGGCATGGCTGAATGCGGACCGCTGCTGCCTCCCGCCACGGGTGTCATTTCAGGCACGGACCCACGCAACGGTGAGCACTACGTCAACGAAATCTTCCTTTTCCACACGGCAGCGGGTGCTTCGGCACAGGCCGATGGCTGGCTCACGCTGACGGCCATGGGATCGGCCGGGCTGTGTCTCCTCGACAGCGTGGAGCTCGATGAACTGCGGTTTCCGATGCGTGTCTACCGCCAGGAAATCGCGATGGACACCGAGGGACCCGGAAGACGGCGTGGTGCTCCCGGCGCCTACGTGGAGTTCGGACCGGTCGACTGTGAGATGTCGGTCGCCTACGCGAGCGACGGAACGCTGTTCCCGGCCGAGGGAGTGCGCGGCGGCGGGCGGGCAGCTCGGGCGCGCCAGATCAGGCGCGACCGCAACGGCCGCGAACACGAACTCGACGCCTGCGCCGAGGTACACCTTGAAGCCGGTGAGAAGATAGTCTCACTGACACAGCCAGGTGGTGGCTATGGTCCACCCCATGAGCGGGAACCCGCAAGGGTTCTCGAGGACGTTGTGGAAGGCTGGATTTCGCCTGATCGCGCCCGCGACACGTACGGGGTCGTGATCACCGGCGACGGCGACGTGGATCACGCGGCGACGCAGGAATTGCGGCAACGGTTGTCCGGCATGCTCGAGGACCGGCCCGTGTCAGCGGATGAGGAGGGTGCCCGATGATGGTTCTTCGCATGATGGTGATCCTGACGATGTTTGCCGGCAGCGCCATGGCAGCAGGCAGCGACACGACCGGCAACACAGCAACGTTGTCTGACGCCATTGACCTCGTCGAGTCGGGCGACCACGCCGAAGCGCTCGTTCTCCTGGAGGACCTCAATCGCAGGGAATCCGGCAATCCGGACACTCTGAACATGCTGGGATACGCATCACGTCTGATCGGCAGGCTCGACGACGCCTTCACGTGGTACGATATGGCTCTGGCCATCGATCCACTGCATCGAGGGGCCAATGAGTACCTGGGAGAACTCCTGCTCGAGACCGGCGACGTCGAAAGGGCAAGGGAGCGTCTTGCGGCCCTCGAAATCGCGTGCCCGGATGGCTGCGAGGAGCTTGACGAACTTGCCGAGGCAATTGCCGCCGTCACCCAATAGAGCTCGGGACATCGGAATCATCCCGCCCCTGGATTCCACGCGTTTCGGACCGTGATCCCGCAGCATCACCTGAGCAGGCCCACACAACCAGACAAATTACACCAACTCAGTGCTTTACTATCACAATCAGGAGGACATTGGTTCTGATTTCCTGCAGTCCGACCTGACGAAGAGCGCTGCTCTGACGCCTTGCCCTGAAACAGTTCAGAACGCCGTCACAAGTACGGCTGCGCCAGACACGATCATTCTTGCCACTTGCGCACTACCGCATCGTGTCGCATAGAATGGGTCCGGGACACCCGGCAAGGGTGTTTCTGAACGTCAACTGGGGAGACACACACCATGGACCTGACAAGGAGATTCCTGTCGGCCGTCACCGCCGGCGCGATGCTTGCCGGAGTTGCAGCGACAGCGGGCGCCCAGTCAATTCCCGAAACGGACGAGCCGATCAAGCTCGCCATGAACGAGTGGACGGGCCAGCATGTTTCGACGGTCGTTGCCGGCGAATCGCTGAAGCGGATGGGCTACAACGTCGAATACGTCACCGCCGGATACTATCCACAGGTCTCGGCCGTCGCCGATGGCGACCTTCACGCGACCCTGGAAATCTGGAGTTCCAACATCGGCGATGGCTGGGACGAGCATTTCGATTCCGGCGCGGTCGAGATCGTCGCGCTGTCCGGGCTCAAGCCGCAGGAAGCCTGGTTTGTTCCGGGATACGTCGTCGACATGTGTCCGGGCCTGCCGAGCTGGGAGGCGCTCAACGACTGCGCCGACATGTTCGCAACGCCCGAGACGATGCCTTCGGGCCGATTCCTGGACTACCCGGCCGAATGGGGTGACAAGAATTCGCCCCGCATCGCCGCGCTCGGGCTCGACTTCGTGAACATCCCGTCGGGCGGCGAAGGCTCGATCATCGCCGAGATCAAGTCGGCCTACGAACGCCAGGCGCCACTGCTTACCATGTTCTGGGAACCGCACTGGATGCACGCCCAGTACGACCTGGTCCGGGTCTACCTGCCCGAGTACTTCGAAGGTTGCGAAACCGACGCATCGCTCGGCATGAATCCCGACGCCACCCATGATTGCGACTGGGCCGGCGCCGAGATCTGGAAGGTCGCCAATCCGGGGCTCAAGGACAGCCATCCCGGCGCTTGGGGGCTGATCGAGGCCTATTCGATCACCAACCTCGAGCAGGCCCAGATGATGTCCGAGATTGACGACAAGGGCCGTGACCTTGAAGAGGTCGTCAACGAGTGGCTCGACAACAACTCTGAAGCACTTCAGAGTTGGATCGATCACGCGACGATGTAGGCATCCCTCAAGGGAAACGAACCGAAAGGCCGGACGGCGACGTCCGGCCTTTCTTCGTTTGAAGCCTCAGCTTCGAGACTCCGGATCAGGGAAGCGCGAACTCCGCCGCCAGTTCCGTGAGTTCGCGCCTGAAGGGGATGTCCTCAGGTTCCGTGCCCAGTTCGCGGGCGAAGCGGTGGCCTTCGTAGACCGCCGCGGCGATGGTGGCCGGGCCGTGACAGTCGCCGATGCGGTGGAGAGAGGCGATGCCGGCGTCGCTGAGGCGTTCCGGGTCGCCGGCAAGCTCCCGGTAGAGTTCATCGTCAGGCAGGCGCGACGTCACCATCACGATCGAGCGGGCGGCGACCTCGCGGGGCCGTCCGGTGAAGACGCACTCAAGCGTGGCGACACCTTCGCCGAAGGCTGCAAGCCTGGCGTTGACCTCGATGCCGACGCCGAGTTCGATCAGGCGCGCCTGGATTCGGTGCTGCTCCAGGGTCAGGGTGGTCCACGACGACACGACGGGATCGGGCGTCACCAGCGTCACTTCGAGCCCGTCGCCGCGCAGCTTCTCGGCAATCACGCCACCCATGTAGTAGTGGTCGTCGTCGTAGACGAGGACAGGACCCTCGGGTGCCACACCTGACATGACGTTGTCGGGCGTGAACACGCCCGCCTTGTCGACTCCGGGAATCGGGAACTGGTGAGCCCGGCCGAAACCGTCATTGCGCCAGTGTGCGCCGGTCGCCACGGCGATGTGGTCAGCGCCGAACTCGAGCGCCTGTCCGGCCGTCAGACGGCTGGCAGGATAGACCTCAACGTTGACCATCTGCCGGATCTGATGCACCCGGTAGTCGCGCACCCGGCTCCATGCGGAGAGTCCCGGCAGGAGGCTTTCCCGGGCGACCCGGCCACCCAGCTCCTCGGCCGCCTCGGCCAGCGTGACGTTGTAGCCGCGTTGGCCCGCCGCACGCGCCGCCTCGAGACCCGCGGGCCCCGCGCCGATGACGAGCACCCTGTCGTCGCTCGCCTTGCCCGGAATGCGTTCCGGATGCCAGCCCTTGCGCCATTCCTCGCCCTTGGTAGGGTTCTGGGTGCAGCGCATGGGCGAGAGCATGTGGTCCCAGCCGACGCAGATGTTGCAACCGATGCACTCCCTCAAGTCCTCGATCCGGCCTTCCTCGATCTTCTTCGGCAAGAAGGGGTCGGCGATCGAGGGACGGGCAGCTCCGATCATGTCGAGCACGCCGTTCTTCACGAGCGAAACCATGCGGTCGGGCGAGGTGTAGCGGCCGACGGCCACCACGGGTTTGGTGGTGACCTGTTTCACGAAGGAGATGAAGGGTTCCTGGAATCCCTCCTCCGCGAAGCGGCTGGTGATGCTGTCGTTCTCCCACTCGGCCACGTTGACGTCCCAGAGATCGGGCAGTTCGGCCAGCATCTCGACAATCTCGCGCCCTTCCTTGTCGAACTCCATGCCTTCGGCCCGCGCCTTTCGTCGACGGCGAAGCGCGCGACCACGCCCATCGTGTCGCCGACTGCCTCCTTGGCGTCCTCGATGATTTCGCGGAACAGGCGGACGCGGTTCTCCAGACTGCCGCCGTACTCGTCGGTGCGGCGGTTGTAGCGCGGCAGCATGAACTGGCCGGCGAGCGAGAGGTTGTGGGCGGCATAGCAGCAGACGATGTCGAAGCCGGCCCGTCTGGCGCGCTTCACGGCGTCCAGATGCCAGCGCCGATAGTTCCGGATGTCGGTCTTGTCCATGGCGCGGGCCTGCACCGGCGCGTTGCCGACCACGGGCATGTGGGAAGCGAAGAGCGGCACCTCGCGACTGTAGGCCGCCGGTGCGAACTTGCCGTTGTGTGTCAGTTCGATCAGTGCGAGGGAACCGTGTTCGTGGACGGCGTCGCACATGCGCGCGAGGTAGGGGATATCCTGGTCCGACCACAGCCGTCCCTCGGTTGCGCCGGTGATGTCGGACGACGGGTGGATGTCGATCTGTTCGGTCGAGACCACGGCCCAGCCGCCCTCTGCCTTGACACCGCGCATCGCCGCCATGCTGGACGGGAAGGTGCGCCCCATGCCGTTGCAGTGGGGCACCTGATAGAAGCGGTTCCTGGCCGTAACCGGCCCGATCTCCACGGGTTCGAAGAGAATGTCGTAACGGGGATCACGTGACATGGTCGTCTCCTGACCCGGATGCGGACGGTTCGGTGACAACTCCACACAGTTCGCGTCTGACATGCGGACTGTCGACCGGGACCCCGGCTCCATGTTTACGGGAACAGCTGTCAATCAGCACTGGATCGGCGAAGGCCCCACCCATATCGTCCGACAAGGTCCGCATGATCCCCTCCCCCACGCGCGGACGGAAATCATGACCGATCCGACAGGATTGGCAAAGCGACAAGACACTCGCACCGGAAGTCGCCGGGCTTCAGTTCCGCCGAAGGAGACCGCCCCCCAGGGAACGTCAGGCCATGCAGGGTGGAAGAAATCACGCGATGTCGATCAGTTCGCGCAGCGTGTCCGCCAGCAGTCTGAACTCCTGCGCCCGCAGAGACGTTCGGCGCCAGGCCAATCCGATCCGGCGCGATGCAGGCATGGCAAGGCGCGATAGCGAGAGTCCCGTTCCCTGGGCAATACCGGCATCGACCGCAAGTTGCGGCACCAGGGTCACGCCGATTCCCGCCGCGACCATCTGCACCAGCGTGTGAAGGCTGCTGGCCTCGAACTGCGCCCGCGTGTTGGTGTCGCCCGTCTCGCAGACGTCCAGCGCGTGACCGCGCAGACAGTGACCTTCTTCCAGCAGCAGCAGGCACTCGCCCGCGAGCGCGTCGAGGGATACCTCCACGGCGCCGGCGAGCGCATGATCCCGGTTACAGGCGAACAAGAACTCGTCGTCGAGGACGACACGGGTGTCGAGATCCCCGGTCTCGTAAGGCAGCGCAATCAGGGTGGCGTCAAGTTCTCCGTCTTCCAGCCGGGCGAGCAGCGGGACCGTCTGCTCCTCTCTCAGGTAGACCGTCAGGTCCGGAAATCTCTCTCTCAGCCCTGGCAGAATGCGCGGCAGGAGGAAGGGACCGATCGTGGGGATGACCCCGAGGCGCATCTCGCCCGTCATGAGAGAACCTCCGGCCCTCGCCACCTCCATGACGTCTTCGGCGTCGCGCAGCAACGCCTTCGCCCGCTCGGCGATCTCTGCGCCAACCCGCGTGATCAGCACATGCCGGTTGGAGCGCTCGGCGACCGCAGTGCCGAGCACCGACTCCAGATCGCGAATGCCCGCGCTGAGCGTCGACTGGGCGATGTGGCAGCGCTCCGCGGCCCGGCCGAAGTGCCGGGTGTCGGCAAGCGCCACCAGATACTGGAGTTGCTTCATCGTGGGCAGACGTTTCATTACACATCATCCAGCATGAATATTCGTATTATACGATCATAATAGCCATCATTAATCGATATACACGAATTCTGCAACGCCTACACTCGCCCCGTCAACGTTTCAATCCACCGAACGTGCGAAGGAGAACATCATGAACGAAGGTAGATGCCCGGTCGTGCACGGCGCACGCGCGCATGCCGCCGAAGGTGGCACGTCGAACCGCGACTGGTGGCCGAACCAGCTCAAACTCGACGTCCTGCACCAGCATTCCGCCCTCGCCAATCCGATGGGCGAGGCCTTCGTCTACGCTGAGGCTTTCAGCAGCCTCGACTTGGACGCGGTCAAGCAGGACATCTTCGAACTCATGACCGAGTCACAGGACTGGTGGCCGGCCGACTACGGTCACTACGGGCCACTCTTCATCCGGATGGCGTGGCACAGCGCCGGTACCTACCGGACCGGTGACGGACGCGGCGGCGCGCGGACCGGCACGCAGCGATTTGCGCCGCTCAACAGCTGGCCCGACAACGGCAACCTCGACAAGGCGCGCATGCTGCTCTGGCCGGTCAAGCGGAAGTATGGCCGAAAGATCTCCTGGGCCGACCTCATGATCCTGGCCGGCAACTGCGCCCTGGAGTCGATGGGGTTCAGGACGTTTGGATTTGCCGGCGGGCGCGAGGACGTCTGGGAGCCTGAAGACGACATCTACTGGGGTACCGAAGCCACCTGGCTCGGCGACAGGCGCTACAGCGGCGACCGGGAACTCGAGTCGCCTCTTGGTGCTGTCCAGATGGGCCTCATCTACGTCAATCCCGAAGGGCCCAACGGCAATCCCGACCCGGTCGCCTCGGGTCGCGACATCCGCGAGACCTTCACCCGCATGGCGATGAATGACGAGGAAACCGTCGCCCTCGTCGCCGGCGGGCACACTTTCGGCAAGGCCCACGGCGCCGGCGACCCGGCCCATGTCGGACCCGAGCCCGAAGGCGCCCCCATCGAAGCGCAGGGTCTGGGCTGGAAGAGCGACTTCGGCACAGGCAAGGGCGGCGATGCCATTACCAGCGGAATCGAA
>JAJEHK010000109.1 GCA_022823765.1 Alphaproteobacteria bacterium | reverse complement strand
CATGAAAGCTGTCACCGAGACAGACGACACACTCTGGCTCAAGTCGGGCGATGGCTGCTGCCAGCCGCCGGATGGTGACGTTCGTGTCATGGGGAGGCAGCAGCGATCCGTGACGGGCGAAGGCCTTCCCCTTGCCCAGATGGAGATCGGCGACCGCAAGCAGACGCGCGTCGGCCCAGTGGAGGACCCCGGCCGGATCCGGCTGCAGAACCGTGCCGTTGACGATCATGGATCACAGCCAAATGCTTCGATGAGATCGTCAATGGCCGAGGAGGCCACCGTCTGGCGTCCGACCTCCAGCATGACCGGGAGGGCGAGAGGCGAGACCATGTCAAGGTCACGCTGGATTATGCGTCCCTTCACTCTCACCAGCATGTCCTCAAGGCGGCGGGTTTCTAGAAGCGTCTCCATGGCTTCCCTTCGTGCTGCCTCGAGGAGGACATGGTTGGGCTCGTGGCGACGCAGCACGTCATAGATGAGGTCGGTGGAGAATGTGACCTGGCGCCCGGTCTTTCGATAACCGGGATGCTGACGCTCGATGAGGCCGGCTACCGTCGCCACCTTCCGGAAGGATCGCTTCAGGAGACTGGACTCGGCGAGCCAGTCGTCGAGATCCTCCAGCAGGAGCGATTCATCAACGAGGGCCGCGATATCCCCGACTCTCCGGAGACTCCAGATGGCAAGGGCATAGTCATTGGCCACAAACCCCAGAGGTCCGGCGCCCATACGCTCCATGCGCCTTGTCATCAGCATGCCCAGTGTCTGGTGGGCGGGCCTCCCCTCGAAAGGGTAGGCGACAAGAAACACCTTGCCCGCGCGAGGGAAGATCTCGACGAGGAGATCGTCGACTCTGGGCAGGGCCGAGCATTCCGTCTGGGCGTCAAGCCATTCCCTCACGTCATCAGGGAGGACAGTGCGCCGAGCCGGCTCCGCCAGGATCTTTCTGAGAAATCCGGCAACGTTGGTGGTGGGAGGAAAGGAACCGCCCCCGTAGATCGGCACACGCGGTTCGCCGCCACGCGCCCTCGTGACAATCGCGTCGGTCTCCCTGATGCCGACGAGCGCCCACACCTCACCGGCAAAGGCGAAGGTCTCGCCGGGAGACAAGCCGAGCACGAAGTGTTCCTCGACCTCACCGATCACCTTGCCGTTCTTCATCCTCACCTTCAGCCTGGCTTCCTCGACGATGGTGCCGGCGTTCATGCGAAAACGCCGTGCCGTTTCCTCATTGGCAATGCGCAACGTTCCATCATCACAAGCCACGAGGCGCCGGAAGCGCTCATAGGCAACGAGGGCATAACCGCCCGTGGCGACGTAGTCGACAATGCGATCGAACAGGCCACGTTCGAGGTTCGCATAAGGAGGGGCCTTGATCACATCGCGGTAAAGGGTATCGGGATCGAAGGGTCCGCTGGCAGCTGTTGCAAGGACGTGCTGGGCAAGAACATCAAGACCGCCACGCTCCCGCGGAGCACCGTCCAGAATGCCCTCATCTATGGCGTCGAGAACCGCCTGGCATTCCAGAAGTTCGAAACGATTGGCCGGCACCAGCAGCGCCCGGGACGGTTCATCCATGCGGTGACGGGCCCGGCCAATGCGCTGGAGCATGCGGGCCACGCCCTTCGGGGCGCCGATCTGGACGACAAGATCGACTGCCCCCCAGTCCACACCGAGATCGAGTGTCGAGGTCGCAACCACGGCCCGCAAGGATCCTTCAGCCATCGCCGACTCGACTCTCAGCCTCTGCTCGCGGGCAAGGGAACCGTGGTGAAGGGCGATTCCGAGGTTGTCGTCATTGATCTCCCAGAGATCCTGGAACACGCGCTCGGCCTGACTGCGCGTATTGACGAAGACAAGAGCGGTTCCGACGTCACTGATTGCGCGATAGATGTCCGCAACGGCATGTCGTGCGGTATGACCGGCAAGCGGAGTGTGGGTGCCGGTCTTCATGATGGTGATGTCCGGGGCGGCCCCGCCATCAGCCCTGATGACCGTGACGCCGGCGCCATCATCGAGATAGCTCCTGAGCCTCGCCGGTTCGGCCACGGTGGCGGAAAGACCGATACGGCGATGGCCCGGAGAAAGCGCTGAAAGACGCGTCAGGGCAAGCGCCAGCTGGTCGCCCCGCTTTGTCCCTGCCAATTCGTGGACTTCGTCGACAATGACGACCCGGAGATGGCCGAATATGCTGTCCGCTTCCGGCCAGGACGCCAGCAGGGCGACGGATTCAGGTGTGGTGAGCAGGATGTCGGGCGGGTCGATGCGCTGCCGCCGGCGGCGTGCTTGCGGTGTATCGCCGGTGCGGATCTCGATCCTCGCAGCGATGTCGGTTTCGTCGATGAAGGCGCCGAGGTTGCGTGCCATGTCGACACAAAGCGCCTTGAGTGGCGCCACATAGAGTGTGTGAAGTCCGTTGCCTCCGGAGGCGGCAAGATCGACCAAGGAATAGAGGAACCCCGCCATGGTCTTGCCACCGCCGGTTGGCGCGATGACCAGGCATGAGAGCCCCCGTGCCATCGCGGCAAGGGTGTCCAGTTGATGACGGCGGGGCTGCCAACCGCGGGCCATGAACCAGTGGCTGACGGGCTGCGGCAAGGACGTGGAAGGCCACACGCCTGGTTCT
>JAJEHK010000203.1 GCA_022823765.1 Alphaproteobacteria bacterium | reverse complement strand
ATCGCCAAACCCTTCGAATGGAAGTTCACCCGCAAGGACCTCGACTCCTTGCTCCATCGCATCGATCGCGCCCATGCCTGCAGACAGCCCTTGCTCCAAGCCGCGTAGAATACGTGTCCGAACTTATGACCCACAGGCACTTAGGCCGAAGCCCGGGTCATGTTCAGGCGTGAATCCATTGCTCTGGTCGTGCGCACCTCGCCGGCCAGCTGCGCCGGCCAGCTGCGATTGGCGAGGGAGCGCGAAGCTGTATAGTCGAGTGACCGAAGTCGCCCTTCCTTCTCGTGTCGTCCCATGGAGATCATCATGTCGCAGCAGGAGATTGCCGAGCTCGAACGGGAGATCTTCGATCTCACCGCAAGGCTGAACAAATTGCGCAAGGCGGCAGAACCGAAGTCGGTGCCGGACTACCGCTTCGCGAGCCTTGGAGGCGATGTCACGCTGCTCGATCTCTTCGCAGACAGACAGCACCTGCTTGCCATCCATAACATGGGTCAGGGATGCCGGTTCTGCACCCTGTGGGCGGACGGTTTCAACGGTGTTCTGGCACACCTTGAATCCGTCATGTCCGTGGTGCTGCTGTCGCGGGATCCGCCCCGCCTCCAGCGCGACTTCGCCAACTCCAGGAACTGGCGGTTCCGTCTCGCTTCTCACGGGGGCGGATCCTACATCCGCGAGCAGACCGTGATGGAAGGTGGAGACAACATGCCGGGGGCGGTGCTCTATGAGCGTTCAGGGGACCGGGTGCTGCGCAGGAACAGCGTCATTTTTGGCCCCGGCGACCTCTACTGCTCCCTGTGGAATCTTCTGGCACTCGCCGGCATCGACGAAGACGACTGGACGCCCCAGTTTCGATACTGGACCCCGCCGGCACGGCTGGATGACGGGCGAGAGTAGCGGCCGGGGTTGCGGGTTCGCGCGCCCTTCCGGAAGACGCCCCTATGGCACGCGGGCAAAGGCTCTGCGCAAGTGCCCGGTGTCGTGGAGGTAACACGTCGTCTGAGTGCCAGGTTCGTCGATCTCTCTGAGCCGCACCTGATCGCCGAGCCGGGAAACGAAGATCGTGCGGTCCACTCGGGTCATGGCTCGAGCAACCTCGTCCGGAGCATCCTCGATTCCCTCTGTTTCGAACGTGATCACCATTTGCGGGCGGCCTCCCGATTCGCGTGTCGCCGTGGCGAGAACCCGGCAGGCTCCGGAATCGAAGAAGGTGCGCCGGTGGTCCTTTCCCACGAGAAGCACATCGTCGCTCCTCGCCATGCCGACGCAGTCAAGGAACAGGCTGCGCGCACCATCCCGCAGGTTGTCGTCGAGAAAGTCGCTCAGGAAAACCCGTCGTCATAGGAGAATGCCCTGGCCATCCGCCATACCAGATAGTCGCCGCAGGCAATCGGATCGTGCCCCGGAATCTCGCCGTCCGCGCACGATGCCGACGGATCGATCAGGGTGTCGAAATCAGGGTCGAAAGCCAGAACGATCGACAGTCTCTCGCGCCCGGACCGGTTGATCACCCGGTGCGGTGTCGAACGCAGCTTGCCGTTGCTCCACCTTGCCAGCAGGTCACCCACGTTGACGACAAGTGTGCCCGGAACGGGAGGCGCGGCGACCCATTGGCCTTCGTAGTCCTCAACGTGGAGGCCTCCGACGTCGTCCTGGCAAAGCACGGTCAGAACTCCGAAATCCGTGTGCGGCGACACGCCGAAGACTTCGGGGCCCAGTGTCTCCGGTTGGGGTGGATAGTAGGTCAGTGAAGCCCGGCTGAGCGGCATGGAGGTCCGTTGGAGAAAGGTGTCGGGTGTGAGGCCGAGTCCCAGGGCACAACCGCGCAGGACATGTCGGGCCACGTCGCTCGCGGCAGCGAGATAACGTTCCAGAACCGGGCGCAGGCCCGGCATCGACATGGGCCACTGGTTGACACCCTGCAAGGGCCGCATCTTCTCTGATGGGGGGAAATCATGGCCCCACACGAAGCTCTCCTTGAGATCCGGAACGGCGTCATCATCCATCTTCGAGGCGCCGGGTCTGAGGTAGCCCCGGTGATCCCTGTTGATGGAAACTTCCCGCTTGATCTCGTCGTCCTGACGAAAGAACGCCAGTCCCTTGCGATGCGCTGTGGCGATCAGGTCCGGATCGATTCCGTGATTGCGGATGTAGAGAAACCCGACATCCCGGCTTGCCTCGTGGATCTCTCTCGACACATCGAACTCGGCGGAACCGTCGCGCAACGGACCGATATCGATGATCGGTATGGCCGAGGTGTCGATCTCCTTGTGTGCGGCGTAACCCATGTCAGGTCGCTCCAGTCGTCTCACCAGCCGTTTGCTCGGGCGAAACGTAGAATCCCACCACGTCGCCCTTGAGGGTCACGCCGAGCCCGTTGAGCAGGCGGTTGACGTAGTTGAAGTAGCCGCAGATCTGGTTGACTTCAAGAATTGCGCCGTCGTCAACGCCGCAGTCCCGCATGGCGGCAATGTCGTGTTCGACCATTGTGCCGGGTTCGAGGGTCAGCTTCTCGGCATAGCGAAGCATGGCAAGTTGAGCCGTCTCGAAGGCCGTCTCCGGGCGTCCGGCCTTGAGTGCTGCCAGGATGGCGTCGGCACGCTCGTCATCCGCGATGAGGTGGCGGGCGTTGGCGAAGTGGTTGGTGAGGGAATAGTCGCAACGATTGAGAATGCTGACCCAGGAGGCGATCACTTCCTGAAACCACATCGGGAGTTCGTTTCCATCGTTGTGGAGGACGCTCATGTAGAGTTCCCAATGGCCCATCATGGTGTGTGGCCGAAGCGAATGGACACGCATGACGTTGTCCACCCGGCCGGACGGGCCGCGGGCCTTGTCGAGAGTGGCCTTCAACTCGGGCGAGGCCTTTGAATCCTCGATCATGGTGATCCAGGCCGTCATGAATTGCCTCCTCTGTACACATCGCCATCAGGCAGGAAACCGTCACATTGTCGGGATTGACCGTGCGAGTCCACGCCGACTTCGAGAGTGCCCGGGACGCGGACCCCGCCGACCTCCGCATGACCGGCGGCCATCCGGTCACCCGCCTTTCGCCTCAGGCGTGATATCGCCCGAAGGGACTTGCCCCAGTTCATCAGCTTCAGGTCCCATCACGCGTCAGGCGGTCGCCCGCTTCGGCGAGCATGGTGACGGTACGGTGTATGTCGTGTTCGCTGGTGCGTGGGTTGATGACGCACATGCGCAGAACCATGCGACCGTCCAGAACGGTTGAGGTGACGACAGCCTCACCGGTCGCCATGATCTCGCGCGGTATTGCACCGTTGATCTCGTCGAGCCTCGCGTGCGCCTCAGACTCGTTGCCGACATAGCGAAACGTGACGATGCCAAGGCAGGCCGGTGACGTCACCTCGAACCGGTCATCGCTCTGGACTTCCAGTTCGGTCATCTCTGCGAGGGCAATGCCCCTGTCGATCGCCTCCCTGATGGCGTCCAGCCCCAGGCACTGAAGGGTGACCCAGAGCTTGAGGGCCCGGAAACCGCGGCTCAACTGGATGCCGTAGTCGCAGAAGTTGACCTCCTGCCCGATCGTCTTCGCGTCCTGCATGTAGTCGGCCGAGGTGCGGAAGGTCCCGGCCAGCAGGGCCCTGTCACGAACCAGGACGGCGCCGATTTCAAACGGCTGGAACATCCACTTGTGGGGATCGAGAACCAGGGAGTCGGCACGCCCGAGATCCGCCAGCAGTTCTCCGGACCGCCGACCGAACGCCGCACTCGCACCGTAGGCGCCGTCGACGTGAAACCACATCCCCTCCTTGTTGCAGATGTCAGCCAGGGGAGCCAGTGGGTCGACGGCGCCGGTGTTGGTCGAACCTGCGTTGGCAACGACACAGAACGGCCTCTTGCCCCGGGCACGATCCCCGGCGATGGCCTGGCGAAGACTGTCTGGGTCGAGCCTGAAATCGCTGTCGGTCCCGATCCGACGCAGTTGATGCGATCCGAAGCCGAGCAGGTGGAGCGCCTTGTCGACGGATGCGTGCACCTGATCGGAGCAATAGATGACGGCGTCGGTCGTTTGATCATCGAGCCTGTCATGGCGCGCGACGGCCAGTCCGGTCAGATTGGCCACCGAACCGCCACTGACAAACAGCCCCCCCGACTGCGGCGGCAGGCCGACCGACCGGCACAGCCAGTCAATCATGGAAAGCTCGAGGGCAGACGGTCCGGAGCTTTCGAGCCAGGTGCCGGTAAAGATGTTGAAACCGGACGCCAGCACATCACCCAGCACGCCATAGAAGTTGCTGGGACCTGGCACGAAGGCGAAAAAGCGCGGGTGGTTGCAAAGCAGGCTGTTGTCGAAGATGTCCTTCTTGGCATGTGACAGGACATCCTCGAACGGGCGCCCTTCATCGGGCGGATCAGCGGAAAAGCGCTCTGCCATCTCGTCTGCGGAACCGACTTGACCGACCGAACGGTCCGGAAGCGTGGCGAGGTGGTCCACCAGCAGGTCGATGGCCGCATAGCCGTCGCGTCGCATTTGCTCGAGGTCGGGCTCAAGCCGCCCGTCCCCGGGCAAGCGGTCTTGCTCTGGTCGATGGTTCATGGCGCCGATCCCGGGACATCCGTTTCCCTGCCTGCCGCCGCCGCGTCCAGCATAGCGTCTGCCCTGGCAGCATCGCCGACGAGAAGGCGAAGATTGGCGCCATGATGATGGGTCTGGGCGTAGACGCAGCTGGTGTGCCGCGCGACCATGGTCGCAACCGGTTCCAGATACCACTCAGGCAGGGCGTTTTCACGGTTGTGGAGGTGGCCATCGGCCCAACGGATCGGTTCCGGGCGCAAGGACATGGCCTTGTAGAGATCGTGCACCGATCCGTCGGAACGCCGAATCGGCTCATGGGTCTCCGGGAGCAGGCCGTCGGCATCTTCCGGTTCAACGATGTCAAGCCTGCATATCGGGTCGGCCATTATTCCTTTCCCCGGAAAGTCCGTCGTGACGCATTCACCAAGCACCGACCCCCCATGATTGCCAGCCTAGGTAGCCGGCCTGCCACCCGTCAAGACTGTGATCACAGATTGACAGGCGAGGTTGGAACCAAGCAGATTGCCGGAGCATACCATGGCCCACTATTCCTTCTTTCATCTGATGGCGACCGCTCTGGGTCTCGGCCCCCGGTCCGGTCCTGTGTTCGGCCGGGGCGTTCCCCGCAGACGTTACGATGTCGCGATCATAGGCGGCGGTGGTCACGGTCTTGCCACCGCATACTA
>JAJEHK010000250.1 GCA_022823765.1 Alphaproteobacteria bacterium | reverse complement strand
ACTCTCCTGGTGCTCGAACGCCTGCGGACGTCCGGGAAGGAGCTCGCGTGCGCCGGTGTGGTGGTTCACGGCACGATTGGGCTGGTTGGCGGCAGCGCTGCGGCACCCGGCCTCGCCGAAACCCTCAACGAGGCTGTGGCGCACTCGGGTGCCTATGCCGGCGTGTCGTCGCTTCCAGGGGAGTGCGGCCTTCTCGTGCGTGTCGTGGCGGACGATGGCGCCATGCTGGCACGTACGATGGAGAACGTGGTGGCAGCTGTCGCGCGGCATCCCCTCTCGGTGCTATAGGGAGGCCCGCCTGGAGACTTGGGGTAAAGAGGCATGACACGAACGATCAACTCGGTGGCCGTGATCGGTGCCGGAACCATGGGAACGGGTATCGCCGGCAAGTGTGCAGACGCGGGATGCAGGGTCCTGCTCCTGGACGTGGACCGCGACACCGTGGATGCGGCGATGCACCGCATCACCGATGGACGTCCGCCGGCCATCGACAATCCCGACAGCGCCAGCCTGATCGAGACCGGCACCTTCGATGATCTGGCAAAGATCTCAGGTTACGACTGGATCTGCGAGGCTGTCATCGAGGACCTCGCAACCAAGCGCGACATGTTCACGAAGCTCGAGCACTGGCGCAGCGACGGTTCGGTGATCTCCACCAACACATCGGGCATCCCGCTGCGTTCGATCACCGAAGGCATGCCCGAAAGGTTGCGCCGGGATGTTGTGGTGACCCACTTCTTCAATCCCGTGAAGGTGATGAAACTGCTGGAGATCGTTCCCGGTGAGGAGACCGAGCCGGAGGTGGTCGAGGCGATGGCGGCGTTCTGCTCGACCAAGCTCGACAAGGGGATCGTGCATGCCAAGGACACCGTGAACTTCATAGGCAACCGCATCGGCTGTTTCTGGATGCTCTCGGGCCTCCACAAGGCCGGAAAGGCGCGCCGAGAAGGTGGTCTGCAGATGGAGGAGATCGATGCCCTCATGTCGGCCCCGGTGGGTCTGCCGCCGACTGGGCTCTACGGTCTGATCGATCTCATTGGCCTTGACGTGATGGACCTTGTCGCCAGGAATCTGGCGGTGAATCTCCCCGATGGCGACACGGGCCACCTCTACACGACATTCCCGCAAGAGGAGCAGGCGATGCTTGCGAGGGGCCAGTTCGGACGCAAGACGCGGGGCGGCTTCTACCGGGTCACCCGGACAGAGGACGGCGGCAGGTTGCGCGAGACATTTGATCTCGATGGTGCTCGATGGCGCCCGACGATGGCGCCGGATGTTGCGGAGATGCCAGCGTCTCCACGGGAACTCATGGTCGCCTCGGGCGCTGCGGGAGACTTCGCCCGGGATCTCATGGGCGGTGTTCTCGCCTACGCGGCCGGTCTGGTAGGCGAGATTTCCGATGACATCGTCAACATCGATCGCGCGATGCGCTGGGGATTTGCCTGGAAGAGGGGGCCCTTCGAACTCATCGACGACATCGGACACGACACGCTGGCTGCCATCCTCGAAGCGTCGGGGGAACCACTGCCGGCCATGCTTCGCGTTGCAGCGGACGCCGGGGCATCAACCTTCCATGACGGCGGCCGTTTCCTTGGCCTGGACGGTCACTGGCACGAACTCGTTGACTGAGGACGCAACAGCGGCGTCCGAACCCGTTCCGGATGGTCCGCAACTTACGGCCCGATGAGGGCGATGGCGACATCCACATCCCCGTCCATGGCCGGGCTGATCGTGATCAGGGCTTCCTCGAGGACACAGATCCGCGCTTCACCGATGCATGCGCCGAAGGTGACGGCCAGGGCAGCCGGCTCGTGAAGGCGGCTGCGGTCGAAGGAAAACGTCTCCAGAACCGGGCCATCGAAGTAGTCGGCGTCCACCGTCACCACCCGTGGCAGTTCACCCGTCCATGGTCGGCTGTCATCCGCCGGAGCGAAGGCGACACCGAGTGTGCCGGAGAGTATCACCTCGGGAGGCGGCAGAAGGGTGATGGCAAGAGTCCTGCCCTGGTTCACGTAAGCCTGGATCTTGACGGCGGTGGCGGAAAGGACGCTGGTGACACCGCCGGCCAGTGCCGGCGCCATGGAGATGAGGACCACGAGAATTGCGACGACTCGCTTCATGGGCCGAGGATAGAGCATCACCCGACACCATCAAATGTCCCGCTTCTTGCAACTGGACAAACTGCCTTGATGGCGGCACACATCGGATCTGATTGCGGCACCAGGTCATCATGATGTCTCTCGACCACGAGGTCGCCAGGCGGCGCACATTTGCCATCATCTCCCACCCCGATGCCGGCAAGACGACGCTCACGGAAAAGCTGCTGCTGTTCGGCGGCGCCATTCAGCTGGCCGGGGCCGTCAAGGCGCGAGGAGAACGCCGCCGGGCGCGTTCCGACTGGATGAAGGTGGAGCAGGAGCGCGGCATCTCGGTGACCGCATCGGTGATGAGCTTCACCTACCAGGGGTGTGCCTTCAATCTGCTCGACACCCCCGGTCACGAGGATTTCAGCGAGGACACCTACAGGGTGCTGACAGCTGTCGACAGTGCGGTCATGGTGATCGATGCCGCTCGTGGCATCGAGGCCCAGACCCGCAAGCTGTTCGAGGTGTGCCGCCTCAGGGACATGCCGGTGACAACCTTCATCAACAAGATGGATCGCGACGGACGCGATCCCTTCGATCTGATTGACGAGGTCGAACAGACTCTGCAGATCGAGGTGGCGCCGGCGAGCTGGCCAATCGGCATGGGACGCGACTTCCGGGGATGCTGGGACCTGGTGCACGACCGTCTCGTCCTCATGCAGCGCGGCAAGGGAGAGACGATCGGAGACGGCATTGCCTGCGAAGGCATCGATTCGCCCGGACTCGACACCCTGCTTCCCGGTTACGCCGTCGCCCAGTTGCGCGACGAGGTCGAGATGACCAGGGAACTGATGGTTCCGTTCAATCGGCAGGACTACCTCGCGGGCAATCTCTCGCCTCTTTATTTTGGCAGTGCCCTCAACAACTTCGGTGTGCGCGAACTCATCGGCGGGCTGGTGGGGAACGCCCCTCCACCCGGTCCGCGGCCGGCACTCGAACGCACGGTTGAACCGACCACGGACGAGGTCACGGGCTTTGTCTTCAAGATCCAGGCCAACACCGACCCGCGTCATCGAGACCGGATCGCCTTCGTTCGCCTGGTGTCGGGGCATTTCCGGCG
>JAJEHK010000225.1 GCA_022823765.1 Alphaproteobacteria bacterium | reverse complement strand
CTCGCAGACATGATCGCCGATCCGAAACTCATTGCGTCCGGAACCCAGGTCCACTTCATGGCCAAGAACATTGAACGCATCGGCGATCACGCCACCAACATTGCCGAGATGGTGACCTACATGATTCTGGGCCAGTTGCCGGACCGCGACCGGCCCAAGGCAGATTCCGTGATCGGAGTGGACGGTGAGACAGTCGAGAACGGCAACTAAGGCCCGAGAAGCCACCGCCCTCGTCGTTGATGACGAGGAACCGATCCTCGAACTGGTACGCTACAATCTGGAGGCCGAAGGTTTCAGGGTCCTGACCTGCGGCGACGGCCGCGAGGCGCTCATCCTCGCCGAAGAGGAGAGTCCGGACATCGTCATCCTCGACTGGATGCTGCCCTCGCTCAGCGGACTGGAGGTCTGCCGGCGCATCCGCCGCGATCGCGGCCTCGCGCATCTGCCGGTCATCATGCTGACGGCGAGGGCCGATGGAGCGGACCGTGTCAGGGGTCTCGATGTCGGCGCCGACGACTACATGCCCAAGCCCTTTGCGCCTTCCGAACTGCTGGCCCGCGTGCGCGCCGTGCTGCGCCGCATCCGCCCGGCCCTGGCCGGCGATTCCCTGGCCTGTTCGGATCTTGTCATGGACCTTGCCGGGCGGCGCGTCGTGCGTGGCGGCCGGCGCATTCATCTCGGGCCGAAGGAGTTCGCCATTCTCAGACTCTTCATGGAAAATCCGGGACGGGTGTTCGGCCGCGAACAGATTCTCGACAGGGTCTGGGGTATCGACTCGTTCATTGGTGATCGAACCGTCGATGTGCATATCGGCCGGTTGAGGAAGGCGCTCAACGTGACCGGCGGAGCCGATCTCATCCGCACCGTCCGCACGGCAGGATACGCGCTTGATACGGACTGAGGTTTCTGCTTGATAGGGAATGAATGCGGCCGGGAAGGGTGTCCATGGCGATCGATTTCGACACGTATGACGACGAGAACATCTTCGCGAAGATCCTGCGCGGCGAGCTTCCCTGCACCAGGGTCCGCGAGGATGAACACGTGCTCGCCTTCAGGGACATCGCGCCCCAGGCTCCCGAACATGTGCTTGTCATCCCCAAGGGGCGCTACATTGCCCACGACGACTTCCACCGCAACGCCAGTGACGCGGAGATCGTCGCCTTCTGGAGGACCGTGGCGGCGGTCTGCGATGAGCTCGGGATTCGCGACCGCGGTCACAGGCTGATTGCCAATCAGGGCCGGGACGGTCACCAGGTCGTTCCCCACTTCCACGTCCATGTCCTCGCCGGGCACGATCTCGGTCCGATGCTTCCCGGATCGTCGACCTGAAACGTACCGGCGGCATGGACAGGGTCCGGCCTCTGGTTTACACCTCCGCCTTCCTGCGAGGAGCGAATCCTCCATGCCATTCGCCCTGCTCAAACACGGCCTCACCAGGCGTCGCAGCGTCCCGGACGCCTTTCCCGAACCCGGAGACCTGAAGGACTCATACGACATCGTCATCGTCGGCGGTGGCGGTCACGGCCTGGCAACCGCCTATTATCTCGCTGTCGATCACGGGATCACCGATGTCGCGGTGCTTGAACGCGGGTACATCGGCGGCGGCAACACGGGCCGCAACACGGCGATCATCCGGTCCAACTACCTGACACCGGAGGGCGTGAAGTTCTACGACGAGTCGGTGAGGCTCTACAAAGACCTTTCCAACGACTTCGACATGAACATCCTCTATTCGGAGCGCGGCCACTACACCCTGGCGCATACGGACAGCGCCATCAGGACCATGCGGTGGAGGGCCGAGGTCAACAAGCACTTCGGTATCGAATCGGAACTCGTGATGCGGGACGATCTCCAGAAGATGGTGCCGCAGCTCGATTACTCCGAGGATGTCCGCTACCCCATCCTTGGGGCGCTCTACCATGCGCCCGGAGCCATTGCCCGTCACGATGCGGTGGCATGGGGCTACGGCGCCGGCGCGGCGCGCCGCGGCGTCCACATTCACCAGAACACGGAAGTCACGGGCTTCGAGATCTCCGGAGCCAACGGTCACGCTGGACGTGTCACAGGGGTGAAGACCAACAGGGGAACCATCCGCGCCGGCAAGGTGCTGCAGGCCGTGGCCGGCATGTCCGGCGAGGTGGCGGCGATGGCGGGCTTCAGGTTGCCGCTGAAGACGGTGCCGCTTCAGGCCTGTGTCAGCCAGCCCCTCAAGCCCTTCCTGGACGCCATCGTCGTCTCGGGAAGCCTGCACGTCTACGTCAGCCAGTCGTCCCGTGGCGAGCTCGTCATGGGCGGTTCGACGGACCCCTACGGGGTCTACATGACGCGCTCGACGCTCGACTTCAAGGAGGGTCTGATGATGCACCTTCTTGAACTGCTTCCCTTCATTTCAGAAGTGAAGCTGCTGCGGCAGTGGGCCGGCATGACGGACATGACGCCGGACTTCGCGCCGATCATGGGAGAGACCCCCGTCGACAACTACTATATCGACGCCGGCTGGGGGACGTGGGGGTTCAAGGCCACGCCGGTGTGCGGCAAGGAAAATGCACGCATGCTGGCGACCGGTGAAGTCGGGGACCTCATTCAGCCGTTTGCCCTCCAGCGCTACCACGACTTCAACCTGGTCGGGGAAAAGGGCGCGGCCAGCGTGGGTCACTGAGGAGGCCGTCAGACCATGAAGATCATGCCGTGCCCGCTCAACGGTCCGCGCAACATCTCCGAGTTCTCCTGCGGCGGCGAGGTGGAGCACCTGCCGCCACCGGACTGTGACCACGCCCAGTGGATCGATTACGTCTACCTCGAGAACAACACCGCGGGCATCATCCGCGAATGGTGGTATCACACGCCCACCGCCTACTGGTTCGTCGCCGAACGTGACACCCGCACCGACGAGATTCTCCGGACCTGGCCGGCCGGCGACTTTCTTGCCGAATTCGGAGAGGAACGATGACCCCCGGACGCCTTCCCGCGTCAGCGGACCAGCTGATCGACCGCTCGAGGCCGCTCTCCTTCAGCTTCGACGGGCGCCGTCACGAGGGGTACGCCGGGGACACCGTCACCAGCGCCCTGCTTGCCGCCGGTGTCAGGGTGCTGTCGCGTTCCTTCAAGTATCACCGTCCTCGGGGAACGCTGTCGGCTGCCGGTCACGATGCCAACAGTTTCGTGCAGATTGGCGATGAGCCCAATGTGGCGGCCGATACGCGGCTGATCGAGGATGGCATGGTGGTCGAGCCACAGAATGTCTTCGGCAGCCTCGACAACGATCACGCGCGCCTTCTCGATCACCTCGGGCGGTTTCTGCCGGTCGGTTTCTACTACAAGACGTTCTACCGCCCGAAGGGCGCATGGAAGGCGTGGGAGCCGGTGGTCCGCCGCCTTGCGGGTCTGGGCTCGGTCAATTCCGAGACGCCGCACGGCTACTACGACAAGCAGTACCTGTGGGCCGACGTGGTCGTTGTCGGCGGCGGCCCGGCGGGCATGGCGGCGGCCCTCGAGGCGGCGGCGGTCAGCCGCGAAATCGAGGTCCTGCTCGTCGAAGAGAATCCGTGCCTGGGCGGCTCTCTGACCTATGCGCGTTTCGATGCGGAGGGAGAACGGGCCGCGCGAGAGCGGCAGACGCTCGTGGCGGCGGTCGAGGGATGCGACAACATCCGTGTGCTGGCCGGCGCCGCGGCCAACGGCTGGTTCACGGACCACTTCATTCCCGTCATCCAGGGCAACCGCATGTTCAAGGTGCGGGCCAAATCCGTGGTCGTGGCCACCGGATCCTGGGAACAACCCCTGGCGTTCCGCAACAACGATCTTCCCGGGGTGATGTACGGTTCGGCGGTCCAGCGCCTGGTCAACCGGCATGGTGTCAGGCCCGGCGGCCGCGCTGTCATCGCCACGGCCAACGCCGACGGCTACTCCGCCGCGCTCGATCTGATCGGCGCCGGGGTCGACATTGCCGCGGTGGCCGAACTCGGGCCTGCCGTGCCGCGGCACGACCTGGCGGTGGCGGTGGCCGATCACGGGGTGCCGATCAGGCCGCGATCGACCGTGGTCGTGGCGGAGCCCGGCCGGTGGAAGGACACCATCGAGGCGGCGCACATAGCGGAGATCACCGGACCCGGCACGACAGCCGCGCGCCATGACGTTCATGACTGCGACACCATCGTGACGTCGGTCGGCTGGCAACCCGCCGCCAACCTCGTCTGGCACGCCGGCGGCCGGACACCCTACAACGAGACGACGTCCATGCTCGAGATCGGCCAGCTGCCCGCCGGCATGCACGCTGCGGGATCGGTGGCCGGGTGTTTCCGCATCGACACGGTGATCGAGGAAGGCCGGCGCGCCGGCTGGCTGGCCGCCCGCGACGCCGGTTTCAACGGCACCGCGATGCCGGCGGTGCGCAACGACCGCGGCGAAACAGGGCAGAATCATCCCTGGCCCATGTTCGAGCACCCGAAGGGCCGCGATTTCGTCGATTTCGACGAGGACCTGCAGATCCACGATCTGAAGGATGCGGTCGCGGAGGGCTACACCCACATCGAGCTGATGAAGCGCTTCTCCACCTGCGGCATGGGTCCGAGCCAGGGCCGCCACTCCTGGCTCAACGCGATACGCCTCAACGCCCGGGAGAACGGCATCAGCGTCAACGAGGCCGGAATGACAACACAGAGGCCGCCCTACACGGCCGAGAAGCTGGGCGTCCTGGCCGGGCGCAGTTTCGAGCCCGAGCGCCTCACCGCCATGCACTGGCGTCATGTCGAGGCCGGCGCCCGCATGATGCAGGCGGGCGTCTGGTACCGTCCGGAACACTATGGCGGCGAGGATCGGGACGCCGTCATCGAGGGCGAAGCGCGTCATGTCCGGGGGAAGGTCGGTCTGATCGACGTGTCGACCCTGGGCGGGCTCGAAATCCGTGGTCCCGACGCCGCGGACATGATGGAACGCATGTACACCTGGGCCTACAGGAAGCAACTGGTGGGGCGCGCCCGCTACACGTTGATGACCGACATGACCGGCGTCATCACGGATGACGGAGTCGCCTGCAGGCTGCATGAGAACCACTACTACGTCACGGCCACCACGTCCGGCGTCGATGGTGTCTACCAGGAGATGCTGTTCTGGAATGCACAGTGGCGGCTCAGGGTCGACATCACCAACGTCACGGGTGCCCTCAGCGGCGTCAACATTGCCGGGCCACGGTCACGGGCCGTGCTGACCCGCCTCACCGACGAGAAGCTCGACGCCGAATCCTTCCCCTACATGGCCGTCAGGCAGGCGAATGTCGCCGGCATTCCCTGCCGTCTCCTCAGGGTCGGTTTCGTCGGCGAGCTGGGCTACGAAATCCACTGTCCGGCTCACTCGGGCGAAGCCCTGTGGGATGCCCTGATGGAAGCGGGCAGGGATCACGGCATCAGGCCCTTCGGTGTGGAATGCCAGAGACTTCTGCGTCTCGAGAAGGGTCACATCATCGTCAGTCAGGACACCGACGGCCTCACCAACCCCCTGGAAGCGGACATGGACTGGGCCCTGGCCAAGAAGCGTCCCTTCTTCATCGGCAAGCGGTCCATCGACATCCAGCGCGACAATGTCCAGCGCAAGCTGGTGGGATTCGAGATCGAATCCCGCGCTTCCGACGGCAGTATCCCCAGGGAGTGCCACCTGGTGATCCGCGACGGGGACATCACCGGCAGGGTGACGTCCTGCAGCTACTCGCCGACTCTCGACAAGGTCATCGGGCTCGCCTACGTGGCGCCCGACCAGGCAGAGCCGGGCAGCACCTTCCAGGTGAGGATCAATTCAGGGCGCATCGAGGGACGCCGGGTGAGAATCACGTCCGGTACGCTCGTCGACTGCAGGGTCGTTCCACTGCCCTTCTTCGACCCGGAGAACGCCCGTCAGGAACCAGGGAACGCTGATCCATGAGTACCGCCGGTCGCTCCCCGGGAGAAGGGCCGATGACACGGCCCGAGACGTTCCAGCGTCGATCCCATCTCTACCGGGTCTGTCGCGAGGCAGGTGCCCGATGGCGCGCCGTGAACGGATTCGGTGCGCCGGCGCACTACGGTGATGCGTCCGGCGAGGCGGACGCGGCGGCCCGTCTCGCCATCGCCGATCTGACGGCATTGCCGCGGGCCGGATACAAGGGCTGGGGAATGGCCGACTGGATCCGGGACCAGGGCGTGTTCCTGCCAGAGCCCAACCAGGCCCAACGGCAGGACGACGGCACCCTGGCCTGCCGGCTTTCCTCGGGGGAACTCCTGCTGCTCGCCGATGACGAGGAGGCGACACTGATCGATCGTCTCGCAAGGGCCTGGTCCATGGACGATGCCGTCTGCTTTCCGGTGCCGCGCGCCGACGCCAGTGCGCGGCTGGTCGTCACCGGAAGCGAGAGCGCAGCGATGATGGCGAAGATGTGCGGTGTCGATCTGCGAGGCCGCCGCTTTGCAGACCACGCTATCGCGCAGACCAGCGTGGCACGCATGAACGTCATCGTCCTGCACAACGACCGGGGTGCGGCGCCTGCCTATGACCTGATCTTCGACAGCGCCTCGGCGGTCTATCTGTGGGGATGCCTCGTCGATGCCATGGCCGAATTCAGCGGGAGCATCGTCGGCCTCGATGCCATCGACGCTCTGCGCGGCTGACCTCCCGGGTCAGGACCGCCGGTCCGCACAGCGTTTCTCGATCGCATCCCAGACCCTGGATTCCAGTCTGCTGCCGTCGAAACGGTTGATCTCCTGGATTCCCGTGGGCGAGGTGACATTGATTTCCGTCAGCCAGTCGCCGATGACGTCGATGCCGACGAGAATCATTCCGCGGCGCACCAGTTCCGGTCCGATGATGCGGCAGATCTCGCGGTCGCGCGGTGTCATGGCCGCACGCTCGGGCCGGCCCCCGACATGCATGTTGGAGCGCGCCTCGCCCGCAGGCGGCACGCGATTGATGACACCGGCCGCCTCGCCATCGATGAGAATGATCCGCCTGTCCCCCTGACGGACCTCCGGCAGGTAGGTCTGGACCATCAACGGCTCCCGCGAGACGCTGGTGAACATCTCGTGGAGGGACGCAAGGTTTTCGTCTCCGGGGGGAATGTGGAAGACGCCGGCGCCACCGTTGCCGTAGAGCGGCTTGACGATGATGTCGCGATGCTCGTCACGAAACGTCCTGAGAGCTTCCAGGGAACGGGTGATCAGGGTCGGGGGCATGATGCCCGGAAACTCCGTCGCGAAGAGTTTTTCGGGGGCATTTCTCACCCCGGCCGGATCGTTGACCACCAGGGTTGAGGGAAGCAGCTTCTCGAGAAGGTGGGTGGCGGTTATGTAGGCCATGTCGAACGGCGGATCCTGGCGCATGAGCACCACGTCGACCGTCGACAGGTCCAGCCAGCGCGGCTCGTCGAGACTGACGTGGTCTCCCTTCCTGCGCCTCAGGGCCATCGGCCGGCAACGGGCAAGGACGGCGCCGTCGCGGAACACCAGATCGTCGGGCTGGTAGACCCACAACCCGTGTCCGCGTTCCTGGGCCTCGAGGGCGAGAACGAAGGTGGTGTCCGCATCGATGTCGACGGATTCAACCGGATCCATCTGGAATGCAACGCCAAGCGGCATGGAAGCGAGGCTCAGCCGTCCAGGACGCGGACGTAGCTCACCACCTCCTCGACACCGGATATCGTGCGCGCGTGGTTGAGCACACGTTCGAGTTCCGCGTGATCCTGTGCGATTCCCGTGATGTAGACCACGCGATCAACGGTCTCCACGTTGAAGTTGATCTTGGAGACATCGGAATCGAACAGCAGCAGGCCGCGCAGTTCGTTGGAGATGGCGATATCCTCGAGGGACCAGCTTCCGGCATTGGCCGCGTCGACGTCGATCTCGTTTCTGACCTCGACGACCCCCTCGGCCTGCCAGGCGAGTCGCACGGCCTCGATGCGCAGGCTTGCTTCGGCGACGTTCCCGGTGAGCAGGACGCGTCCTTCGGTCACATCGAGGGAAACGCCGGAGAGCGAGTTCTCGCTGGTCTCGTTGAACCGAGTGAAACGCTGGGAAATGTCGAAGGTGATCGTCAGGTCATCGATCTGCTCGCCAAGACTGCGTTCCTCGGCAATCGACACGCCGCTCGTGGCTACGGCCCCCACGGCGAGGCCGACACATCCTCCAAGCAGTGGAGCAACGATGAGGAGAAGGAGAAGGGCGGGCATGACGCCTCTGATGGATGGATGGACCCATAATGCGCGCATCATGCCGCTCGGATCAAGGTCGGGTGGACCTTGCCGGCGTCGCGACGCATGATCGCTCGTGATGACACGAACGTTTTTCATTCTCGTCGCACTGGTTCTGGCAGCCTGCCAGACCGTGCCGAAGAAAGCTGCCGTCGTCAGCGAACCCGAGACCGTTGTGGAGGAGTCGGGGCCGGTTGCCGAACCGGATGAGGCCGGCGCCGCCATTGAATCGATAACGGCCGGCTACAAGGTCGGATTTCTGGTGCCGCTTTCCGGGGAGCTCGGAGGGCTGGGCCGCGGCCTTCTTGATGCCGCCACCCTGGCGCTCTTCGACATCGGTCGCGACGACATCGAACTCGTCGTAGCGGATACCGCCCGCGATGCGGCGGCGGCAGCACGGCAGGTCGCCGCCGCCGGTGTCGATGCGGTGATCGGACCCTTGCTTGCCCGGTCCGTCGACGAAGCCGCAGCCATACTCGCCGGACCTGATCGGCATGTCTTTGCCCTCTCATCCGATCCTGCCGGAGCCGGCATTCTCGTGATGGGCCATACTCCGGAACACCAGGTAAGGCGCCTTGTCAGCCATGCCGTGGCGACCGGCAGCGTGCGCTTTGCCCTGCTGGCGCCACGGTCTCCTTTCGGCGAGCGCATGGCCGGACTCCTGCGCGAGGCGGTTGCCGAGGCAGGCGGGTTTGTCACCGCCGAGGTGTATCATGACCCTGCAGGCAACGACGTTGATGCCGCCGTGGCCGCCCTGGCCAGCACCCCCGTTCTCCCCGGCGACATGGAGCGAGCTGTCGCCATGCTGCAGGATCGGGGAGGGCTCGCGGCGGAAGTGGCGATCGAGAGGCTGCTCGATTCCGGGAGCCTTCGTGCCTTCGATGCCGTGTTCCTTCCCGGTTCCATTCCTCTCCTGCAAAGAACTGCGGCCTGGATGGGTCATCACGACTTTCGCGCCGGCGATGTCCAGCTGTTCGGCCTCGGCACCCTCGATGATCCGGCGCTGTTTCGCGAACCGGTCATGAACGGCACATGGTTCGCCGTGCCGCCCGATGCCGGACGCAGCGCCATGCTGAGCCGCTTCCGTGACACCTTCGGCTACGATCCCGGCGATCCGGTGACACCCGCCTACGACGCCATGGCCCTGGTTTCCGCCGTCATCTCGGACCCGTGGCAACGCCAGATCACCGACTGGCGGGGCTTTGGCGGGATTGACGGGCTCTTCCGCTTCCTCGGCGACGGTCGCACCGAAAGACAGCTTGCCGTCATGCGCATCACTCCGGCCGGTCCTGTCATCGAGGATCCAGCCCCCGCCGCCTTCGCTCCACCGGCGGATCCCGGCGCCTGACCTTCCTGCCGGAACCTACAACAACCTTTCCAGGACGGCGTTGAGGACATCGCGACCGCGGGGCGTTGTGGCGAGGCCGTTGTTGCACCGTTGGAGGAAGCCGGCATCGACAAGGGTGCGAAGGGCCGACGCATCGAGACGGTCGGACCAGTCCGGGCCGGCAGCGCGGGCGAGGTCGTCGCCATCGAGTCCGGCGGTGAGTCGCAGTCCCATCATGAGCACCTCCCGCAGGCGCTCCGCGCCCTTCACCGTCTCTTCCTCACAGACCGCATGACCCTGTTGGTGGACGCAGGTAAGCCATGTCTCCGGACGCCGTTGCTGGCGCCGCTCGATGCTGATTCCGGGCGCGGCGTCGAGGCGGCCGCAGGCACCGGGGCCGACACCGACCCATTCACCGGAACGCCAGTAGACGAGATTGTGCCGGCATTCCTCTCCCGGTCGCGCGTGGTTGGAAACCTCGTAGGCCGGGAGCCCGGCCTGAGAGGTGAGATCCTGGGTGATGTCCCGCATGTCGGCCCGCGCATCGGCAGGCGGGAGGATGAGGTCACCGCGCTCCGACAGTGTGGCAAACCGGGTGCCGGGCTCAATGGTGAGCTGATAGAGCGACAGGTGATCGGCGTCCAGGGTGAGCGCCTCTGCCAGTTCGTCGCGCCAGGCGGCCTTGGTCTGGCCGCTGCGGCCATAGATGAGATCGAAGGAGAGGCGATCGAAGATCCGCCGTCCGGTCGCGATGGCGGCGCGTGCTTCGGCAACATCATGGCGCCGGCCGAGCGCCCGCAAGGCAGGGTCGTCGAGAGCCTGGACACCGATCGAGAGACGGTTGATGCCGGCGCTGCGGTAGCAGGCAAAGCGGCGCGCCTCGGATGATCCCGGGTTCGCCTCGAGAGTCACCTCCACATCCGGTCCGGCGGTCCAGTGACCGGCGATGGCGCAAAGGACCGCCTCGACCGTCGCCGGCGCCATCAGTGACGGTGTTCCGCCGCCAAAGAAAATGCTCGTGACCTCGCGCCGAGGTGCAAGGGAGGCCATGTAGGCGACCTCGCGGGTGAGGGCACGGCACCATGACGCCTCGTCGATTTCCGTGCGGACATGGCTGTTGAAATCGCAGTAGGGACACTTCGACTGACAGAAGGGCCAGTGAACATAGACCCCGAATCCCGGGGCGGCCATCACGCCAGCTCCACCATGAGCGCCTGGAAGGCCCGGGCGCGATGGTTGGTAGCCATCTTCCCGGTCATCGACATCTCGCCATAGGTCAGGACATCCCCGGCGGGCACGAAGACGGGATCATAGCCGAACCCGTTCGTTCCCCTCGGTGGAAAGGTGAGTGTCCCTTCGACCACGCCGGAGAAGGTTCGGCTCGTTCCGTCCGGCCAGGCAAGGGCGAGGACACAGTGGAAGGCGGCATGGGGAGCCGGCACACCGGCAAGGGCGCGCTCGAGGCGGGCAATGGCGGCGTCAAAGTCGCGAGCCTCACCCGCCCAGCGGGCGGAATGGATGCCCGGTGCACCATCGAGAGCGGCGACAGCAAGGCCGGAATCGTCAGCCAGTGCCGGCAGACCTGTGGCCTGCGCGGCGCTCGTGGCCTTCAGCAGTGCGTTGGCCGCAAAGGTCTCTCCGGTCTCCTCCGGGACGGCAAGTCCGAGATCTCCTGCACCAGTGACACGGATGTCGAGGCCGTGCAGGAGGTCGGCGATCTCCGCCACCTTGCCGGAATTGTGGCTGGCAATGACGAGATGTGAAGGAAGTGCCATCAACCCTTTGCCAGCGCCGAGCGCTGCAGTCCGACGATGTGTTCGATACCGTCCCGGGCGAGATCGAACAGCTGGTTGAACTGGTCGCGGGTGAAGGCTTTTCTCTCGGCTGTCGTCTGAATCTCGATGATCGCGCCCGTGTCCGTCATCACGAAATTGGCGTCGGCCTCGGCCGTGGAATCCTCTTCGTAGTCGAGGTCGAGAACCGCGGCACCGGCAACGATGCCGCACGAGACGGCCGCCACCATGCCCGTTACCGGTCGGGCATCCTGCTCGTGTCCGGGAAGGACGGCATCGATGGCCTGGCGAAGCGCCACGTACGCTCCGGTGATGGCCGCCGTGCGGGTGCCACCATCGGCCTCGATGACGTCGCAGTCGACGATGAACTGGCGTTCGCCGAGCCTGGCAGGATCGATCACGGCCCTCAGACTGCGGCCGATGAGGCGCTGGATCTCGAGGGTGCGGCCGGACTGCCGGCCACGCGATGCCTCGCGCATGGTGCGGGAGTGGGTCGAGCGCGGCAGCATGCCGTACTCCGCGGTGACCCAGCCCCTGCCCTGTCCTCTCATCCATACCGGAACGCGTCCCTCGAGAGAGGCGGTGCACAGCACCCGGGTATGGCCGAAACGCACCATGCAGGAACCCTCTGCATGTCGGGCGGCGCCGGTGTGAAGTTCGATCGTGCGCAGCTCATCGGCGGCGCGGCCGGATGGTCGGGTCATGGCATGGCAGGATGATGCTGTGAACCTGCAAACTAGACTCAGCGGCCGATCTTGGGAAGTGTGTCCGGACCCCGGAACACGTTGAATTCAGGGACATCAGTTCCTACATGGACTGCGGCGGATTGTCCTCCACCCCTGCCGTCCATGGCGGCAGGGGCAGTTTTCACCCATGGCGGGCCATGTGATTCAGGAACTCGACAGCCGGTCACGCAAGATCCTCAGCATTCTGGTGGACGAATTCGTCCGCACGGGAGAGCCTGTCGGTTCGCGTTCGATCGCGGCCAAGTTCCCGAGCACGCTGTCGGCCACGTCCGTGCGCAACATCATGTCGGACCTCGAGGATGCCGGCCTGATCGCCGCTCCCCACACGAGCGCCGGGCGCCAGCCCACCGATCTCGGGCTCAGGCTCTTTGTCGAGGCTCTCCTGGAGGTCGGGGATCCTTCAGGAGACGACCGCGCGGCCATCGTTGCGGCATGTCAGGAAGCGGGCCGCAACCACGAGGAGGTCCTGGAAGCAGCAACCAATCTGCTTTCGGATCTCACGCGACATGCCGGCGTTGTCGTGGCACCGAAGATGGACACGCCCTACCGTCACATCGAGTTCGTGTCCCTCTCTGCCGACCGGGCCCTCGTCATTGTCGTCCACGAGAACGGCATGGTGGAGAACCGCATCATCCAGCTTCCCTCCGGAGTCACGCCCTCGACCCTGATGCGTGCCGGCAACTATCTCTCGGCCCGGCTCGCGGGGCGGACCTTTGCCGAGGCGGTTGACGAGATCACCCGCGAACTCAATCTCCACGAGGCGGAACTCGATACCCTGTCAAGGCGGGTGGTGGAGGCCGGTATCGCGACGTGGACGGGAGACCGGGCCGACGATGACCGCGCCATGCTGATCGTCCGGGGACAGGCCAACCTGCTCGATGACATCAAGGCCATGGATGACCTCGAACGCATCCGCGATCTGCTCGACAAGCTCGACCAGGCGAGGCACATGATGCAGCTTATCGACCTCACCCAGGACGCTGATGGAGTCAGCATCTTCATTGGCGCCGACAACGATCTCTTCCGCCTGTCGGGCTGCGCAACCATCGTGGCTCCGGTCACCGATGAATCGCGACGCTTCATCGGCACCCTCGGCGTCATCGGCCCGACCCGCATGAACTACGCCAGGATCATTCCCATGGTGGATTACACGGCGCGTGTCGTCGGCCGCCTGCTGAGTTGACGGCCGTACCGACACCTGAACAGGAAGGACACATGACAACCACGCCTGAAACCAAAAGCGAACAGAGCGCAGAGTGCGAGGACGACGTTGATGCCGGAGCGGCGGAGGCAGAAGAATCTGCCGCCGATGCGGAATCCCGCGACGAGGAAACACGGATCGCCGAGCTTGAAGAGGAGGTGGCGGACCTGAAGGACCGCCTGCTGCGCGCCGCGGCCGAGACGGAGAACATCAGGAAGCGGTCCCTGAAGGATGTCGAGGATGCCAGGAAGTTCGCCATGCGGCAGTTTTCCGGAGATGTGCTGGCGGTGGCCGACAACCTGGCGCGGGCCCTGGAGTACGTCACAGACGAGGCGCGGGCGGATGAAGGGAGCAAGGGACTCATCGAGGGTGTCGAGATGACCCTCAAGGAATTCGCCAGCATTCTCGAGCGGCACGGTATTCGCCCGGTTGAAGCCATGGGTGCGCCCTTTGATCCGAATCTTCATCAGGCGATGTTCGAGGTGGAGAGCGCCGATGTCGCGGCAGGGCACGTCATGCAGGTCATGCGAGTCGGTTACACGATTCACGATCGCCTGCTTCGTCCGGCCATGGTGGGCGTGGCGAAGGCGCCGGCGGACGATCAGTCGTGAAGGTCCGGCCCTCTTCGCTGAGGAACGGGATTCGCGTCTTGCGGGCGGGCCAGCGAGACCTATATCTCAACCACTACAGTGACATGAGGACAAGGGGTCATTGCGGAGCGCCGGGCGCAGGGCTTCGACACCGACCCGCCGGAACACCTGAGGAGTTGACGTGATGAGCAAAGTCATCGGTATCGATCTTGGAACCACCAACTCGTGTGTGGCCGTCATGGACGGGTCCAGTGCACGCGTGATCGAGAACGCGGAGGGCGTGCGCACCACGCCGTCGATGGTCGCCTTCAGTGACAGCGGCGAGCGTCTGATCGGCCAGTCGGCCAAGCGCCAGGCTGTGACCAATCCCGAAGCCACCCTGTTCGCCATCAAGCGCCTCATCGGCCGGCGAATCGATGATCCGATGACCCGCAAGGACATGGAGCTCGTCCCCTACAGGATCGTCAAGGCGGACAACGGGGATGCCTGGGTTGCCGCCAGGGGCGAGAACTACAGTCCGAGCCAGATCAGCGCCTTCATCCTCCAGAAGATGAAGGAGACCGCCGAGGCCCATCTCGGACAGCCCGTGACACAGGCGATCATCACCGTTCCCGCCTACTTCAACGACAGCCAGCGCCAGGCCACCAAGGATGCAGGGAAGATTGCCGGGCTGGAGGTTCTGCGCATCATCAACGAACCCACCGCAGCGGCGCTGGCCTACGGTCTCGACAAGAAGGATTCCGGCACCATCGTCGTCTACGACCTCGGGGGCGGCACCTTCGATGTGTCGGTACTCGAGATCGGCGACGGCGTCTTCGAGGTCAAGTCGACCAACGGCAACACGTTCCTTGGTGGCGAGGACTTCGACAAGCGGGTTCTCGACTACCTTGCAGAGGAGTTCCAGAAGGAAAACGGCATCGATCTGAGGGCCGACAAGCTGGCCCTGCAGCGCCTCAAGGAGGCGGCCGAGAAGGCGAAGATCGAACTGTCGAGCGCCGTGCAGACGGAGATCAACCTTCCCTTCATCACGGCTGACCAATCGGGACCGAAGCACCTGACGATCAAGCTGACCCGGGCCAAGCTCGAGGCCCTGGTCGATGATCTCATCGAGAGCACACTGGTCCCCTGCAAGAAGGCGCTCAAGGATGCCGGGTACTCGGCCGGAGAGATCGACGAGGTGGTGCTGGTGGGCGGCATGACGCGCATGCCCAAGGTACAGCAGAAAGTGCAGCAGTTCTTCGGAAGGGAACCGCACAAGGGGGTCAATCCCGACGAGGTGGTGGCCATCGGAGCGGCCATCCAGGGCGGCATCCTGCAGGGCGACGTCAAGGACGTGCTGCTCCTCGACGTGACGCCGCTTTCCCTCGGGATCGAGACGCTCGGTGGTGTCTTCACCCGCCTGATCGACCGCAACACGACCATACCGACGCGCAAGAGCCAGGTCTTCTCGACGGCCGATGACAACCAGACGGCGGTCACGATCAGGGTGTCCCAGGGTGAACGGGAGATGGCAGCCGACAACAAGCTGCTCGGGCAGTTCGATCTCGTCGGCATTGCCCCGGCTCCCCGCGGCATTCCGCAGATCGAGGTCACATTCGACATTGACGCCAACGGCATCGTCAACGTGTCGGCCAAGGACAAGGCAACCGGCAAGGAACAGCAGATCCGCATTCAGGCCTCCGGCGGACTGAGCGATGACGAGATCGACTCGATGGTGAAGGATGCGGAGAGCCATGCCGAGGAGGACAGCAGGAAACGTGCCCTCGTCGAGGCTAGGAACGCCGCCGATGCGCTCGCCCATTCCACCGAACAGCAGCTCGGCGAACATGGCGACAAGGTCGAACCTGAAGTCCGAACAACCATCGAGGCGGCCATTTCGGATGTCCGCGAGGCGCGTGACGGCGAGGATGTCGAGGCGATCCAGTCGGCCACCCAGGCCCTGACCCAGGCGGCCATGAAGCTCGGAGAGTCGATCTACCGGAACCAGCAGGAAACGTCCGACGGTGGCGACGATGGCGATGACGGTGTCGTTGATGCCGACTTCGAGGAAGTTGACGACGACAGGAAAAGCGGCACCGCCTGACCGTCCGAGGACGAGCCAGGGTCATGGCTGAACAGGACTTCTATGATGTGCTCGGTGTCGCTCGTGATGCTGATGAGGGCGCCATCAAGAAGGCGTATCGCAAGCTTGCGATGAAGTATCATCCTGACCGCAATGCCGGCGACGCCGACGCGGAGGTCAGGTTCAGGCAGGTCAACGAAGCCTACGAGGTTCTCAAGGACACGCAGAAACGGGCCGCCTATGACCGTTTCGGGCACGCGGCGTTCGACGGTTCCATGGGAGCCGGCCAGGGTCATGACTTCGCCAGCAGCTTCGCGGACGTCTTCGACGACCTCTTCGGCAACTTTGGCGGCGGTGGCCGCCGCCGCCGCGGTGGCGGCATGCAGGGCGCGGATCTCCGCCACGACATGGAGATCACGCTCGAGGAGGCGTTTTCCGGCAAGAAGACCGACATTCGCGTGCCGACCAGCGTGTCCTGCCAGGACTGCGGCGGCAGCGGCGCTCAGGACCCCGATGCGACCACCTCCTGCAGCACGTGTTCGGGCTACGGCAAGGTGCGCACCCAGCAGGGCTTCTTCTCGATTGAAAGGACGTGTCCCGCCTGTGGCGGAGCCGGCAGGGTCATCAGCCATCCCTGCACGTCGTGCTCGGGTTCGGGCCGTGTGCACAGGGAAACGACTCTCAGCGTCACCATTCCGCCGGGCATCGAGGATGGCATGCGCATCCGTCTCTCGGGCAAGGGAGAGGCCGGGGTGCGTGGTGGGCCCCCGGGCGATCTCTACATCATTGTCTCCATCGAGCCGCACCCCTTCTTCCAGCGCGAGGGAAGCACGGTCTACTGCCGCGTGCCGATTTCCATCACCTCGGCCGCCCTGGGCAGGGACGTGGACATTCCGACCATCGAGGGCACGCGTGCGAGGATCGCCATTCCCCCCGGAACCCAGACCGGTCGCCAGTTCCGCCTGCGCGGCAAGGGCATGAAGGAAGTGCGCGGCTCCCTGCGTGGCGACATGATCATCGAGACCGCGGTCGAGACTCCCGTCAACCTCAACTCGAGACAGAAGGAGTTGCTGAGGGAATTCGACGAGGCCAGCCATTCAGGCGGGCACAACCCGGAAACGGAAGGATTCTTCTCGCGCGTCAGAGAGTTCTGGCAGAATCTGACCGACTGACGGATCCAGGAGGCGTCCATGACCGTGCATGCAGGAATCTCGGGCTCATCCGGACGCATGGGCAGAATGCTCGTGCAGATGATCAGCGAACGTGACGACATCGCGGTGAGGTCAGCCAGTGAGCACCCGTCAAGCGATGCCATCGGCAGGGATGCCGGCGAGGTCGCCGGAACCGGCACCCTCGGCGTCACCGTCGTCGACAGCGCCGAAGCGCTGTTTTCGTCCTGCGATGTCGTCATCGACTTTTCATCGCCCGCAGCCACGGTCGCCAATGCCCGCGTGGCGGCGGCCACGGGCAAGGGCCTTGTGGCGGGAACCACCGGTCTCGATGCGTCCGCGCGCGCGGTGATTGCCGAAGCCTCCCGCACGGCCCCAATCGTCAGCGCCGGAAACATGAGCCTGGGGGTCAACCTCCTCCTCGGAATCACCCGGAAGGTCGCCGCGGCACTCGACGAGGAATTCGACATCGAAGTGGTCGAGACCCATCACCGCCACAAGGTGGACGCGCCCTCTGGAACGGCACTGATGCTGGCCGAGGCCGCGGCGAAGGGACGCGGAGTCATACTCGACGAGGTCGCCGACCGGGGACGGGACGGAATTACCGGAGCACGCCGGCGCGGCGCCATCGGCATGGCCGCCATGAGGGGCGGCGACGTCGTCGGAGAGCACCAGGTGATGTTTCTCGCTCCCGGCGAGCGCATCGAGATTGGCCACCGGGCCAGCGACCGGGTCATCTTCGTGCGTGGCGCCATCACGGCCGCCCGGTGGCTCCACAAGCGCCCTGCGGGACTCTACGGCATGGAAGACGTTCTCGGTCTCACCGGAGACTGACCCGCCAACCGCTCCTGTTCCGTGTTCTTCTTCTCAGATCAATTTCCAACTTTTGCGCCTGAAAAGTACGCAAAAGTAGTAATTTCTTGACATTTGAATGGTAAAATCCTACTTTCTCTACCCCAATTATCGAGAAAGTCGGAAATGTTGCATCTCGTTGGCGAGACCATCGACAAACACCGCGTTCAGTATGGCGTAGAAACGGGCCGGCTCGTCCGGATCATGCGAGGCATACATGTGGCAGCCGAGGACGATGCCGACGCCGTCCTGTTCGAGCACGCGCTGCGGATCGCCGCCTATCTCTATCCGAACACCTATCTTTGCGGGTTCAGTGCCGAGCGGCTCGCACCGACACCGGACAGGCGCCTCTTCCTGGGCGGCAGACGCAACGCACGTACACGGTTGCGCGATCTCGAAATCATACAGACGCGCGCGCCTGATGCTCCCGAGACCGAGCCCGTTCAAGTTGCCGATCCGATGGGGGACTTCAGTGTCCGACGCTCGACGCTGCGCTTTCGTTACCTGGAATCCTTCCGCAAACGCAGCGAGGCCGGCGCCTCCATGCCTCTCGAAATGCAGGTCGATATCGCCGCGCGTCTGGTCGAGGCTGCCGCCAACCAACAGGAGGCAATCATCGCATGCTGGCGTCTGGGCGAAGCCAATGGATGGCGCACGGAGGCGGCGTGCGGAGAACGGCTCATCGCTACACCGCCGCGAGAAACGCCACTTCCGGTGGCAACGTTTCATGTCGGATGGCACGGCGAAAAGGTCGGTCTTCTGTCTCATGACGGATCGGCGTGGCGGTGGAAGCCCTCCGTGATCGAAGGCCCATCGCCGGTTCGGACCGGCCTTCCGGGTCAATTGCCCCCTTTCATCGAGAGCCTGCTGCCCGAAGGATGGCTCGAGCGCGTCCTGAAACCGACGTCGCAGAGGGAACGGATCTCCGGCAAGCGCTACATGTCGAACATCGTCATCTCCCGGGAGGAGGACGATCTTCAGGACCTCCCGGCGGACGTGCTGGAAGGACGTCTCGAGAGTTTTGTCAAGAAGGGCGTGTTTGCCGGTGGCTACGCTGGACCTGCCCCCTCGTTCGACGAGACACTGGAAGACCGCCTGGCCGGATTGTATGCGGCGGCGACAACACCCCGCCTTTCGGGCGTTCAGATCAAGGCGCCGGTGAACCTCTCGCACGACGGCATGCTGCGGCCGGTCCAGGCTCAGCGCGCTTTCACTCACATCCTGAAACCATCGCCAGGCGCCGGCTTCGAAGAGCTTCCCCTCGTCGAGGCAGCATGCCTGGAGGCAGCGCGGGCCTGCGGCATCGACACGGCCGTTCATGCGCTCGTCCCGATGCCGGACGATGTGCCAGATGCGCTGTTGGTCGAGCGCTTCGATATCCGGCAAGACCGCAACGACCGCCGCAAGATCGCCATGGAAGACATGGCATCCATTCGCGGAGTGGCGCCATCGGAGAAGTATCAGGGCTCAATCGAGCAGGTCGCACGGGTGCTGCGCGGCGTCTCCAGTGACGCTGAAGCGGATGTGGTGGCCTTGTTTCGCCGGAGCGTGTTCGCCTGGCTCATGGCCGATGGCGACTTTCACCTGAAGAACATGGCCGTCCTGAGAGTGGCGCCGGACGGCGCCCGGAACTTCCTGTCCGTGCGCTTCGCGCCGGCCTTTGATGTCGTGACAACACGGGTCTTCCCGGGACTCGAAACGGATGATCTGGCACTTTCGCTGGCGGGAAAGAGGAGCCGGCTGTCGTTCGCAGACTTCGTCCGTGCGGGTGTGACGATGGGTATCGATGCACATCTGGCCCGCGACTGCATTGAATCCCTGTGTGCCCGTCTGGGTATGCATCTCGAAGATCTCGAACCCGTCTCACGACGCGTGGCCGGGGCATTGGAGATCTGGAGGCAGAGAATTGAATCGCTCTCCAGTTGACGAGTGTAGCGCATTCGGTTGGCAGTTGGGCACGATCGGAAGAGGCCGTCGGACGCGAATGGATGCGGCAGCAGCATGATGAAACAGCGTGTCGCCACGGCGGAGCGCGACGCTGGCATCGGCGCCATGCGCAAGCAGGCCGTGGACAGCGGGCCCTCATTGTCGGCTTGGCTAGGATCGGTGATGAGAATGGCCCAGGATGTCTCGACTGCTACGCGATGCACCGCATGACTGGCGACCACCGCGTCCGGATGTACGTCGACCGAGAGCAGGAATCTCTGCCGGCCATGGCGGAGTGCTACGTCATTCCGCAGGGTGCCACAGTGGCGGAGGAAAGGGAGACCCGGAACAAGTATATTGATATTCTGATTTACCCTTTTGTTTCAATGAGTTACTGTGTCGTTCCTGCGGATGAAACACATTCCGTCATCAAATCGAATGCAGATTTTTTCAAATCGTGGGCGACGACTGGCGGGAATCGGCGTGTAAAGGTTCCGTCGAGCCGTGGAAGCCGTCCGCCTGATTGATCGCACAGACCGTCAAGGTCAAGGATATTATCGATTGAGTGTGCGCCGCCAATCGCGCCGGAGGGGCCGGAGCCAGACGTCCTTGCGGGGCTTGTCGTAGAGCTTGTCGCGGTCGTAGCGGCCGCGCCCCTGGGTGGTTCCGACGGGGATCCAGCCCGAGGCCCTGTAGACGGCCCCGGTGTAGCGCGGGGTCTCGACGAAGGTCTCGATCAGCATGGGCGTGATGTTGTAGCGCTCGGACCAGTCGGTGGTCAGGCGGCGGCGCACGATGGCGAGGATGTGCGAGCCGAGGTTGGGGATCTCGATCCAGGGCAGGATCAGGAAGCGCGGGTTGTCGACCACCATGGGGAGGTTCTTCT
>JAJEHK010000329.1 GCA_022823765.1 Alphaproteobacteria bacterium | reverse complement strand
CATGCCCGACAACACGCCGAAGACCAGCGAGAGGGGTACAATGATGGCGAAGGCAACGCCGGCAAGGATCATGGTGTTGCCCAGACGGCGCCACATGATGTCGTTCACGGGCAGCCGGTACTTGAGCGACCAGCCGAAGTTGCCGAAATACTGATCGCCCCTGGGGTCCTTGTAGCCGAGCTTGAGATCGGGATCGTAGACCGGATCCTTGATGATGCCGGAGAGGACCGAGATCCAGCGCACGTAGCGCACCGCCAGGGAATCATCGAGATTGAGCTTGTTGTAGAGGATCTCCTTTTGCGCCTGGGTAGCGTAGGGACCGAGAGTCTTGCTGGCGACGTTGCCAGGTGTGAATTCGAGGAGCGAGAAGACAAGCACGGACGTCACGAACATCGTGACAAGCATCATCAGCAAGCGTTTGCCTATGAATAGGGCCATTCCCCCGCCGTCCCCGCACAAGTTGTCTCGCCGGCAATTCACACTGCGACACAATCACCCCGGCTGTCCAGTTTCGAAAAAACGTCAACACAAGCTTCCCTGGCGGACTGCGCGGGCCTCCTGTCCGGTCGTGCCATTCCTGCCCCCGCACGTTGCCGGCATTGCAATGACGGATGGTCCGGCGGTAGGATTGCCTGCCTCCTTCTTGTGAACCCGCATGATGACGCCACTTGTCGATCCCTTCGGTCGTGAGATCAGCTACATCCGGATTTCGGTGACGGACCGGTGCGACTTTCGATGCGTCTACTGCATGTCGGAAGACATGACATTCCTTCCCAAGAAGGACCTTCTCACCCTTGAGGAACTCGACCGCCTGACCAGCGCCTTCGTGCGTCTCGGCACGCGCAAGGTCCGCATCACCGGAGGCGAGCCCCTCGTGCGCAAGGGCGTGATGCAGCTCTTCAGGAGCCTGGGACGCCACCTTCACGGCGGCGGCCTCGACGAACTGACCGTGACCACCAACGGCAGCCAGCTCGCGCGCCATGCCGGAGCGCTCCATGAAGCCGGTGTCCGGCGAATCAACGTCTCGCTCGACACCCTCGATCCGGAAAAGTTCCGGGCGATCACGCGCTGGGGCCGCTGGGACAGGGTGATGGAGGGTATCGCCGCTGCGACTGAGGCAGGACTTGCCATCAAGATCAACGCGGTGGCCATGAAGGGTGTCAACGAGGACGAATTCGACCGCATGATTCACTGGTGTGGCGATCGCGGGTTCGACCTGACACTGATCGAGACCATGCCCATGGGCGACATCGACGGTGACCGGACGGAACAATACCTGCCGCTGTCGGCTGTCAGGGCCGATCTCGCGAGGCGGTGGACGCTCATCGACAGCGATCACCGGACCGGCGGTCCGGCACGCTATGTGCGCATTGCCGAGACAGGCGGGCGTCTCGGCTTCATCACGCCGATGACCCACAACTTCTGCGAATCCTGCAACCGGGTCCGGTTGACGTGCACCGGCACCCTCTACATGTGCCTGGGCCAGGAAGACTCCGCGGATCTGAAGACACCCATGCGCACGTCTCCCGACGATGCGCCGCTCGAGGCGGCCATCCGCAAGGCCATCGGCCGCAAGCCCAAGGGCCATGACTTCGTCATTGACCGGGCAACGAGGAGGCCGAGCGTCTCCCGCCACATGAGTGTCACGGGCGGATAGGAGCCGGTCGGCGGTGGCGCACCGCGTCGAGACAGTTCCTCTCCTCGCCCCGGGTCCGGGAAGCGAACGCCATCTGGTCGTGCATCGGTTCGGCGAACCGGGCGCCCGTCCGAAGCTCTACTTCCAGGCCGCGCTTCATGCCGATGAGCTCCCGGGGTCACTGGTGCTCAACCACATGCTGTCCTGGTTGAAGGAGGCGGACGAGGAGGGATGCCTCAAAGGCGAGTTCGTGATCGTTCCCCTTGCCAATCCCGTCGGCCTTGCCAATCGCATCCTCAACTACCACCTGGGCCGTTTCGATCTGGCCGGTGACGGCAATTTCAACCGCTGGTACCCGGACCTGGGCGCCGTTGCGGCACAGGGGATAGGCGGTCTGCTGACCGATGACCGGGAAGCCAATACGCGAATCATTCACCAGGCCCTCCTTGATGCGGTCGCCGAATGGCCCGCGCCAGGAGAGGCCAATCAGCTCAGGAAGACACTGCTCGGACTTTCGATCGACAGCGACTTCGTGTTCGACCTGCACTGTCACGGCGAAGGGATCGCATACATCTACTTTCCCCGGGACGTCTGGCCGCGCTACAGCGACCTGGCCGGTGATCTGGGCTGCCGCACCATCCTGCTGCACGACGTCACGGACGGCACGGCCTTCGAGAACGCCGCCGCTGTTGCCTGGTCGACCATCCGCAGGGCCTTTCCCGACCATGTGATCGCAGATGCACCCTTCACGACGACCCTGGAGCTGAGAGGGCAATCCGATGTCGGCGACGACCTTGCCCGGAATGATGCCTCGGCCCTGTGGCGGTTTCTCGTGCGTCACGGTTTTGTCGCCGGTGATGCGGTGCCGCCGCCGGACCTGCTGTGCCAGCCGACACCGCTTGCCGGATCCGACAACCTGGTGGCGCCCGTCACCGGTGTCGTCAGTTACCGACTGGCGCCGGGCGACAGGGTCGAGGCCGGCGCGGTCGTCGCCGATATCGTCGATCCGTCGGAAGCCGACTGGCACAGGGCGCGCACACCGGTTGCGAGCCGGGCGAGCGGCATCTTCTATGGCCGTCGTCCGAGCCGGCTGGTGCGTCCGGGCCAGTCCTTCGCGGTGGTGTCGGGATCGGAGGAGTTGCCGCCTCTGGACCATCCCGTCCACGACTGGTAGGACGGCTCGTGGTCGGCAAACGGGAGATCATCGAGCTTCCCCGGGCCGGGCCCGGGACCCGGCGCAGCGTCGTTGTCCACCGCTTCGGCGAACCGGGCGCGCGGCCCAAGGCCTACCTTCACGCGGCGCTCCATGCCCAGGAGCTTCCCGGCATCGTCGTCCTCGACCACCTGATTGGCATGCTGCGCGATGCCGATGTCAGGGGAGAGGTGGTCATCGTGCCCTTTGCCAATCCGATTGGACTGGCGCAACAGGTCATGATGGAGACCCCGGGGCGCCACGACCTCGATACGGGGCGAAACTACAACCGGGGCTTTCCCGATATCCTGAATGAGGTGGTGCACGCCGTCACCGGCCGCCTCGGTGAGAACCATGATGCGAGTGTGGCCCTGGTGAGACGAGCGGCCCTGGAGGTTCTGGAACGCCGGCGTGACCTGCGTGAGGACGACGTCCTGAAGACAACCCTGTTTCGCCTGTCGCTGGACAGCGACTACGTCCTCGATCTTCACACGGCCTGGGAGGCCTTGCCGCACATGCTTGTCAGTTCTCTCCACTGGCCTGACGCCGGGGATCTCGCCCGGGATATGGAAAGCGAGGTGGTGATCATTGACGATGGCAATCCCATGATGACCTTCAAGTCGGCCCATGTCCTCTTCTGGCAGGGAATCACCAGGCACTTTCCGGCGAGCCTGGAACGGCCGGGCTGTCTTGCCGCCGTCCTCGAACTGCGCGGTCAGAGGGATGTCGACGACCACCTGACACTGCCTGCGGCGCGTGGGCTGCTGCGCTGGCTCCGCCGCCGCGGCATCGTCGGTGGAGAACCGGGACCTCTCCCCCGGCCAAGGTGCCAGGCACGCTCGGTTGCCGGTCTGCGACGACTTCAGGCCCAGGCCGGCGGCATCGTCATCTATGCGGAAGCACTCGGCAAGCACGTCGCCAGGGGTGAGACATTTGCCCACATTCTCGATCCGGCCAGCGGCATGCGCCACCCGGTGACCGCTCCGTTGGCGGGATGCCTCTATACGCGGCGAAGTCACCGCCTCGTCCGCCAGGGAGACTACTTCTGCGCCATCGCCGGCGATGATCCGCCAGTGGACTGGTGACCGGTCTCCCGATGCAAGTTGCAGCAGGGGAAGTAAACAGCTACACGAAGCTGTTCCCCGGCATTTTCCTTGCGGGAGAAAAAGCGTTTGTTTTCAGTGCCGAAAGGTGCGTAATGGTGAGATGGAGGCTAGGACCGGAATCGAACCGGATAACTCCACTAAGCCATGGATCATGTCGCAGGACGCCGGCTTTTGCGCCTTCGCCCCTTCGATTTCGATTTCGTCGCGGCAGTCAACGGAGCGTGCAACTTCTCGTAGAGCATGAACAGGTGTTCGACTCGGTCGCGCTCAGACGCGAACCCCGCGCGCCGGTAGAGACGATCCACTGCGCGGTCAAGCGTCTGATGCGCCCGTCGCAGGTTGGGTGGCATCAGGTCAGGGTCGTAGAGATCGGCAAGCGTTGCGCCCGAGTGGATCGCACGCGCATCGAGCACGGCCTGGGCGAGCGGTTCCAGCCTCGATAGATTCGCCCCTTTCGGCGGCATGGGAAAAGTATTGTAGACGACGCCAACGGAATATCGGTAATCGCTCTTCAGGCGCCCGCCGATATGTCGGAGCCATACCATGTGCATGGTCGAGGTCAGCAGCGCGAAGTCCGACAGAGTGGCGTCGCTCAAGATGCGAACGAGATTGCTGGGTATCGAAGGCGGCTCCAACCAGCCGATGGGTGCATACTCCCTTCGCTCAGAACTGCTTTCGGGAATGACCAGGAACGGCGCGTCGGGGATGACGTTGACGTGGTAGAGAGTCGGCGTCGCCGCAAGTCTCCGCGTCGGTGCGCTTTCGCTGTCTTCACGGTAGGCACGGACGGCGGCAATCCGTTCCCTCACGCGTGGCAACCGTGCCAGTACTTCAGGCGGCGTGTCGTGCAGCGCCAAAATCCACCGCTCGCCGCCTTGCAGATGTTCACGAGCGCCGACATAGGGGTGTAGGTATGGCGCTGCGTCCGGCTCGGCTTGCAAGAGTTCAGCGCGTTCCTCCGCGCTGAAGATGTACTGACCACCGTCAATGGGCTTGGAGCCGATAATCAATCTGCCCATTCCGTTGATCGGCGCGCTTTCCTGCCGCACCACCAGATGCGGGTCTGATAGCCCGCCCGCGTCGAACAGATACGGCGATAGTGCCGCGTGGCGGCTTTCCTCCGGGTCTCCATTGAGGTCGGAGTAGCTGAACAGCCGCTTCTCCGCCCGCGCTGCCTTCCGGCGGTCGAGGCCGAGAATCACCACATGCACATGAGCCTTGCCGCGCGCGTCCGATCCCCACGCGAAAGTCCGGTGCGCGAAGGCAATCTCCAACTTGCAGCGTCCGAACAGGACCGGCCATAGCTGCGCGACCTGCTCGCCCTGCGTGATCGAGTTAGTCGCGACGAAGCTAACCCGTGCGCGGCTGCCCTTCAGATACTCTCCCGTCTTGATGAACCACGCAGCGACGTAATCAAGCGTGCCGCCGCTCTTGCCGAGCGCCGCGATCCCACGCACCTGCGCACGCTGCTCTGCCGTCTGGTACTTCGCACCCACGAACGGTGGATTGCCCAGCACGAAGGAGCAATCGTCCGACGGCAGCAGATCGGACCAATCCGTTTCGAGCGCGTCGCCGTGGACGATATGCGGCGACTTCTCGAGCGGGATGCGAACGAAGATCTGGCCGAACTCAAGGCTAAGCCGGTTGTTCATGATGTGATCCATCATCCACAGTACAGTCTCTGCGATGCGGGCCGGGAACTCGCCAAGCTCGATCCCGTAGAACTGATCCACGTCCACTACTGACTGCCATGCCGCATCGAGTACCGACTGAGCGGTCGCGGCAGTCGCGTCCCGTATCTCCCGGATGACCTCGATTTCCAGCAACCGCAATTCCCGGTACGCGATGATGAGGAAATTGCCGCAGCCGCAGGCCGGGTCGAAGAACGTCAGGTCGCCGAGCTTCGCCTGGAACTTGTGGAGCGCAGCGAGCCGGCCACGACCGCGGCGCTTGCGCACCCGCTCGAACTCGGCGCGTAGGTCGTCCATGAACAGCGGCTCGATCACTTTGAGT
>JAJEHK010000288.1 GCA_022823765.1 Alphaproteobacteria bacterium | reverse complement strand
CCAGTAGGCGTGCCCGGCAACGCGTTTGTCGGGCCGCTTCACCCGGAAACCGATGCCCGAGGCGAGCGCCATCTCCACGAGGGCAATGAGAAGACCGCCGTCCGAGACATCGTGGCACGAGGCAAGGCCGAGATCGCGGATGAGATCGAGAACGAGTTCGCCGGTGCGCCGTTCGGCGTCGAGGTCGACGGGCGGCGGGGGGCCGTCCTCCGAGCCGGTGATTTCCCGCAGCCACAGGCTGGAACCGAGGTGACCCGACGTGGCGCCCAGCGACAGGATGGTTTCGTCGGCGCCGCCGAAGGCGATGGAAGCCATGCGGTCGAGATCATCGATGAGGCCGATGGCGCCGATGGTCGGCGCCGGCTGGACCGGCTCGCCCCGGGTCTCGTTGTAGAACGAGACATTGCCGGAGACGACCGGCATGGAGAGTGCCCGGCTCGCTTCCGCAATGCCGTTGACCGATCCGACGAACGTTCCCATGACAGCCGGAGACTCCGGGTTGCCGAAATTGAGGCAGTCGGTCACGGCAAGGGGACGGGCGCCGACCGCGACGAGGTTGCGCCATGCCTCGGCAACCGCCTGGCGGCCGCCCGCCACGGGATCGGCTTCACAATAGCGGGGCGTGGCGTCGGCGGTCATCGCGAGACCCCGGTCGTCAGGGAGTTCGATGACTGCGGCATCGCCGCCGGGCGGGGCAACGGTCCGGCCCATGACCAGATGATCGTACTGTTCCCAGATCCAGCGCCTCGACGCGAGGTCCGGGCACCCTGCAAGGGAGAGGAGCGCCGCCTCCACGGTCATCGGGGAGACGGGAGCATCGAGGGGTTGACGCGGTTCGGGAAGGGCCCAGGGACGCTCGTAGACCGGTGCCTCGTGAGCCAGGGGGCCGATGGCGATATCGGCCTCCACACGGCCATTCATGGCAACCACGAGGCGTCCGGTCGTCGTGATGCGGCCGATTGGCGCACAGTCGAGATCCCACTTTGAGAAAATCGCATGGGCATGTTCCAGGGCATGCTCGTGGATCACCATCAGCATGCGCTCCTGGCTTTCCGAGAGCATCATCTCGTAGGCCGTCATGCCGGTCTCGCGCTGCGGCACGGCGTCGAGATCGAGGTCGATGCCCGTGCCGCCCCGGGCGGCCATTTCCACGGCAGACGACGTCAGTCCGGCGGCTCCCATGTCCTGGATGGCGATGATCGACTCCGATTCCATGAGTTCGAGGCATGCCTCGAGGAGGAGTTTCTCCGTGAAGGGGTCGCCGACCTGCACTGTCGGTCTCTTCGCCTCGGCTTCGTCATCGAACCCGGTCGACGCCATGCTGGCGCCGTGGATGCCGTCGCGGCCGGTCTTTGAACCGACATAGAGGACGGGAGCGCCGGGCTTGCTGGCCGCCGCGTAGAAGATGCGGTCCGCCGGAGCGATGCCGACGCACATCGCATTGACGAGATTGTTGCCGTTGCAGCTGGCATGGAAAGTGGTCTGGCCGCCCACCGTGGGCACGCCCGTGCAGTTGCCGTAGCTGCCGATGCCGCTCACCACGCCCGACACGAGGTGGCGGGTGCGCGGATGTGACGGACTGCCGAAGCGCAGCACGTCGAGAAGGGCAACCGGCCTTGCGCCCATGGTGAAGACATCGCGCATGATGCCGCCGACACCGGTTGCCGCGCCCTGGAAGGGTTCGATGAAGCTCGGGTGATTGTGGCTTTCCATCTTGAACACGGCGGCGAGTCCGTCGCCGATGTCGACGACGCCGGCGTTCTCGCCGGGCCCGCAGATCACCCATGGCGCGTTCGAGGCGAGGGCCTTGAGCCAGCGCCGGCTCGACTTGTAGGAGCAGTGCTCGCTCCACATGGCCGAGAAGATGCCGAGTTCCGTCAGATTGGGCTCGCGCCCCATATGATCGAGGATCCTCGCGTATTCGTCGGCCGTGAATCCGTGCCGTGCCGCGATGTCGGGAAGCACCGCGTTCATGACAGGCTGTCGACAATGCCCTCGAAGAAGGGCAGGGCGTCCCGGCTCTGCTGGCGGGGTCCGGTGGCATCCTCGGGGTGCGGCATCATGCCCAGGACGTTGCCGGCCTGGTTGATGATCCCGGCAATGTCGCCGGTGCTTCCGTTGGGGTTGCCGTCTCCGCGGCCATCGGGGACATAGCGGAAGACGACACGGTCCTCATCCTCGAGCCTGGCGGCGAGATCCCGGTCGGCAAAGTAGTTGCCGTCTCCGTGGGCCACCGGAACACGGATGATGTCGCCCGCTTCGAGGTGTCCGCTCAGGCGACAGCGCCGTTCGAGGCGCAGGTGAACGGTCCGGCACACGAATTGCAGTCCGGCATTCTTCAACAGCGCGCCGGGCAGGAGCCCCGCCTCGATGAGAATCTGGAACCCGTTGCACACGCCGAGAACCGGAACACCCCTTTCGGCGCTCCGGACGACGGCAGCCATGACGGGCGCGCGCGCCGCCATGGCGCCGCAACGCAGGTAGTCACCGTGGGAAAAGCCCCCCGGGAGCACGACGAGATCGGCGGCGGGAAGCTCAGGGTCGCGATGCCAGGCGGTGACGACGTCGGCGCCGGCGCGGCGCAGCGCATCAGCCATGTCGGTTTCGCGGTTGGTGCCCGGAAACAGGACGAGAGCGGCCTTCACCGGTCCGGTCCCGCGACAGACCGGGGGTGCCGGCGGCTGCGATGGCCCGCCTGCGCCATGATCACGTCAGACGAACTCAATGGTGTAGTCTTCGATCACCGTGTTGGCGAGCAGCTGCCGGCACATGCGGTCCACCTGCTGTCTGGCGTCGGACTCGTCGGCGCCATCGAGTTCGAGATCGATGACCTTGCCCTGACGGGCGTCCCTGACGCCGGCAAATCCCAGGGTCTCGAGGGCGCGGTGGATGGCCTTGCCCTGGGGATCGAGAACACCGTCCTTGAGGGTGACGTGTACGCGGGCCTTCAACGTCCCGGCGCCTCGGAGAGATTGTTGAGTTCGGAGAGTATCCCCAGGCGTGTCGCCACCTCGCGGTAGCCCTCGACGACATTGTCGAGATCACGGGCGAAGCGGTCCTTGTCCATCGGTTCGTTGGTCCGCGCATCCCACAGACGGCACCGGTCCGGGCTGATCTCGTCGGCCACCACGAGGCGCATGTCGTCCTCGTGGTAGAGGCGCCCGAAGGTCAGGCTGAAGTCGACGAGCCGGATACCGACACCGGTGAAGAGCCCGGTCATGAAATCGTTGACCCGCATGGAGAGGTGCACCATGTCGTCGATATCGTGGGTGGAGGCCCAGCCGAAGGCGGTCATGTGCTCCTCGCTCACCAGGGGGTCCGTGATGTCCTCCGATCGAAGATAGAACTCGATGATGGAACGCGGCAGCACGGTCCCTTCCGTGAGCTCGAACTTCTCGGCGAATTCCCCGGCCGCGATGTTGCGCACCACGACCTCGACAGGCAGCACCTCGACCTCGTGTATAAGCTGCTCCCTCATGTTGAGGCACCGCACGAAATTCGTCGGTACGCGGATCTCCGTCAGGCGGGTCATCAGGTACGCGCTGATGCGGTTGTTGATGACTCCCTTGCCGTCGATCACACCGACCTTCCTGGGTCGGCGGACCCAGGCGGCATCCTTGAAGTGCTGGACGAGGAGGCCCGGGCCCGGTCCTTCGAAGAGGTCCTTTTCCCTGCCTTCGTAAACACACCTGCGACGAGCCATGTGATGGTTCCCGTACCTGATGTGTGCCGCGACGAACCGCTTCCTACCCTATAGGCGCTGCCTCTTCAACACAATGGGCTGTGTCCACAGGAGGGATCATCCGTCACATCCTGATACAGCCCCGTGGGAATCGAGGGCGCTGAGGTCGGGCCCGGAAGGAAAGCGTTCCTGCGGACAAGACAGGACGCCCCGGATATGCTTATAGTCCCGGCCCCACACCACGCATACTCGGTAAGGAAGGCTGCCATGGCACTGTTCGACGATCGCGAAAAGGGTGAGGAACGCAAGTTCGCCCGTGACCAGGACTTCAAGTTCAGGGTAACGGCACGGCGCAACAGGTTGTTCGGGCTGTGGCTTGCCGGCGAACTCGGGCGCAGCGGCGAGAGTGCCGAATCCTATGCCCGGGAGGTCATCGAGGCGGACTTCGAGCGTCCCGGTGACGACGACGTGGTCGAAAAGGTGATGGCAGACATCCGCGAAGCGGGCCTCGACATCGACGAGCACAAGGTGAGGGCCCGCCTGAAGGCACTCGGACGGGAAGCCGAAGCCCAGATCCGGTCCGAATAGGCCTCTTCTTGCGTCACGGCGCCGGGGTCAGCGCCCGTTCGATGATGGTGTTGGCGTGCCGCGTGAAGAAGCGGTAGTCGAAGAGATCGTCGAGATCGCGTGATCCGAGAACGTCCGTGACGGCCGGATCGCCGTCCAGTCTTGTCCTGAAATCGTCGCCCCCCTCCCAGGCGGCCAGGGCGTGGCGCTGCACCATGGCGTAGGCCGTCTCGCGGCCGATACCCTTGTCGACGAGGGCCAGCAGCACCCGCTGGCTGAAGACGAGACCGCGCGTCGCCTCGACATTGTCGCGCATGCGCGTGGCATGAACCACGAGGCCGTCGACGACACCGGCGAGCCGGTGAAGGGCAAAGTCGAGTCCGATGGTGGCATCGGGGGCGATGTTGCGTTCCACCGAGGAGTGGGAGATGTCGCGTTCGTGCCACAGGGCGACG
>JAJEHK010000102.1 GCA_022823765.1 Alphaproteobacteria bacterium | reverse complement strand
ACAACAAGATTCCGGCGATCGTCGACAGCGAGGGTCCGGGGGGCGAGCCGGTCAGTGTCTTCGAATCGGGGGCGATCCTCATCTATCTCGCCGAAAAGACGGGTTGCCTGATGCCCTCTGACGCGCGGCAACGTCTCAGTGTCCTGCAATGGCTGATGTTCCAGATGGGCGGTGTCGGACCGATGTTCGGCCAGGCCAATCACTTCATCAAGTTCGCCAGCGAGGATGTGCCCTACGGGAAGATCCGCTACCGCAACGAGGTGATGCGTCTCCTTGGAGTCATGGATCGACGCCTGGCAGAGGTTCCCTATCTCGCCGGCGACTACTCCATCGCCGATGTGGCGACCTGGCCGTGGGTCATGCGCACGGAGTGGTACGACACTGACTGGAGTCGGTTTCCGCATGTGCGTCGCTGGTACGACACGATTTCAGAGCGTGATGCCGTCAAGCGGGGCGTAGCGGTTCCGTCGTGAGTCTCGTTAATCGTCCTGCAGTCAGACGGGTCCGCAGCGCTCTCGAAGCGCTGGGCAGCAGCGCCCGGGTGATCGAACTGGCGGCGACGGCGCGCACGGCCGGGGACGCGGCGGGCGCTCTGGGCTGTCAGCAGGGTTCCATCGTCAAGTCACTCGTGTTCCGGGTCGCCGGAGATCCGGTTCTGGCTCTCATCGCCGGTGACCGTCGGGCGCGACAGGCGAGGATAGGCGTGGCACTAGGTCTCGAGGGCCCCGTAGCGAGGGCCGATGCTGACTTCGTCAGGCAGGCGACGGGATATGCCATTGGCGGAGTTCCGCCCGTAGGACACCAGGCTTCCCTGCCAACGGTGATGGACGCCAGCCTTTGGCGCTTTCCTGTGGTCCATGCCGCTGCCGGCCATCCCCATTGCGTCTTCGGTGAGACACCCGACCGCCTCGCCTCCATGACCGGTGCGGTGGTGGACGGGGATACTGCGGCGTGAACCGCACTCCCTGGGGATACGCAGCCGACAACGGCCCGGCGTGCTGGGCCTCGCTTGACCCCGGCTATCGGCTCTGCGGTTGTGGCACCGAGCAGTCTCCGGTCGACCTGGTGGATGCCCGAAAGGCGCAGCTGCCGCCCCTTCGATTTGACTACGGACCGACACGCGCGGCCATTGAGGACACCGGTGCGACCGTCCAGTTCAATCCCGCACCGGGTCGCGGCCTGGTGATCGGCCGCCACCGCCATGAACTCCGGCAGTTCCATTTTCACCATGCCAGCGAACACCTTGTCGACGGCACGAGGTGGCCGATGGAACTGCACCTCGTGCACACGGACAGCAAGGGCGGCCTGGCGGTCGTCGGAGTCTTCATCGGTGAAGGCGAGGTCAATGCCGCGGTGGAGATTCTTTGGCAGGCTCTCGTGGACGATCCCGAATCGCTTGATCACATCGATGTCGACCTGGCAGCCCTGCTTCCGGCCACGACGAAGGCATGGCGCTATCGTGGATCACTGACCACCCCGCCGTGCAGCGAGGGTGTCAGCTGGATCGTGCTGGCAGATATCCTCCCCCTGTCGGCCCGCCAGATTGCCGCGTTCACGAACTACCGTCCCGCCAACTGCCGGCCGGCCCAGGCGTTGGGCGGCCGCGTCCTCACGATCGGCTGACTTTTGTGGTCAGCGGTAGCCGTGGTAGCTCCGGAACCAGTCGACGAACCGCAGCATCCCCTCCTCGATGGAGGTTGATGGCTCGTATCCGAGGTCACGGCGCGAGGCCTGTATGTCGGCGCAGGTCTCCCTGACGTCGCCTGGCTGCAGCGGGGCAAGGCGAATGTCCGCACTGATTCCCGTTGCCTCTTCAAGCACATGGATCAGGTGCAGGATCGATTCACTGCGATGGTTGCCGAGATTGTAGATGGCGTGAGGAGGGGAGGTTGCCGGGGGTTTTGCCAGTGCCGCCAGGACGCCGGCGACGATGTCGTCGATCCAGGTGAAATCCCGGCGCAGATCGCCATGGTTGTAGACAGTCAGGGGCTGTTTCTCGAAGAGCGCTTGCGTGAAGATCCAGGGGGACATGTCCGGGCGTCCCCAGGGGCCGTAAACCGTGAAGAAGCGCAGACCGGTGGCGGGAATGTCGTAGAGATGGCTGTAACAGGAAGCCATCAGTTCTCCGGCGCGCTTGGTGGCGGCATAGAGCGACACCGGGTGGTCGACGCGGTGATCGACCGAGAAGGGAATGGCGTCGTTCGCTCCATAGACAGACGAGGAACTGGCGTAGACGAAGTGCTTCAGGCCCGTCATGGCACGGGCCAGTTCAAGGATGGCGAGCTGGCCTTCCACATTCGCCGCAGTGTAATCGTACGGGGCAACGAGAGAGTGCCGGACACCGGGCTGCGCCGCCAGGTGGACAATCCGGTCAATGTTCCGGTCGCCGAGCTCCAGTCGGGCCAGCGCCTTGCGGTCGGTAACATCCATGTGATGGAACGAGAAGGCGGGCTCGCGGCACAGCTGGGCGAGGCGCGCCTGCTTGAGAGCGACATCATAGTAGGGCGAGAGGTTGTCGATCCCGATCACGTCGTCTCCGCGCTCCAGAAGGGCCCGGGCCAGGTGGTAGCCGATGAACCCGGCGACGCCGGTCACAAGCACCGTCATGACGGGCCGCGCGCAACGAGTTCCGCGAAGACGTCGGCGTCGATATTTCCCCCGGAGATGATGGCGACAATGGTCCGCCCATTCACCGGGACCTCGCCGCTGATGGCCGACGCAAGCGCTACGGCGCCACCGGGTTCGGCGACAAGCTTGAAGGATGTCAGGGCTGTCACCATCGCTTCGATGACGGCCGACTCCGTGACAACTGTTCCCGAGTGGACAAGGTTCCTGTTGATATCGAAGGTCAGTTCGCCGGGCCGGCGGGCAAGCAGTGCGTCACAGATCGATGCGGGTGTCCCCGTTACGGAGAGGCGCTTACCCTTGACAAGGGAACGGGCCGTATCATCCCATCCCTCCGGCTCGGCGGTATGGATGGCACAGTCCGGGAACCGGTGGTTGATGGCAAGGGCCACGCCTGCGGTAAGACCACCGCCGCCGCAGCAGGTGATGACAGCGTCCGGGGTGATGCCCCGCCCGGCGCAGGCATCGGCGATCTCCAGTCCGACCGTGCCCTGTCCTGCAATGATCATGGGATCGTCATAGGGAGGCACGATCGTCATGCCGCCGGCAAGGGCCACGGACCGGGCGATCTCCTCGCGGGCCTCGTCGTGCCTGGAATAGGTGACGATGTCCGCGCCCCAGGAGCGGGTGCCGGCCATCTTGATGGCAGGCGCATCTCCGGGCATCACGATGACCGCCGGATGTCCCAGCATGGATGCCGCGGCAGCGACTCCCTGGGCGTGGTTGCCGGACGAGTAGGCAACGATGCCGTTTTCCGTCGTTCCTCCGGCAATCCTGTTGAAGGCGCCCCTGAACTTGAAGGAACCGGTAAGCTGGAGGCACTCCGGCTTGACCAGAAGGCGGCCACCGAGAATGTCGTTGAGCCTGGGCGATTCGAGAAGCGGTGTGACGACCGCCTTTCCGGCAAGCCGCCGGGCGGCGGACTCGATGTCCGCATATGACGGCATGCCTGGCATCAACGCCTGCCCCGGTCCGTTCACGCCGACTCTTACCCCATTCACAGCAGGCGTGCGATGCCAAAGAGTAGAAGAGTGTCCGGTATTGCCCTTGCCAAAGGGCTTCATGATGATGGATGAGAACAAGCAACCGGTGAGGGGAACGAGGCGTGTCTGACAGAATCTGGATCTTGCCTGACGTGGCGACGCACCACCAGTCGGCCAGCGCCGGGCCGTTGACATTTGTCGGCGGCGCCGGCGATCTCGATGCGACAGGGAGGATACGGAACCCGGGGGACCTTCATGCCCAGGCAGGAGGTGCCGTTCGCGCCGTCGGGGAAGCCCTCGCCACGGAACTGTGCACCCTGGAGGATGTGGTGCGCATCAAG
>JAJEHK010000221.1 GCA_022823765.1 Alphaproteobacteria bacterium | reverse complement strand
GGGACGCCAACTCGCCGCGAGTTCCCCGATGAACCCGTCCAGTCCGACCATCGGTGCCGCGCACGCCGCACCGGCAACCAGTGCGCCGAGGCCGATCCCCTGCACTGGGAGACTCAGCCATCCTCGTCTGCGCGCCATTCGCTTCCCTCTCTCCGCCGGGAAGACCATGCAATCCGATTTCGGCAGGTCAATGGCGAAGCGCTGCTGCGATAGCTGTGGTCCAGCGAGACCACCAGCATCAGCGTGACCGGGGGAGCAGCGTCCGCTCACCGCATCGCATCGTCGTCGATCCAGGCTTCCGGTCCGCCGTTGCCATTCCCGTCTGCAGAGGGAGATTGCCCCCGTTCTCGGATTCAGCAGGCTGAAAGTCGAAGCCGGTTATGCACCGATTGCCATGCCGGCCTTGAGTCCGTCGAGCACGGCCTCCTCTGCGGTGCGTGGCGACAGCGCATCGCCGATCACGTGCACCTCGCCCGGCCAGCCGGCGAGGTCGCCGGCAAGCGCCGTATCGCTTGCCGTGCCCTGACACAACACCAGGGTCTCGACGTCATCGCAGACGATCGGATCATCGGTCACCGTGTGTTGCAGGTAGACGGTGTCGCGATCGGCGCCGAACAGCCGTGCGTAGGTGATGATCTCGACGCCGAGCCTGGAGAGTTGGCCGATCCAGTGATCGCGCACCGCCTCCTGGATGTTCTGTCCCGGCACCATTCCGGTGACCGCCAGGCGTACGCGGCAGCCGTCCCGGGCCAGCTTCTCGGCGAGGCCCAGCCCGATCCAGTCATTCTTCCAGTCGGCAACCAGCACTGAACTGCCGACATTGGCTTCGCCCCGGATGACCGACCAGGACTCGACCACATGGGCCTCGTCATCACCCTCGATCGTGGGCAGGTAGGGCCGGCCGCCGGTCGCGATGACCACCGCGTTGGGACCGGCCTCGCGAATCGCCGCCGCCGTCATCGCAACGGCGCGTTCGATGCGCACGCCCGCCAGGTCCATCTCGCGAACGAGGTTGGTTACGATACCGCCGAACTCGGCTCGCCCGGGAAGGGCCTGGGCCAGAAGGGCCTGCCCGCCGAGACTGCCCGTCCGCTCGTAGAGCGTCACGTCGTGACCGCGCTCGGCTGCCACCGCGGCGGCCTTCATGCCGGCCGGACCACCGCCCACCACCCAGACGGACCTGCACCGGCGCGCCGGCGGCTTGATGTGGCCGAACGCGAGTTCGCGTCCGGTTTCGGGGTGCTGGATGCACGAGACGGCGTGATACTGCAATCGGTGGCCAAAGCATGCCTGATTGCAGGCGATGCAGCTGCGGATGTCGTCCACGCGTCCGGCCTCGGCCTTCGCGGCGAACATGGGATCGGAGATCATGCCGCGCACCATGCCGACCATGTCGGCCTGACCGCCGGCAATGATGTCCTCGGCGAGGTGGGGCTGGTTGATTCGTCCGGCCACGAGAACCGGCAAGGACAGATGCTGTCTCAATGCTCCCGCGCAGGCCGCGACGTGACCCGGCTCGATCGCCATGGGCGGGACGACCTCGATCCAGCCTCGCGCCGTTCGCGTGTTGCCTCCGATGACGTTGACATAGTCGACAAGGCCCCGGTCCTCCAGCACCCGGCAGACCTCCAGCACCTCGCCGGACTCCATGGCTCCGGGCGTGGCGTCCGCGTCGCTGATCCTGACACCGAGGATCGGGTCACCGCCGATGCGGGTCCGCACGGCCTCGAGAATTTCGACGAGGAACCGCATGCGATTCTCGAGGTTTCCACCGTAGGCATCGTCGCGCCGGTTCACTCTGGGGTTCAGAAACTGGGCGATCAGATAGCCCATGCTCGCCAGGATCTCGACACCGTCGAGGCCGCCCTCGACGATGTGGCCGGCAGCCCGCGCATAAGCGTCGACCAGTTCGGCAAGCAGTGCCGGCGTCGCCGGCGTCGGCATGAGACTGTAGCGCTCGAACGGCACCGCAGAAGACGAGATCGCCGGACGGCGCGCACCGTCCGGCGTGGCCCGGATGGCTGCACCGGGATGAAAGAGCTGACCCAGGATCACACAGCCGTGACCGTGGACGGCATCGGCCAGGCGCCGGAAGCCCGGCACGATGCCGAGCTCACCCGCCAGCAGGTATCCGGCGGCGAGATCGAAACTGGGATGCATCGACATGCCTTCGACGACGATCATGCCGGCGCCGCCCCGGGCGCGTGCCTCGTGATAGGCGATGAGCGCGTCCGAGACCCTTCCCCGATCGCCGAGCGACGTGCCGTGGGCCGGAAAGAACAGCCGGTTCCGGATCCGGTGGCCCCGAATCTCGATCGGCTGGAACAAGTGCGGGAAGACCGACATGGCCGATTTCCGTGATGTTCGGACCGCAAACTGAAGGAACGCAGCTTGATGCCACGGCCTCCGCCTGTTGTATACTTTTGGGCGGTCGTGATCCCGGACTTTCCGCCATGGGCCACCGAGTTGTTGCTGAGTGTTCGGCCTGGAGCGATGTGGAGGCGCTTGCGGGGGCGGACGCCCTGGATGCCCTGGACGGGCCGGTCGACAGAGCGTCGGCACTTCCCAACGTCTGCTACACGAGCGCGGCGTGGCAGAAGCTCGAGTTCGAGCGCCTCTTCGCACGAAGCTGGTTTGTCGCAGGCTTCGTCCAGGACGTGCCGCAGCCTGGCGATGCCATGCCGGTCGAGGCCTTCGGGACGCCGCTGCTCGTGTTGTGCGGACTGGATGGCGTGATCCGCGTCTTCCACAATGTCTGCCGCTACCGGCGCGCAGTTCTGGTTTCCGGGAGGTGCTCGGGGCTCAGGGAACTCGCTTCTCCCAACCGCGGCTGGATCTACGAACTCGACGGCTCGCTCCGGGGTTCTCCACACGGCTGTCACGACGACGCGCCCGGTCTGGTGCCGGTCCGTTCCCAGGTGTGGCACCACTGGATCTTCGTCAACCTTGATGGCGAGGCGCCGGCGCTGAAGGACTACCTGGCTCCCGCGGCAGACCTCGTCCGCGGTTACGACCTTGGTGCATCACGCCATGCAGGGACGGTGCATTTCGAGATCGCGGCCAACTGGAAGCTGGCGCTGGAGAACTACATCGAGCCCTACCACGTCTTCTCGGCCCATCCGAGGCTGCACGCCTTCGTTCCGATGTTGGAGCGGATGCCGAGCCGCATTGATCGTCACGTGATGTGGAACCGCTATCTCTTCAAGGCCTCCGAACCTGGAAGAGGCGACGGACTGCCTTACTTCCCGAACCTGCCGGACGAGGCTGCCCGCCAGGGTGTCTGGTTCATCCTTCCCACGGCCTTTGGCGTCGAAGTCTATCCGGATCACGTGGCGAGCTTTCACGTCGCGCCGGTCGCACCGGACCGTTGCCGCGAGCGCATCGACGTCTACCTGGTCGGCGAGGCTGCCACCTCGCCGGACTGGGCCGAGGGACGCAAGGCCGTGCTCGACATGTGGAATGAACTCAACCACGAGGACATAGGCCTCATCGAGAGCATGCAGAGGGGCCGGAGGTCGCCGGCCTACGATGGCGGCTGCCTGTCGGACTACTGGGACGAGGCTCCTCTCCATCTCAGCCGCATGGTCGTCGAAGGCATGCGCTGATCTTCATCGGACCTCAGGCGGGTCATGGTCTCATTCTGCCATGTTCAAGGGATCACTCCGTTCGGGATTGATCTCCAGGAGATGGAAGGCGCGGTTCCGCAGCTTGGCTCGGGTCGCGCGTTCCTTGCCGCCGTCCGGGCGTTCGGGTATCGAATGAAGCTTGTCATCGACTCCGAAGACCCACGATCAGGACTGCGACGTGCACCCGGCCTCGAATCCCAATGCCGCCCAACGCCAACCGGCATCGGTCGGCATGAGCGGATCGACGGATGTGGTGGTTACCGGACGAAGTTGATCGCACCACCGTCATCCGGGCCCGACAAGGGGGGATCATGCGAGCAAGCAAGTTGAGAGCCATGTTCATGGCCATGGCAGCTGTCACTCTGGCAGGCAGCTTCTCTCCGGCCTGGAGCGCCGACGTCCACCCGGTCACGGGCGAAGCGCTGTCGGATGACCAGACCTTCACATATCGCCTGCTCGATCAGTTTCCGACCCTCGACCCTCAGCTCAACCAGGACGTGTCAGGCTTCCACGTGATCCGCGACCTCTTCGAGGGTCTGTTGAGCCAGGACACTGAGGGCAACCTCGTGCCCGGGGTGGCGACACATTTTGCGGCATCGGACAACAACACGACCTACACGTTCATCCTGCGCAAGGACGCAAGGTGGTCGAACGGCGATCCGGTGACCGCGCATGATTTCGTCTATGCATGGAGGAGGGCGGTCGACCCTGTCACGGCCTCGCCCTACGGCTGGTACCTTGAACTGACCCAGATCGTGAACGCAGCGGATATCCTGGCCGGCGACAGGGAGCCCGCCGAACTCGGAGTGCGTGCCGTTGACGATCACACCCTAGAGGTGAGGCTGTTCGCGCCCCTGCCTTATTTTCCGGCCATGACGACCTACGCAACGCTCTTCCCGACGCACCGGGTGACCGTCGAGACTCATGGCGCCAAGTGGACTGCACCCGGGAACATGGTCTCCAACGGTGCTTACGTGCTCACGGATCTGGTGCTGAACGAATACCACAGGCGCGTGAAGAATCCGGCGTACTGGGATTCAGACAACGTGATCATCGAGGAAGTGACGGGCCTCGTCATCAACGATGACAACCAGGCCCTGACCCGTTATCGCGCGGGCGAACTCGACCACCTCCAGCCCCTGCCCGCCGGGCAGTTTCCGGCACTCAGGGAAGAAATGCCCGACGAGGCGACCAGTGTCCCGCGTCTGTGTTCCTACTACTACGCCATCAACCACAGCGAGAGCGGCCATCCCGCGCTCAAGGACGTGCGTGTGCGCAGGGCGCTCAGCATGGCTATCGACCGCGACGTGATTGTCGAACGTCTCCTCAAAGGGGGCCAGTGGCCCGCCTACAACTTCACGCATCTCAAGACTGCCGGCTTCGTGATGCCGGAGATTGCCTATGCGACGCTTTCCCAGGCGGAGCGCGACGACGAGGCGAGGGGGCTCATGGAGGCATCCGCGATCGAGGACCTGACGCTCAGGCTGATCTACAACACGTCCGAAAGCCACAAGCAGATCGCCACTGTCATCAGCCAGATGTGGAAGCAGAAACTCGGTGTGACCACGGAGTTGGCCAACTTCGAATGGAAGACCTACCTCAACATCATGGACAATCAGGAATTCGACCTTGCCCGTTCAGGCTGGTGTGGCGACTACAACGAGGCGTCGACCTTTCTCGACCTGCTCACCACCACCCACGGCGCGAATCGCGGCAAGTACTCGAACCTGGAAGTGGACGAACTGATGAGCGCCTCGAAGACCGTCGGCGACCCAGGCGCGATCTACGCCGAGGTCGAACAGATCCTTGCCGAGGACATGGCCATCATTCCGATCTATCACTATGCCAACACGTTCCTGCTCTCCAGCGACATGCGGGGCTGGCCTTATGACAACGTCGAAAACAACTGGTACTCGAAGAACCTCTATCGCGTAGCGGACTGACCGCACGCACCGGAACGTCCGGACCGCTGGATGATCTACTACATCGCCAGGCGCCTTGCGGTTGCCGTGCCGACCCTCCTTGTTCTCATCATCGTTTCCTATGTCCTGATGTACACGGCTCCGGGTGGGCCGTTCGACACCGAGCGCACCCTGCCACCCGAGGTCATGGCCAATCTCCAGCGCAAGTACGGGCTTGATGAGCCGCTCGTCGTCCAGATCTGGCGCTATGTCGTTTCCATCGTGACGGAATTCGATTTCGGACCGTCGTTCCAGTACACGGACCAGACGGTCAACGACGTGATTCGGCAGGGCTTCCCGGTGACGCTGACCTACGGCGCGTGGGCGTTCGTGGTGGCGGTCCTGGCGGGCGTCTCGCTGGGTATCGCGGCAGCCATCTCCCACAACTCCCTTCTCGACTACCTCTGCGTCGGCATTTCCATCGGCGCCCAGGTCCTGCCAAACTTTGTCCTTGCGCCGTTACTGACCCTGGTCTTCACCCTGTGGCTGGCCTGGCTTCCGGGCGGAGGCTGGCAGGGTGGGCACTGGTCCTACGTCATCCTGCCTGTCATCGCGCTCTCGACGTCGTTCATGGCCTCGATCGCCCGCATGACCCGCTCATCCATGCTGGAGGCCCTGAACGCCGACTTCATTCGCACGGCCCGGGCCAAGGGCTTGCCAATGCGCCAGATCGTGGTACGTCACGCCCTGAAACCCACGATGCTGCCGGTGATCTCCTATCTCGGGCCGACATTCGTCGGCATGATCACCGGCTCCGTGGTGATAGACGTTTTCTTTGCGACCGGTGGAATCGGCCAGTTTTTCGTCAATTCGGCGCTGAACCGTGACTATCCGGTGATCATGGGAATCACCATCCTGGCCGGTGCGCTCACCATTGCCTTCAACCTTGCGGTCGACCTGCTCTACGCCTGGTTGGATCCGCGCATCCGGTACTGACGTGTCACCCCTTCTCTTCGGCCGCCGCGCCATCCGGTCCCTGGCCACGCCCGGCGCCCCGGACGTCTCCGGTGGCCGCTCGCTCTGGCAGGACGCCCGTGGCCGCTTTCTCCGCAATCGCGCCGCGGTGACCAGTCTTGCAGTTCTCGTGCTCCTTGTTCTGTTCGTGCTCTTCGGTGACATCCTGGCAGCCTGGTCCAACGAGGAGATCGACTGGGCCATGCTTGGCAATGTCGCGGAGGAGGGCGGCCCCTCGTTCGCCAACGGCCACTACTTCGGAGTGGACGAGCTGGGCCGCGACCTCTTTGCGCGCACGGTGCAGGGGACCGGGATTTCGCTAATGGTCGGCGTTCTGGGAGCCCTGGTCTCGATGGTGGTCGGCACCCTCTACGGGGCCGTGGCGGGATACCTCGGCGGCGCGGTGGACAACGTCATGATGCGTATTGTCGATGTGTTGATGGCCATTCCCTACATGTTCGTGCTGATCGTGTTCATGGTCGTGTTCGGCCGTTCCATCCTGATGCTGTTCGTGGGCATCGGCCTCATCAGCTGGCTCGACATGGCGCGGATCGCGCGGGGACAGACGCTTTCCATCAAGAACCGTGACTTTGTCGAAGCCGCCGTCGCGATCGGCGTCGGACCGGGAAAGATCATCCTGCGCCACATCATTCCCAATCTTCTGGGCGTCGTCGTGGTCTATGCGACACTGCTCGTGCCTTCGATGATCATCTACGAGAGTTTCATCAGTTTTCTCGGCCTCGGCGTGCAGGAGCCCGACACGAGCCTGGGTGCACTCATCAGCGACGGAGCGGGCCAGATGCAGTACGGCACGCTCTGGCAGCTCCTGTTTCCGCTCTTCTTCTTCGTCACCACGCTGTTCGCGTTCTTCTTTGTGGGTGATGGACTGCGCGATGCGCTGGATCCCAAGGACCGCTGAGCCATGACCCTGCTTCAGGTGCGTGACCTCACCGTTTCCTTCCGGACAGGCGACGGCACGGTCCACGCCGTGAACGGGGTCGACCTTGCGGTTGCGGCCGGACAGGCGATTGCCGTGGTCGGCGAGAGCGGTTCGGGCAAGAGCCAGATCATGCTCGCCATCATGGGTCTCCTGGCGCGCAACGGAACGGCGTCGGGCTCGATCATGTTTGATGGCGCGGAACTGCTTGGTCTCGATGAGCGTGCTCTCAACCGGATTCGTGCACGCGAGATCGCGATGATCTTTCAGGATCCGATGACGGCGCTCAATCCCTACATGAGGATCTCGCACCAGATGACCGAGGTGCTGACGCTGCACAAGGGTCTCGGCCGGGGCGAGGCGCTTGGCGAAGCGGTCCGCCTGCTCGACGCCATGGAGGTGCCCGAGGCGCGTACCCGCATCACCATGTATCCGCACGAATTCTCCGGTGGCATGCGCCAGCGGGTGCTCATCGCGATGGCGCTGCTTTGCCGACCTCGCCTGCTGATTGCGGACGAACCCACCACGGCGCTCGATGCCACGATTCGCGGCCAGATCATGCGCCTTCTCGGGGACGTGAAATCCATGTTCGACACCGCCGTCATTCTCGTCACCCACGATGCCGGCATCGTCGCGGGACACTGCGACGAGATGGTCGTGCTCTACGGTGGCCAGGTGATGGAAAGCGGACCGGTCGCTCAGACATTCGCCACACCGCATCACCCCTACACACGCGGTCTGCTGGATGCCGTGCCGAGGCTCGACCGTGACGATGAGAGGCTGCGCGCCATCCCCGGAGATCCACCGGGTATGCACCAGCCTCCCGGCGGTTGTCCCTATGCGGCGCGTTGTCCGCGGGCGGACGAGCGCTGTCATCATGTGCGGCCTCCTGGCGCCAGTCATGCTCCGGGCCGGCGAGTTGCCTGTCACTGGCCTCTGGTGGGCGGTGCGGGATGAACGTGCCCCTTCTCTCCGTGCGGGATCTCTCGGTCACCTTTCGCGTGCGTCCCGGGGGTCATCCCCCCTGGGTCCCGCCGAAGGAGCTTCGAGCCGTCCGGGGCGTCGGTTTCGATCTCGCCCCGGGCGAGACGCTCGGTATCGTCGGCGAGAGCGGATCCGGCAAGTCCACCCTTGCCCGCTCCCTGATCGGGACGGTGCCCGCCACCGGGGGCCGGGCGCTGTGGCAGGGCAGGAATCTGCTAACGCTGGATCGCGCAGAGCGCCGGCTCCTGCGCCGCGACATGCAGATGATCTTCCAGGATCCCCTTGGTGCGCTGGATCCCCGGATGACGGCTGGCAAGATCATCGCAGAACCTCTCGTGACTCATGAACCGGACCTGTCGAGGAGCGAGGTCACATCGCGAGTGAAGGGACTGCTCGAGCGAGTGGGCCTGCTTCCCGAACACATCAACCGTTACCCCCACGAGTTTTCCGGTGGCCAGTGCCAGCGCATCGGCATTGCGCGCGCACTCATCGTTCAACCCAAGCTCCTGATCTGCGACGAACCCGTCTCGGCGCTCGATGTCAGTGTGCAGGCCCAGATCGTCAACCTGCTTCGGGACCTGCAGCGCGACCTGGAACTCTCCCTGATCTTCATTTCCCACGACCTGAGTGTGGTGAAGCACATCGCCGACCGGATCCTGGTGTTCTACCTCGGCCGTGTCATGGAGTATGGCGCGACACGCGATCTCGTTCGCGATCCGCGCCATCCCTACACCCGCGCCCTGATCGCGGCGACGCCGGTCCCCGATCCCGCCGTCGAGCGCGGACGCCCGGCCACAGGTCTCGAGGGCGAGGTGCCGTCGCCTCTGTCGCCGCCTTCGGGATGCGTGTTTCGCACCCGTTGTCCCCTGGTCCGTCAATCCTGCGCCGAGGCCGTTCCGGCACTACAGGAGCACGACGGCGGTCGTTTTGTGGCCTGTCCCTTTGGTTGAGACGGGACAAACGAGGTCAAGCGTGTCTGACCTCGCTCACAGGAAGGCGCCGGACATCAGGACTCTTCACCCATCGCCTGCAGGAGAGCCTTGACCACGGTGGTCGCGTTGTCGGCCGCCAGGCCCAGAAAGACCTCCAACTGATTCGCGCCTTCGCCGCCGCCGGCGAGATCGGAGAGGCTGCGCACGGCAATAAAGGGAATGTCGTTGGCAAAAGACACGTGGGCAACAGCAGCACTCTCCATGTCAAGCACACGTGCGCCGAAGGTCTGAAATGTCCAGGTGCGGAACGCGGCATTGTCGACAAAGGCGCTGCCTGAGACCCCGGATCCGCCCATGACAATCCTGGGTTCTTCCTCAAGGCACGTGCCTTGCGTCGTACAGCGGCTGAGTGACACCTTGTCCGCCGCCTTGCCGGCCGCGGCGAACAGTTGCGCGTCGACCGTGAACCAGAAGCGCGTCTCGGGTTGCCCGGCTCCGGGGCGGAGCACGGTGACCGAGCGCGGAAACATCATGCCGAAGTGCCCATACGGGTACTCGAAGAACGGCATCGTTGCCCAGCCGTCGTCGGTTTCACGCGCGAAGAGCATCTCCAGGTACTGCCCCCAGCGATCCGCGATCACGACATCGCCGATATTGAGGTCCGGATCCACGCCGCCGGCGATGCCGGAGAACACCACGTCCGTGACGGAGAAATGGTCAAACGCCAACTGTGCCGTCATCGCCGCGTTGACGACACTGATTCCGCTGAGAAAGAGCACGACGTCGCGCCCTTCCAGGGTGCCGGTGGTGAAGGTGACGCCGTTCACCTGGATCTCCGATGAGTCTTCCAGATCCCGTTTCAGAATGACCAGTTCCGGTGCGAAAGCGGAGACGATGGCGATTCGTGGAGTCTCATCGTGGATGGCGTGCGCCTCCGCTGGACTAGGCGGGGCGGCCGTGAGAAGCAACAGGGCGCCGAGACAGGCGATCAGGGCCCGCCGGGCGCTGGCATCGAAACGGCGTGTCGGAATCATCGCGTTTGTCCCATAGCAAAAGAGTGATTCAAGGCGGGGAGGGGCGCAACGTGACCCGAGCCGGGTCTCTCCGCAACCTTGCAAGGATCAGCATGTCTGCTCCGGGAAGAGGGTCGACTTCGTTTTGAACGTCTGCCGAATGGTCCGCGCGCCTGTGGGCCGGCTCATCGCAAAATATTCGTCGTCCTCTATTTCGCCGAATGGTCCGCGCGCCTGTGGGCCGGCTACTTCGCCGGAATCGAAAAGACGATGATGTATGCAAGGATCAGTGCGAGCGCGATGAAGAGGCATTCGTTCACACGCCTCGGTCCCGAGCGCTTCGGAGAATGCCTGTAGCTGTGGATGAGGGCGAGGAGTGTCTGCAGGAAGTAGTACGCCGCGAAGGCCCTGGAGGCGAGGGCGACGATCTCGAGCAGGTCGACGGCCCAGACCAGGAAAATCGCGCCGGCGGCGACAGAGACGTAGCCCACCCTGGCCGAGAGAAGACCGCGACTGTTCTCGCGCAGCAGGCCACCTCCTCCTGCCATGTCGGCCACCGCCGCACTGAACTGACTCGCCAGTGCCGCGATCATCAGGGTGAGGGGCAGGATCAGGGCCACTGGAGCCATGGCGTCGATGATCTGCGACAACTGGATGTGATTTAGATCCATGCCCTGCACCACCGGCATCAGCAGGACGACGGAAACGACATAGATGATCCCCGAGATGATCTGGGCGTTCCTCATGCTCGCCACCCGGATCTCTCGGCTGTACTTGTCCCCGAGGAAGCGCGACGTCTCGAATCCCTGCACCACGAGGAGGGCGCCCGCCAGCATCTGGAACTGCGTGAAGGCGTCCCTCTGCGGGAAGTCGAGGCGGATGTCCCTTTCGGTCAAGAATCCGCCTGCGTAGATCGCGAGACCGGTGACGAGCGAAGCAATGACGCAGAGCTGGATCGACACCGAGATGTTCTCGAGTCGCTCGAGGCCTCCCAGGCCCTTGAGGTATCCCACGCAGACGATAAAGACGATCATGGCCGTCGTCAGGCCGCGTTCCAGGTCCGGGTCGTTCACGCCCAGATAACCGAGAAGGAAGCTGGACAGCAGGGAGAGATAGAACGCGACGGCGATGACGTATGCGACGACGAGAACGATGTTGCCGAGGTGCTCGATCTCGCGCGTGCCCATGTGGGGCCGTCCATCGGCAAGGCGCGGTTCGACGTGCATGATGTTGAACCGGATGACGTGACCGATCGCATAAGCCAGGAGAACGATCCCGAGAATTGCCACCGGCGCCATCGGACCCACGATGCTCGCCAGCAGGGGCGCCATGATGAGGAACCCGCTGCCGATGATGGAGGAAAGGGGGGTGAGGGTTGCGTGCCAGAGATCCCCCTTTGTCATCCGAGAGCGAAACAGGAGCAAGGCAGCAGCAGCGCAGGATGCGAGCAGCAGTGCGTTGAGCATCGGGCTCGAAGGTGCCATGAAGAGACGACCTCGCTGCCTGGGGGCACGTCAGTGTGGCGTCGAGTCACGAAACCGCAGGCGCATTTGCCTTCAAGGCGATGCCCGTGATCTCGGGGACCCGAACCGATTGGTAGATGATTGTAGCGATTCTGTGATGGTCGACGGCCAGATATCGAACCCGACCGGCTATCGCGCCTCCTGCGGTGCCTTCACCAGGATGGCAGATCCGGAGCGGAATTCTGGAGATGCTGCACATGAGGCTGCGAGGCGGTCTTGATTCCCGTCCTGGCCGACCGATAGTGTCACTCCGGACGCCGGGGCACGTCATGCCGCTTCTTCACTTCTCCCGAAACGAATTCGATCGCCGGCTCGCCAGGGCGCGTGCCGCCATTGAGCGTGAAGGACTCGATGGTCTTGTGCTGTTTCGTCAGGACAGCATGTACTACCTCACCGGCTACGACACGAGCGGCTACTCCATGTTCCAGGGCATGTACCTCGGAGCTGACGGAGCACTGGCACTGCTGACACGTTCGGCGGACCGCATCCAGTCCCGCGAGACCTCCATCGTCGAGGACATTCGCATCTGGCAGGACCGCGAGGATGCATCGCCTGGCGACGACCTGAGAGACATGCTCGAGGACCATGGGTGCCGGGGAAAGCGTCTCGGCGTCGAGTACCACGCCTACGGTCTCACCGGGCAGCGCGCGAAGATGGTCGATGCTGCACTCGACGGATTCTGCCGGACTGTCGATGCCTCGGATCTCGTCCGCCTGATCCGGCTGGTCAAGAGCGAGGCGGAGCTTGCGTACGTGCGCAAGGCAGGGTCGCTGTGCGACCGGATTCTCGATGTCAGCATCGAACGCACCATCCCGGGCGCCTCCGTGAAGGCAGTCTACGGGGCGATGATGCAGGCACTGATGGAGGGCGGCGGTGACCCGACCGCAGGCCGCTGGCCCATGGGTGCCGGCGAGGCGGCCGTGTTCTGCCGCTACCATACCGGCGACGAGATCGTGGGGGAGAGAGATCAGGTCGTGTTCGAACCGGCTGCAGCCTTCCGGCACTACCACGCGGCCATGATGTACAACATTCTTACCGGAACCCCTGATCACCGCCATGTGAGCATGAACCGCGCGTGCGCCGACGCCATCGACGCCTGCCTGGAAACCCTGCGCCCGGGAAGGACGGTTGGCGACGTGTTTGACGCGCACGCAACGACGCTGGGTGAGGCAGGATTCGGTCACGCCCGGCTTGCTGCCTGCGGTTACACCATGGGGGCGATGTATCCCCCGACATGGATGGACTGGCCGATGGTGTGGGCGGGAAATCCGCAGGTTCTTGAGCCCGGCATGGTGTTCTTCCTTCACATGATCCTGCTCGATGACACCACCGGACTGAGCATGTGCATCGGCGAGACCGCGATCGTGACCGAAGGCGCGTGCGAACGAGTCAACCACATCCCCCGGGAGGCGATCGTCAACTGACACGGCATCGTCCCAAGGTGTTGCCTCTGTTGAAGACAAGGAGGCTGATCACAGGAATGTTCATGCCACGTCCTGAGCGAAAGTGTCTTCGGGCGCGACGACAACAAGCCGTCTGAGGGATCTGGAATTGGCCGAGCACATGAAGTCGTTGCCGGAGGCAATGGGACGCGTGGGCCGTGTCGCGCCTCAAGGAGGACAGGACGACGATACCGTCCGCTGCAGGGCGGCACCCGAATGACCGGCGGCATTGGTCATCAAGGGCTCCGGATCCGTTCGGCCCTGGAGGAGGACTTCGCCGACATTGCCCGGATCTATGCCTGGCACGTGCAGCACGGAACGGCATCGTTGGAGATCGACCCTCCGGATGCTGAAGAGATAATCGCACGCTGGCAGGCAATCCGCGTACGTGGTCTCCCCTGGCTCGTCGCCGAATCGGCCGACGCCATCACGGGATATGCGTGTGCCTCGCCCTGGCGGTCGCGGTCTGCCTACCGCCATACGGTGGAGAACTCGGTCTACGTGCGTCACGGGCACGACAGGCAGGGAACGGGTCTCCTGTTGATGGAGTCACTGATTCGCCAATGCGCGGCCCTCGGGTACAGGCAGATGATTGCCGTCATCGGGGGTTCCGCCAACCGGGCCTCGATCGGTTTTCACGAGCGGCTCGGGTTCCGTCATGTCGGTGTACTGGGATCGGTCGGCCACAAGTTCGATCACTGGGTGGACACGGTTCTCATGCAGCGCGCTCTCGGTGATGGCGATGCATCGCCTCCGTGGTCGACCGACCAGCCCTGATGTCCAGGCGGCCGCCGTTTGCCACTGAATGAACCGGTGATGCATGTCACGTCACGGTGATGGTATGGTGACCGGCGCTTTGACCGGAATTGGGGCTCAGTCATGGAGAGTTTTGAAAGCCAGAACCTGACCGACGAGATCCTGGCACTCGATGCCCATCTCGTTCACTCCTTCGCCAATCTCGACGGATTGAAGGCGGAGGGAGCACGTACCGTCATCACCGAGGCTGACGGTGCCTTTGTCTATGATGCGGATGGCAACCGAATGCTGGACGGCATCGGTGGTCTGTGGTGCGTCAATGTCGGTCACGGGCGCCGCGAGATCATCGATGCGGTCGCCGCGCAGCTGCGCAAGCTCGACTACTACTCGACGTTCTACAACCTCACCCATCCCGAAGGTGCGCGCCTCTCCCACAAGGTGGCGTCACTGGCTCCGGGTTCGCTCAACCATGTCTATTTCGGCAACTCCGGTTCGGTCGCCAATGACAGCGCGGTGCGCATCCTCCACCACTACTTCAACCGCCTTGGCGAACCCTCGAGGCGGATCATTCTCTCGAGGATCGGCGCCTATCACGGCTCGACGCATCTTTCGGTCGCCCTGACGACGCCAGCCTATCGAGCCGACTGGAATTCTGCCGAGGATCTCGTGCATCACCTCTCGTCGCCCTATCCCTACAGGCGGCCCGACGGCATGACGGTTGACGAGTTCTCGGACTTTCTCATCCAGGAGATGATCGAAGCCATCGAGAAGATCGGCGCCGACAACATCGCAGGCTTCATCGCCGAACCGATCATGGGGGCCGGAGGCGTCATCGTGCCGCCCGACGGCTATCACAGGCGGACCAGGGAAGTGTGCTCGACCTACGGCATCAAGTACATCTCCGACGAGGTCGTCACGGCCTTCGGACGTCTTGGCCATTTCTTCTCGTCGCAGGACGTGTTCGGTATCGAACCCGACATCATCACCTCGGCGAAGGGTCTCACCTCGGGCTATCAGCCGCTCTCGGCAACGATTCTTTCGGAGGAGATCTACGATGTCATCGCCGCACCGGGAGCGATGTTCCTTCACGGCATGACCTATTCGAGCCACCCCGCCGCCTGCGCGGCCGCCCTGGCGAACATCGCCATCATGGAGAGCGAGGACCTGTGCGGACATGTCCGGGCCACGGGACCGTTGTTCGAGGCAGCGCTCCATCGTCTTGGAGATCTCGATGCCGTCGGCGAGGTCCGGGGAAGCCACTTCATGCAGGGTATCGAGTTCGTCCGCGACCAGGCCACCGGAGAACTCCATGACGCGGAAGTGGATTTTGGCGGACGCGTGGCCCGCCATGCCCAGAAACGCGGACTCGTCGTCAGGCCTCTGGGCCACATGGCGGTGTTGTCGCCACCCCTCATCATTGGAGAGAGGGAAATCGGCATCATCGAGGACGTCCTGCGCGAGAGCATCAAGGCGGCTCTCGACGACCTCGCGGCGGAGGGACTGGCCTGAACGGGTCAGTCCCGCGGAGCCCCTTCGGCGAGAACGGAACGGCGGAGCCGAGCAGAAGCGCCTGGTGTTCTTCGCCAAGCGGCGGCAGTCCGTTCGGGCGCTGGCTGGCGGGTCTGGCGCGGGCAAAGATCCGGCGAGGGTATCGGCAGGTGGCGGCTGGCAACCCGTTTCGGGCCAGATCACCCTCAACGCCGACCGAAGGGTGAGGCACACGCAATGGCCGACACCCTGGCGGCCCTTCACCGTCTGGTGGCGGTGGGCGTCGGCCGCGATGCGGAGGAGGTGCATGCCAACGGTCATGCGAACAGGGCTCTGGCGCTCCTTCTTCTGCAGCGACGAAGGCAATCGGCGCAAACCGCATCGCGTTCATGACGCCGCCGGCGTCAGGTCCGCCGGATCGATCCCCCAGTCCATGACGGCATCGGGGATTCCGGAACACCGGGTGCCGAGATGAAGTCACCAATGGCCAGAAGTGTCGCGCCGTCGCCCATGCCACCTCGCGTCGGTCGGCCCCGGATTGTGACCGCCGCCGATCGCGTCTAGATTGACGCTTCCATCGGCACCGGCAAGAGAGTCATCCATGAAGGGCAACCCTGAGGTCATCGGATTTCTGAACAGGGTTCTGAAGAACGAACTCACGGCGATCAACCAGTATTTTCTTCATTCGCGCATCCTCAAGGACTGGGGTGTCGTCGGCCTGGCTGAACACAACTACCGGGAATCCCTGGAGGAAATGCAGCATGCCGACAGCCTGATCGAGCGCGTTCTCTTCCTTGAGGGCCTGCCCAATCTCCAGGAACTCGGCAAGCTGATGATCGGCGAGGACGTGAAGGAGATCCTGAAGTGTGATCTCAAGCTCGAGTACATCGCCGTGCCCGTGCTGCGTGACGGGATCGCCTGCTGTGAGGGCAACAGCGACTTCGTCAGCCGCAACCTGCTGCGCGACATCCTGCTGGCGGAGGAAGAGCACATCGACTGGCTCGAAACGCAACTCGGCCTCATCGAGAAGACGGGACTCGAGAACTACATCCAACTGCAGAGTCAGCCTGCCGCCGGTTGAGTCATCCATCCAGGGGGCGTGTTTCCACGTGCCGTTGATCCCGGTGGCTGCCGTTGACGAGATCGATAAGCGCCTGGGCATCCTCCAGACACTGCCCGCACCGGGGGCCGGAGCCAAGCATGGCATAGGCCTGGCGGGCGCAGTGAACGCCTGATTGCGCCATGCCGGCAATGTCGCGTTCACGGTAGGCGTTGCATATGCAGATGAACACCGTGTGTCTCATCCCGTGGGCAGGGCGGACATGCTGACTGCAAATGCAAATGATTGTCAATCCCGAAATCAACCCCGACCGGTCATTCACCGGAGAAGAGAGCGTCGAGGGCCTTTCGATGGATATCGGCGGCATCAGCATCGAAACAGGCAAGCAGGATCCGGCGAAGTGTGCTGCCTTCCTCGAGATGATGGCGAAGCGTGGCCGCGGCCGTACGTGCGGCGAGGTGAAGGGGGTAACCGTAGACACCTGTGCTGATGGCCGGGAAGGCGATTGACTCAAATCCCTGCTTCACGGCGATGTCACAGCAACGGCGATAGCAACTCGAGAGCAGCGCCTCCTCACCGCTGTTGCCGCCCTGCCAGACGGGACCCACGGTGTGGATCACGTGACGGCTTGGCAGATTCCAGCCGCGGGTCAGTTTGGCGTGACCAGTCTCGCAACCACCGAGTGTACGGCACTCCTCGAGCAGTCCGGGTCCTGCGGCCCGGTGAATGGCGCCGTCGACGCCGCCGCCGCCGAGCAGTGTGCTGTTGGCGGCGTTGACGATGGCGTCGACGGCAAGCGTGGTGATGTCGCCTTCGAAGACCTCGATCCGTTCACGCATGCGCCCCTCTCCCGAATGCCCCCGTCTGCACGTCCCAAGCGTTGACAACACCATGGTGCCGACCCTGTTTGCTTGCTGGCAAGAGCCAACGCTGCACGCCTGGAGCGGTCCCCGGCACGGCCCGCATGCCCAGTATCGTGCTGGATTTGGCTGGGGTCGAACCTCTCCATATCGAATGCCGCGACGAAGAGCGTCGGCCGAGCGCAGCCGCCATCATTCCGTGTAGCCCGTTTCGACAAGGCTGTAGTCACCGGCCGATATCCGGATGATCGCGTCCTGTGGCGCAGGGAAACCGATAAACGCTTCAGGATCGAGTCTGCAGGCTGCGGCGACGAACATCCGATTGAACACGCCATGGGCGATGATGACCGTCTCGTCGCCGAGGTCGACGGCCGCCATCCACGCGCTCGCTCGCTCGAAGACATCGCGACAGCACTCACCTCCGGGCGCGGCGTTCCGGAACGGGTCACGGCGCCGACGCTTCAAGGCTGGTCGATCGTATAGCGCCGCCTCGGTCGACGTCATGCCCGCGAAGCTGCCGTCATCAATCTCGATCAGTCTGTCGTCGAACCGGACCGTTTCCAGGC
>JAJEHK010000034.1 GCA_022823765.1 Alphaproteobacteria bacterium | reverse complement strand
GTCGCGACATTGAGCGGGAGGGAGGCGCAACCTACCGCGGCCCTTGCGTGGTGGCCCTTGTCGCCGAACACCTCGACCATGAGATCGCTGGCGCCGTTGATGACCTTGGGGTGGTCGTGAAAGTCCTCCGAGGCGTTCACGAATCCGCCAAGCCTCACGATCCTGACGACGCGGTCGAGGTCACCGCCACAGGCGGCCTTGAGCTGGGCGATGACATTGAGGCCGCACAGGCGGGCGGCCTCATAGCCCTCCTCGAGAGTGACATCCGCGCCGAGTTTGCCCTGATGCTTCAGTGCGCCATCAGCAAGAGTGATCTGCCCGGACACGAACACCAGGTTGCCAGCCACGGTCCAGGGCACATAATTCGCCGCCGGAGCGGCGGCTTCGGGAAGCCTGATGCCAAGTTCGGCAAGACGTGCTTCGATCTTCCCAATCATTACCGCTCCTTTCCCTGGTTCGGGCCATCGTCAGGTTGTCTGACATAAAGGAGTCCATGCGTGAGCGTCAACGAGGCAAAGCGGTCGACCATGGTGGCGGGCGTGCTTCTGGTTGCTGCCGGGGCCATCTGCTATGGACTGCTTCCGCGGCCCCTGGAGATCCTTCGGGACGAGGGAGTCGGATCGACGTCTTCGCTCCTGGTCCGGTTCGGCGTTTCCATCGTGGCCCTTGCAGCCATCGTTGCCTGGCGGCGATGCCCTGGTGGCTCCCTGAGAGCACCCTTCTTCGCCGGTCTCGGTATCGGGGCCGGCACCATCTTTCTCTTCGAGGGCTACGCACGGCTGCCGGCCTCGACGGCGATTCTCGTGTTCTACACCTACCCGGCCTTCACGCTCGTGCTGGCAAGTCTCCTGTTCCGGGCCGGCATGGAATGGCGCATGATCCTGGCAATCGCCCTGGTCCTGGGTGCGGCCGGGCTCATTGTCACTCCCGGCAATCTCGAGGCGACACCGCTTGGCGGCGTGCTGATCACGTTTGGCGCGCCCCTCGGATACGGGCTCTATCTCGCCTGTCTGGGCGCGGCGGACGGCCATGTCCTGTGGCGCACGCTCGTCGTCAGCATGGCTGCCCTCATGGTAACTCTGGGCTGGCATCTTGTAACGGATGCCTCTTTCGCTTGGCCAGTCTCGACGAGCGGCTGGATCTCCCTTGGCTGGGTCGGCCTTGGCACCGGGATTTTGGCGACCTGCCTGGTGGTGGCCGGTACCGCAATGGCCGGGAGCGGACGATCCGCCGTGGCCGGTTCGGCCGAACTGGTCACCGTGCTTCTCACCGGCTGGCTGCTGTTCGGCGATACCCTGCACTGGGAGGCTGTGGCCGGTGCGTTCGCGATCCTTGCGGCCATTGTCGTCAGCCTGCCGCGTGCCTCCCGGCGATGATGGTGAAGATGCTTGTGAACATCTTCCATGTCAGGCGACCGGTGTTGGTGTTCAGCCGCGAGCAGTGGTAGCTGTCAACGAGGATGAGGTCACTCGTGACGTCATGGATGGCGCCGTGGGCGAAACGGAAGGCGGAACGCCTGACGCCAATGGCATCGAGAATGGCCTGGTGGGCGAGGCCACCGAGGGCGAGGACGGTATCGAGGCGCGGCAGTGTCTTGAGTTCCCGGGAAAGAAAGGGGTTGCAGGAACGGATTTCGGCGCCAAGCGGCCTGTTTCCGGGCGGGACACATCGCACCGCATTGGTGATCCGGCAGTTCACCAGTTCCAGACCGTCATCCGGCCGGGCATCATAGTTGCCCCTGGCGTAGCCCGCCCCAATCAGTGCCGGGTAGAGGAAATCACCCGCGCCGTCGCCTGTGAAAGGGCGCCCGGATGCGTTGGCGCCCCTCAGACCCGGAGCGAGTCCCACCACCAGGAGACGGGCATCCCGGGGTCCGAATGTGGGTACGGGGGCATTGAACCAGCCCGGTTCCTTCTCCCGCCAGGCATGGCGGAAGGCCATGAGACGCGGACAAAGAGGGCAGTCGGGCAGGGGGTCGCCAGCGGTCATCACGGCGCCTCGTCGTTTCTGTGAACTCAATCCCTTGTCCCGGGGCGAAGGGTTGCAGGTGTCACGCCAAACTCTATATGAAGCATCCGCAGATGTCGGCAATTCCCTCCCGCCTCAAGGGCGGCATATATGTGGCACTGGGCGCCAACCTCGCTTCGGTGATCGGACCACCGCGACGTACGCTCGAAGAGGCACTGGCACGGATCCGCCGCTCCGGTGTGGACGTCCTCGATGTATCGCCCTGGTACGAAACGCGGCCCATGGATGACCGCGATCAACCCCGATATGTCAACGGAGTCGCGGAGCTTGCCACGGAGCGCGACCCGGAAGCCCTGCTTGAACTCCTTCACGACATCGAGGAGGGTCTCGGCCGCCAGCGTCGGCTGCGCTGGGAATCCCGCACGGTGGATCTCGACCTCATCGACTACCGGGGTCTCGAGAGAACCAGCCGGCCGCCCTTGCTGCCGCATCCAGGCGCGGCCGAAAGGCTCTTCGTCCTGCTGCCGCTCAATGATGTGGCACCTCAGTGGAGACATCCGGTGACCGGGCAACTCATTGATCGTCTCATCCGGGCACTCCCCAGGCGCCATGGCGATATCGAGCCTCTTGACCCCTGACTTCCGGCAGGACTTGTCATGAGGACGCGATGCTGGCATTTTCGCATCCCGCTCCCGCTCCCACATCGAGGTGATGAATGGCCCGATTGACTGTTGAAGACTGCATCGAACGCGTGAGCAACCGTTTCGAGCTGGTTCTCCTGGCCGCCCAGCGGGCCCGTGACCTGGGCAAGGGGGCGGAGCTGACTGTCGACAGGGACAACGACAAGCATCCTGTCATCGCCCTGCGCGAAATCGCCGACGACACGATTTCGCTGGATTCGGTGCGCCGCAAGCTCGTCTACGGCAGCGAGACCGAAGAGGACGAGAATGTCGAGAATGTCGAGGAACTCGGTCTGGCGGCGGACAATCCACTGGACCGGGCCTTCGCCAATCTCGACCTTGACAGCGATCAGCACAACGAAGCCTGGGGCACCGGCATCGAAGACGGATCCACCCGCTAGAAGAATGTGAGCCCGGACGATGCTCCGGCAGTTTGAACTGGTTGAGCGGGTCAGGAGTTATGACGAAGGGGTCGACGAGGCGGCCCTCAACAGCGCCTATGTGTTCGCCATGGTCAAGCACGGCTCCCAGACACGCGACTCGGGCGATCCCTATTTCTCCCACCCCGTCGAGGTCGCCGGCATTCTTGCCGACATGAGGCTCGACAGCCAATCCATCATAACGGGGCTGTTGCACGATACGGTCGAGGATACCAACACCACTCTCGAGGAAATCACCGACAAGTTCGGACCGCAGATTGCCCAGCTGGTTGACGGTGTCACCAAGCTCTCGCGCCTCGAGAACCAGGCCGAGGAAGGCCAGCGCACCATGGGCAACTACTCCAAGCTGTTTCTGGCCATGTCGGAGGATCTCCGCGTCCTCCTGGTCAAACTGGCCGACCGGCTCCACAACATGCGCACGCTGCACCATGTGCCGCGCGAGGAAAAGCGCCTGAGAATCGCCCGCGAAACCATGGAGATCTACGTTCCCATGGCCGACCGGATCGGAATGCAATGGCTCAAGGAAGAGCTCGAGGATCTCGCCTTCAGCCACATCAACGCAGACGCCCGCAATTCCATCCTGGAACGCCTGCGTTTCCTGCGGCCGGCCTCCAATCTTGCAAAGATCGAACGCCATCTCGTGCGCGTCCTCAGGAAAGGTGGTCTCGAAGCCAGGGTCGACGGTCGAGAGAAGAAACCACATGCCATCTGGCGCAAGATGCAGCGCAAGAATGTCTCCTTCGATCAGCTCTCGGATATCGTCGCATTCCGGGTGGTGGTGGCACGGGTTCCGGACTGCTATGCGGCGCTTGGTGTCATTCACGGTGTCTGGCCGATGATTCCCGATCGCTTCAAGGACTACATCTCGACGCCGAAACCCAATGGGTACCGTTCCATCCATACGACGGTGCAGGGGCCCGAGGGGAAGCGCCTCGAGATCCAGATACGGAACCGTGAGATGGAGGAAGTGGCCGAGTATGGAGTCGCCGCCCACTGGAGCTACACCGCCGGTGAGGATCGCGCCTCGGCGAGCGACGGCAGCCAGTACCAGTGGGTGCGCCAACTGCTGGATTCGATCGAAAGCACGTCGGATCCCGAGGAGTTCATCAAGAACACCAAGCTGCAGCTCTTCCAGGACAGGGTGTACTGCTTCACGCCCAAGGGCGAACTCCATGAACTGCCCCGCAACGCTACTCCTGTCGATTTTGCCTATGCCATTCACACAAGGATCGGGGATACCTGTGTCGGCGCCAAGATCAACGGTGTACCCAAGCGACTCGATACGATCCTGCAGAATGGAGACCAGGTCGAGATCATGCGGTCGCGCTATGCCTCACCCAACCCGTTGTGGGCGCGATTCGTCGTCACCGGTCGTGCCCATTCGCGGATTCGGCGTTACATCCGGATCAAGGAACGCGGTGAATACATCCGTCTGGGGCGGGCCATCGTCCAACAGACATGCGCCTCTTTGCGTCGCGCTGCCGACGATGACCTTCTCAAGAAGTTCTCGGAGGCGGTCGGCAAGCGCACCGTGGACGATCTCCTCGAAGCCGTGGGCCGCGGCGAGATCACCAGCGAAAGAGTGCGTCGTTTCCTGACGTCGAAACGGTCGCCATCGCGCAAGCGCTTTCAGTCGTCGGGCAAGCATGCTGTCTCGATCGACGGGCTCACCCCCGGAATGGCTGTGCACCATGCAGAGTGCTGCCATCCGCTTCCCGGTGACCGCATTGTCGGCATCGTCGAGGCTGGAAAGGGTGTCGCCATCCATACCATCGACTGCGACACCCTGCAGAAGCACGAGAACTCGGTCGAGGAGTGGCTCGATGTCTCGTGGTCTCCCGATGGCGCCGCTCCTGAACACTATGTCGGACGCATTGCCGTTGACGTCATCAACCAGCCCGGCGCCCTTGGCGAAATCACCACCGCGATCGGAAACCAGGACGCCAACATCACCAACCTGAAGATCAATGCGCGCACGGCTGATTTTTTCGGCATGCTCATTGACCTTGAGGTCCATGACGTCCATCACCTGACATCCATCATCGCCGACCTGCGGTCGATTGCGATCGTCACGGACATCTCCAGGGCTCCCTGAGCGAACCAGGAGTCAGGACATTGCGAACTTCAGTCTCACTCCGCGCAGCTGCGCCACGGACAACCACCATTATCGCCCGGGGGTGCGATCGGTGAAGGCAGCACTTCGAGCCGTCATGAGCCGGCTGACAGGAGTCCACCCCGGGAAGGGGGCGTCGTCGGTCCTGCAGGTCATTCTGGCAGTGCTGCTGCTGCCGTTCAGCCTGATCGGCCTCCTGCTGAGGCCACTGGAGTGGCTTCTCAAGGTGGTGTTCAGTCCCGTGGAACGCCTGCTCCCCACCGGCCTGAGGGGCGACGAGGGAATGATTGGCACCGTCAAGACCATGGTCTATGCGGTCATCATTGCCCTGGCCGTGCGCACGCTGGCCTATGAACCCTTCAACATCCCATCCGGCTCCATGAAACCTACCCTGCTGGTCGGGGATTACCTGTTTGTCTCGAAGTTCTCCTACGGGTACAGCGACTATTCCCTGGGATTCGGCACCGACCTCGGACTGCTTGAAGGACGCCTGTTCGAAGGCGAGCCGGAGCGCGGAGACGTCATCGTGTTCCGTCAGCCGACGGACACCTCGGTGGACTTCATCAAGCGGCTGGTGGGTCTTCCCGGCGACCGCATTCGCATGATCGACGGCGTCCTCCACGTCAATGGCATGCCCGTTACCCTGGAGGGAGACTCCGTCTTCGAGGACCGCTCGTGTTCTTCGTCAAGGGCAATCGAACGTCAGACCGAGACCCTGCCGAACGGGACGCGCCACAGTGTGCTCAACATCACGGACAGTGGACGCCTCGACAACACGCCCGAATACGTGGTGCCGCAGGACCACTACTTCATGATGGGTGACAACCGCGACAGTTCGAACGACAGCAGGGTCACGCATCTCGTCGGATTTGTGCCAAGGGAGAACCTCATCGGCCGCGCCGAATTTCTCTTCTTTTCCACGGACGGCTGCGGCTCGCTCATCAATCCCCTGTCGTGGCCGGCATCAATTCGCTGGGACCGTCTGTTCCGGTCGATCTCATGAGTGCGGGGCCTGGCGAACTCGAGGCCATCCTCGGGCATGCCTTCACAGACAGGAGTCTCCTGAGACGGGCCGTGACCCACCGCAGTGCCCCCTGTGCGGTCGACGGTCACGACTATCAGCGCCTTGAATTTCTCGGTGACCACATTCTGGGCGCCATCATCGCCACCATGGTGTTCCACGACCACGAGGAGGCGTCCGAGGGGGAGCTGTCCAGGCGCTATGCGAGACTGGTTGCCAATCAAACCCTTGGAGACATTGCTCTGGAACTGGGGCTTGACCGTTTCGTTGTGGTCGGCCCGCATGAAAAAAAGGGCGGGATGCGGCGCAATGCGTCGATTCTTGCGGACGTCATCGAGGCGTTGATCGGCGCCATCTATCTCGATGCCGGATATGCCGCCGCAGAGACCTTTGTGCGTCGCTGCTGGCAGACACGCCTGCATCAGGAGGGCGGCAGCGGACGCGACGACAAGACCCGACTCCAGGAATGGGCGCTCAAACAGGGCCTGGCGCTTCCCGAATACCGCTTGATCGACATGATTGGTCCAGCCCACGCGCCTCTCATTACGGTGGAAGTTCACGTCGAGGGTTTTGCCGGCATCAAGGCGAGCGAGCGCACCAGACGGGCGGCGGAACAACTGGCCGCCCGCACGTTTCTCATGGATGTGCCGCAGTGACAGCGGAGCGGTGCGGCCATGTGGCCATCCTCGGAGCACCGAATGCCGGAAAGTCGACTCTCGTCAACACGCTGGTAGGGGCCAAGGTCTCGATCGTCACCCACAAGGTGCAGACCACCCGTGGTCGTGTCACCGGTATCTGCAATGTCGGCCGCACGCAAATCGTGCTTGTTGACACACCAGGCATCTTCCAGCCCAGGAAGCGCCTGGAGCGGGCCCTGGTCAAGACGGCGTGGAGCGGTGCCGTGGATGCCGATGTCACACTGCTGATGATCGACGCTCGACGTGGTCTTGACTCCGCCGCGACATCCATTCTGTCTCGCCTGACCCGGCACAGACATGTGCTGTGCGCCATCAACAAGATCGACCTGGTGTCGCGCGACGCGTTGCTGCCCCTTGCCGGATGCATCGGCAGACATGAGGTGGTCGAGGAGATCTTCTACATTTCGGCGCTGAACGGCGATGGCGTCGACGACATCGTCACTGCCCTTGCCGAAAGGCTGCCGGTCCAACCATGGCTGTTTCCTGCAGACCACCTGAGCGACCAGCCACTGGCCCGCCTTGCTGCCGAGATTACACGAGAGAAGCTCTTTGTCAGGGTCCACCAGGAACTTCCCTATGAACTGTCTGTCGAGACCGAGCTGTGGACCGACATTCCCGAGGAGAACGCGGTCAGGATCGATCAGGTGATCTACGTGGCGCGGCGCGGCCACAAGCCCATCGTCCTGGGCCGGAACGGCAGCACCATCCGCGAGGTCGGCAAGGCGGCGCGCCGGGAACTCGAGACATTGCTGGAGTGCAAGGTGCATCTCTTTCTTCACGTCAAGGTGCGGACAGGCTGGCTCGACGATCCGGCGCGATACCGCGAGATCGGTCTCGAGTTTCCGGGCTGACGGCGATGGAATGGCACGACCGCGCCATCGTCCTGAGCGTGCGTCCGCACGGCGAGACCTCCGTGGTCGCCATCTTGTTGACAGCCAGCCACGGACGCCATGCGGGCCTCGTCAGGGGAGGGCGCAGCCGCCGCCAAGCCGGTGTGCTGCAGACCGGCAATATCGTCGCTGCACAGTGGCGCGCCCGGTTGCCCGATCAACTCGGAACTCTCGTCATCGAGCCCGAGGAGGCCGTAGCGTCGGCCCTTCTGGGAGATCCGTTGCGCCTTGCCTGCCTCGCCAGCGCCTGCGCACTTGCCGAACGAACACTCGCCGAACGTCTTCCCTGCGAATCGCTGTTCACTGCCACGGAGGTGCTGGCGCGGCAGCTGCGACAGGAGACCAGTCACTGGGACGCAGCCTATGTCAGATGGGAACTCGGCTTGCTTGATGTTCTCGGTTACGGACTTGACCTCAAGCGCTGTGCGCTGACCGGATCCACCGAAGAACTCGTCTGGGTGTCGCCGCGCAGTGGTCGAGCCGTCTCGGCCACAGCAGGAGAACCGTGGAAAGATAAACTGCTTGAGCTGCCAGGATTCCTGGTCGGTGCGGCGGGATCCCGACCGGATGACATTCTCGCTGGCCTCAAGCTGACCGGACACTTTCTCGGACATCATGTCCTGGCCGGAGAGAGGACTGGCCTGCCAGCGGCCCGACAACGTCTTGTAGATAAGTTGAGTGGACAATCCACCACATGTAGTGGCACCATGACGTCATGATCGAGAGGGACCATGATGGCGCCATCGAGACCGTCGGTCTGGCCGATGCGCTCACGGAACGCTATCTCGCCTACGCGATGTCGACCATCACGTCGCGCTCGCTACCCGACGTCAGGGATGGCCTCAAACCGGTCCATCGGCGGATCCTCTATGCCATGCGGCAGCTCCGCCTCGATCCGAACGAGGGATTCAAGAAGTCGGCGCGCGTGGTGGGTGATGTCATCGGCAAGTACCACCCCCACGGTGACCAGGCCATCTACGATGCTCTCGTGCGTCTTGCCCAGGAGTTTGCGGTGCGCTACCCGCTGGTCGACGGACAGGGCAACTTCGGCAACGTAGACGGCGACAATGCCGCGGCCATGCGCTACACCGAGGCGCGCCTGACCGAGGTGGCGGTGGCCCTGCTCGATGGCCTCGACGATGATGTCGTCGATTTCCGCGATACCTACGACGGCTCGGATGCGGAACCGGTGGTCCTGCCGTCGCGCTTTCCGAATCTTCTGGCCAACGGTGCCAGCGGCATCGCCGTGGGCATGGCGACGAGTGTTCCACCCCACAATGTCGCAGAACTGTGCGCGGCGCTGATCCGCCTCGTGGAGACGCCTCAGACCTCCGTTGCCGATCTCGTGGCCATCGTGAAGGGACCGGACTTTCCCACCGGCGGTCAGATTGTGGAAGACCCTGACACCATCCGAGAGGCCTATGAAACGGGACGGGGATCGTTTCGCGTCAGGGCACGCTGGAACATCGAGAAACAGGCCCGGGGCACCTGGCGGATCGTTGTGACCGAGATGCCGTTCCAGGTCCAGAAGTCACGTCTTGTCGAACGCATCGCCGAACTCATCGACGCTCGCAAGCTGCCGTTGCTGGAGGGAGTGAATGACGAATCGACCGAAGATATCCGTCTAGTCCTGCAACCGAAAAATCGTTCCGTGGATCCCGCGATCCTCATGGAGTCACTGTTCCGGGTAACGGATCTGGAGTCGCGTTTTGCGCTCAACATGAACGTGCTTGACGCCTCCGGCATTCCCGGGGTCATGGACCTCAATGGGGTGCTGACCGCCTTCATCAGTCACCGGCGTACGGTTCTGGTGCGCCGGTCGCGCAACCGGCTTGCCGCCATCTACCGCCGTCTGGAGATCCTGGAGGGGCACCGCATCGTCTATCTCAACCTCGACGAGGTGATTCGCATCATTCGCGACGAGGACGATCCTGCTGCCGCGCTGGCCCGGCGCTTTGCACTCTCCGATGTCCAGACAGAGGCCATTCTCAACATGCGCCTGCGCTCCCTGCGCCGTCTCGAGGAGATGAGAATCGCCAGGGAGAGAAAGGAACTGAAGGCGGAATCCAATGATCTTCAGGGCCTGCTGGAATCGGAAGAAAGGAAGAAGGAGGCGTTGAAGGCCGAGTTTGCAGACATCGCGCGCCAGTTCGGGCCGGAGAGCGAGATTGGCAGGCGGCGCACCGGTTTTGGCAGTCCACCACCTGTCGCCGACATTCCGGTCGACGCCACGGTGCACCGGGAGGCCGTCACGGTGGTCCTTTCCGACAAGGGCTGGATCCGCGCTGCCAGGGGCCATGGGGATCAGGTGGGCGATCTGCGATTCAAGGAAGGCGACCGCGAGAGATTGCGTCTCGATGCGTGGACGACCGACAGGCTTCTCGTCCTTGCCACCGACGGCAAGTTCTTCACTCTTGCCTGCGAGAAACTGCCTGCAGCGAGGGGATTCGGCGACCCGCTGCGACTCATGCTCGATATGGGCAACGATGTCGATGTGGCCGCCATGGTGGTCTTTCAGGGTGGCCGCAAGTTCCTGGTGGCTTCTTCGGGCGGCAAGGGGTTTGTGGTGGGTGAGGATCTGGTGGAGTCCCGCAAGAAGGGAGGAAAGCAGGTACTGTCACTTGCCGCCGGTGAGGAAGCGATGGTGCTGAGGGTCGTCGAGGGAGACCACGTGGCAGTCGTCGGCGAGAATGGCAGGTTGCTGGTGTTCCCGCTCCAGGACGTGCCGGAACAGGCCAGGGGTTCGGGCGTCATCCTGCAGCGCTACCGGCAGGATGGCCTCTCGGATGCGACGGTCTTCGCGCTCGATGACGGCCTGTCCTGGCAATCGGGCACCCGCACGCGCACGCAGCACGATCTTGCACGATGGCTCGGCAAGCGTGGCCAGGCCGGCCGGCCCGCTCCCGCCGGCTTTTCCCGGAACAACCGCTTTGGTTGACGCCGGGTGGCCGGCCCGGAAATACTCGAGAGACGGAACCTGCCCCGGCGAAAGAGATGCGACAACACCATCATCATCCCCCGTCAGCCATGGCACTGCGTGTCGCCGCTCTCGAGCAACTGCTGACGGACAAGGGCTACTGTGATCCCGACACGATCGATCGACTCGTGGAACTCTACGAGACCAGGGTCGGGCCGCACCATGGCGCCAGGGTGGTGGCCGAGGCTTGGAGCGACTCCGCCTTCCATGAACACCTCCTCGCGAACGCCTCGCAAGCCATGTCGGGGCTCGGCATATCGGGCATGCAGGGCGAGAACATGGTGGTCGTGGAAAACACGGGCGATGTCCACAACGTGGTCGTCTGTACCCTGTGTTCCTGCTATCCGTGGCCCGTGCTCGGCCTGCCGCCGCGCTGGTACAAGAGCGAACCCTACCGGGCCCGGGTCGTGCGCGAGCCGCGAACCGTGCTCGCCGAGATGGGATGTCACGTGGCGAACGATGTCGAGATTCGCGTCTGGGACTCGAGTGCGGACCTGCGCTACATGGTCCTGCCGCGGCGTCCCGCGGGCAGCGACGAACTGTCCCGCGAGGAGCTTGCCGGTCTCGTGACACGAGACGGCATGATCGGCGTGGCCTTGGTTTGACGAGAGCGTCATGGATGGCATTCACGACATGGGCGGCATGATGGGTTTCGGTGCCGTTGCGCGCGAGGCGGACGAGCCGCTGTTCCATGACGATTGGGAAAGGGTGGCCTTCGGAATCCTCCTGCAGGTGTCGGGGAATGTCGGATTCTCGGATGATCACCTGCGCGCTCACATCGAGCGCATTCCGCCTCTTGCCTATCTCCAGGCAAGTTACTACGAGCGATGGACCCGCGCGCTGGAGTCCTTTCTTGAGGAACGCGGCCTCCTGTCACCGGATGCAATCGAGGCCTGCATGGCTGAGATGGCCGGGCCGGTCCGCCCCGGTGGCGGCCGGGGCGCCACTCTTGACGACATCGAGGAGGCCGTGGCGAGAGGAGCATCGACACGGCGCGATGACGCCGGAACGCCGGCGCGATTTCGCCCCGGAGACCAGGTGCGGGTTCTCAATGAACACCCGTGCCATCATACCCGCGCTCCGCGCTACACGAGGGGACGCACCGGCGAGATCGTGCATGACCATGGTGTCTTCGTGTATCCCGACACCCATGCCCGTGACCTCGGCGAGTGTCCGGAACACTGCTACACGGTGGCTTTCAGGGCCCGCGAACTGTGGGGTGCGGACGCATCCTTGTCGGATGTCGTCAACGTCGACCTCTATGATTCCTATCTTGAAGCGGTCGACACACCTGCCTGACGGATGGGCGCGGTTGCAGGCAGACCGTGCATGCGCCTCTGTGGTGTGCATAATGATGACTCAGGATAGCAGCAACTGCCCCTTCTGACGGGTGCGGTTATCGTGTCATGTAGAACTCTGAAGAATCGGGAGAAGGAGCATCATGAACAGACGCAAGTTTCTGGCTGGCACCGGAATGGCTGCGGCAGGCGCCGCGGGCACGGTGGCAACAGCATTTCCAACACCGGCGATTTCGCAGGGCCGCAAGACCCTGACCATGGTGACGTCGTGGGGACGTGGTCTCGCCGGCGTCCACGATGCCGCCCAGCGCTGCGCGGACAACATCACCGCCATGTCCGACGGCATGATCGAAGTCGACTTCAAGGCGGCAGGTGAACTGGTTGGCGCCTTCGAGTGCTTCGATGCGGTGTCGTCCGGGCAGGCTGACATCTACCATGCCGCCGACTATTACTTCGTCGGACAGCATCCGGCCTTCGCCTTCTACACGTCGGTTCCCTTCGGCATGACGGCCGAGGAACTCAACAACTGGTATTACCACATGGGCGGCCGAGAGTTGCAGGACGAACTCACCTCGATCTTCAACCTGAAGACCTTCCTTGCCGGAAATACGGGGTCTCAGGCCGGCGGCTGGTTTCACAAGGAGATCAACGGGCCCGATGACTTCGAGGGCCTGCGGTTCCGCATGCCTGGCCTCGGTGGCAAGGCGCTCGGTGAACTCGGCGCCTCCGTCCAGAACATTCCCGGAGCCGAGGTCTACAACGCGCTCTCCAAGGGCGAGATCGACGGTACGGAATGGATCGGTCCGTGGGCTGACGAGAAGGCGGGATTCTTCGAGATCACGAAGATCTACTATACCTCCGGCTTCCATGAGCCGGGCCCAGGCCTCTCGCTTGCCGTCAACCGGGAGGTCTTCGACGGGCTTTCGGCATCTGAACAGAAGATCATCGAGTGCGCGGCAGGTGAGACCAACGTGTGGAATCTCTCGCAGTTCCTCGCCAACAATTCGGCAGCTCTCCAGAGACTGGTCGCCTCCGGTGTCCAGACCTTCGCCTTCCCCGACAGTGTGTGGGATGCCTTCGGCGTAGCCGCCGACAAGGTCTACGCGGAGAACATGGGAGATCCGTTGTTCAAGACGATCTACGACTCCTATCGCGATTCACTCGTCAAGTCGGCGAGCTGGAATGCGCTGTCGTCCGGTGCCTACGCGGAGCAGCGCAACCGCGTCATGGGGATCTGACTTTCACGGCGCCCGCATCGTGACGCGATGCGGGCGCCGGTCCCTGTGCGCGACACATGCCAGACGTCATTCTCTGGCCCCTGCGCCATCTTCTCGACGGGCTGGCCAATCTCTTTTACCTGCTGATCGAACCCGGGGCGTGGCCTGATCCTTCCGATGGCGAGGGTCTGGTCAGGATCGTCTACTTTGGCGCCTCCCTCGAGTTCCTGTTCGTCATCATCGATCTTGCCCTCATCATCCTCGTTGTCGGTCTCCTGAAGCCGCAATTCCTGTGGCTCGTGGTACGTGGCATCGAGGGTCTCTCGAACGTCATCGGCCGCGTTGCCGCGTGGGCGGTTCTCGTCATGGTCATCCAGCAGATCATGATCATTGCCCTGCAGCGCATCTTTCTCGTTTCGGAAATCACCGTGGGCCCGTTCGGTGTCGTGTTTACCAGGGATCTCAGCTGGTTCAGTGAGGAGCTCAAGCTCTACAATGCGATGATCGTGACCCTGTGCGCCGCCTACACCTTCGTCCAGGGCGGTCATGTGCGGGTCGATCTTGTCTATGCCTCGGTGTCCTTCCGCACGAAGCGGCTCCTGGACATGTTCGGTTCGATCTTCTTCGTAATGCCGTTCTGTGGTGTGGTGTGGCTGTTCGGCTGGTTCTTCCTGTGGCGCCACCTCGTCACGCCGAAGGTGTCGGCGCTTGACACTCTCGAACTTCTCGAGCGCAAGGCCCTACTGCTTCGCTGGAATGTCGAGACCATCGGATTCTCGCCGAATGGCTTCGATGCCTACTTCCTCTTCAAGGTGCTGCTGGTTTCATTCGCCGGGCTGATGTTCCTCCAGGGACTGGGACACTTCTACCGCAGCCTTCTGGAGTTCAGGGAAGGGGAGGCATCGGCCAACCGCTACAAGGACCTCGACACGCTGCCGGACGTCGTGCCGGACAAGCCGGTTGAAAGTACAGGGGCAGGCGCCTGATGTTCGGATTCGACGGTGTCGAGGTCGGACTTCTCATTACCCTGGTGTGCCTGTTTGCCGGAATCTTGTCGGGATATCCGGTGGCCTTCGCCATCGGCGGGTCCGCCCTTGTGGCCTTTGCCATCATCGCCGGACTGAGTGAATCCGGTCTGCTGGTCAAGGAAGTCATCGACAGTCGCAGCGACGATTATGCGGCGCTGATCGGCTCGGGCGTGAAGGAACACGCAATTACCCTCTTCCGCTATCCCGACCTGCCGACTCTGACCGTTCCCGTCTTCGAGAAGGGTGTGGATGGCGCCTTCTTCCGCATCCTGACATTCATCGTCAACCGGATGAACGAACGGGTGCTCGCCGGGCCTTCCATCGAACTTCTCCTGGCCGTCGCCATGTTCATTCTCATGGGCATCTCCTTGGAGCGCTCTCGGATCGCCCAGGACCTGCTCACCTCGATGGCCCGCGTCTTCGGCGCCCTGCCTGGGGGGTTGGCCGTTTCGGTGGTGGTGGTGGGGGCCTTTCTGGCCGCCTCGACCGGTATCGTCGGCGCCACCGTCGTCACCATGGGGCTGCTGTCCCTGCCCACCATGCTGCGCAACCGGTATTCGCCCGAGTTGGCGACTGGCGTGATTTCGGCCTCGGGCACCCTGGGGCAGATCATCCCCCCATCCATCGTGATCGTTCTCCTCGGAACCCTCGCCGGTGATCTCTACTCGACAGCCCAGGAAGAGCGGGCGTTGACGGCAGGGTGCCGTGATGCACTTACCTATCTCGGTGAGGCGGCGGTAGTATCCGTCGGGACGCTCTTCAAGGCGGCGATTGTTCCCGGCCTGCTTCTGGCGTTCATCTATGCCGCCTACGTGTTCTGCTATGCTCTTGTGCGCCCCTCCAAGGCGCCTCCCGTGCGCGTCGCCGCCGCCGGGCTGACGGATGAGGGCGCCACCCTCAACCATCGCCTCTTCTGGTTCCTTGCTGTCCCGGGTCTGGTGATCGCCCTGGCAGGAGGAATGGTGACTGCCGGCATTGCCGGTCCACAGACCGTCGATCGGCTGACCCTCGTCGAACGGCCCGAATCACCCGAGTTGCGCACCAACGTCCCCGACGACTGCAAGAAATCCATGATCGAGCTCCACGGACAGGAAAAGTGGGACCGGTCGGTGGCCATGGCGGAAATCGGGGCAGCGGCTGAATTCGTGACGCCGACGGACGAGGAGCTTGATGTTCTCGAAGCCGAAGCGATCGCCTTTCTGCCTCCGGTTTCCGAGAAACTGCTGATCGGTCTTGTTTTCCTGGGCTTGGTCATGTCGATCGCCTGGGGGGTCGCGCCATCTGCCTCTCGTCGACCGCTTCTCATCGGTGTTGGCGGGATAGCCGCCACGCTGGCGGCCGATGCCTGGCTGGTGACGCCTTTGATGAGCACAGGCACTGCCTGGCTCATCCTCGCGCTGCCGGTCTTTGCCGTGCTCTACGGCGTGCGCCATGCGCTGCCGCGTCTTGCCGAGGTCGAGGTCCTGCGAGTCGTGTTCCCGCCCCTTGTTCTCATCGTTGCCGTGCTCGGCTCCATACTCGGCGGCGTGACAAGCCCGACTGCCGCTGCCGGTCTCGGCGCGTCGGGAGCACTCATGCTGTCGGCCTACCGCCGCCTCTCCGAGCGCAAGGACCGCCGCAAGGGCAGATTTATCATCATGTCGGCATGGGCTGTCGTGATCTTCCTGCTCGTTGGCACCAATTTTGATCTCAGAACGTCGATCGAGGTGGTCGGCTTCGAGAACTGGCTGGCCTTCATCGTTTCCGTTGTCGCCTACCATGTTGCCTTCGCCGGGCTGGTCTATTCCTGTGTCATTCTCTATCGCGAGGGGATTCTGAGGTCCGTGGTGCGCGACACGGCGAAGGTGACGGCGATGGTGTTTGCCATCCTGATCGGTTCCCAGATGCTCAATCTCGTGGTGATCTCATTCGGCGGCGAAGAACACATCCAGGAGTTCCTGCGCTCGTTCGATGACGAGATGGTCGTTTTCCTGGTGGTCATGGCTGTGCTCTTCATCCTGGGGTTCGTTCTCGATTTCCTGGAGATCATCTACATCGTCATTCCCATCGTCGGGCCGGTGATCTACGGCGGCACACTCGATCCCAAGTGGGTGACGATCATGATTGCCGTCAACCTGCAGACCTCGTTCCTGACGCCACCCTTCGGGTTTGCGCTCTTCTACCTGCGCGGCGTGGCGCCGCCCGGCATCACCACGGGCCAGATCTACAGGGGGGTAGTGCCCTTCGTCATCATCCAGATGATCGGACTCACACTGATGTGGCTCATCCCCGACATCACCACGTTCCTCCCGGAACTTCTGCCAGAGCATTGATCGTCCGGCCTCCGGTCTCCTCTTCCCCGAATGCACGACCGTCATCAGCGTGGTGCGATACTGCGCGATGAAAGGTGCGGGCCCAGGCTCGCCCCCTGGTCGCGATCAGGCGGACCTTGGCGGAAGGTCGGTCCAGCCGTCGTCGGTCAGGGTCTGCAGGGGGCGGAAGTTGCCCTTGTAGGACATCGTTTCACTGCCGGCGATCCAGTAGCCCAGGTAGACATGGGCGCGGCCCGTTTCGAGCGCATGGTCGATGTGCCAGAGAATGAGCCAGGTACCGAGGCTCCTGCGTGCCAGGTCCGGATCGAAGAACTTGTAGACGCCGGAAAGCCCGTTCTCCATCCAGTCGGTCAGCGAGACGGCGACGAGGACGCCGTCGGCGGTTCGTGCCTCGACAAGGCGGGTATCGACAGGCGTATCACAGACCATCTCCCTGAAATCGTCATAGTCCATCATCGACATGCCGCCGCCCTGGTGGCGCGCCTCGATGTAGCGGCGAAAGAGGGCATGGTGTTCCGGCGTGACCTGAGGGGCCGCAACATTGACCTCAAGATCCCGGTTGCGGCGCAGGATGCGGCGGTGGCTGCGCGATGCCCGGTAGTCTGCCACCGGTATCCTGACAGGAACGCAGGCATCGCAACTCACACAGGCCGGCCGGTAGGCCACCTGGTGGGAGCGCCGGAATCCGGCCTGGCTCAGCATGTCATGAAGCTGCTCCGGCTCGTCCGCTGCCTGGAGGTCGGTCAGGACCATCTGCTCCTCCCGGTCCGGCAGGTAGGAACAGGCACGCTCCCTCGAAGCGGAAAACAGGACAAGTGGCCGTCCGGTGTCCCTTCGTTCCTTCATGTGAGGCATCGACTCCCGCTTTCCGGTTGATCCCGGTCATGGCATGGTGACGCGATCCGGAATTGAGCCATGCAGTATAGCAGACCCCCTTCGGCGGACGGTCCCATACCGGTGATCGACATTGCGCCCTTTCGGACACGCGACGCGGCGGCCCGTAACCACGTTGCAGCGAGAGTTCGTGCAGCGTGCGAGGACACCGGCTTCTTCCTCATGTCCGGTCACGGGTTCTCCCGGACACTTCTCGACCGTATCGGCGCGGCGTCACGCAGGTTCTTCGACCTCCCGCCCGAGGAGAAAAGGAGGGTCGGTGAGAGTGGTCCCGTCCCGGGCGGCTTGATGTACTTCGGGCATGGCGCAGAAGCGCTCGGCGCCACCCTGGGTGCGGAATCGATCGGCGATATTAAGGAGACTCTCGACTTCGGACCGGGATTTCATGGTGACGCGTGGCCTTGCGAGCCGGCGGACCTGGAACCGGCGTGGCAGGCCTGTTACGAGGCGATGTCAGACCTTGCGCGGACCTTGCGCCATGTCTTTGCCAGGGCCCTCGATCTCGACACCGCCAGTTTCGACC
>JAJEHK010000176.1 GCA_022823765.1 Alphaproteobacteria bacterium | reverse complement strand
ATCGCGATGTAAAGCGTATTGTTTCCCGCATCAGCCAGCGCCATCGCCTTGTCCCTTTGAGGCATCATCAATATCTCCAGGTGTGGGTGAGAACGAAGGAACCGTATATCCAGTCCCAGATGAGCCTCATAGGATCTGTCTACACTGGCTCTGACTGTTTCTATCCACGCCTCCTTTCGACATGGCGGGAGCGGAGCGCGGGCGGCTTGTTGCGACGGTGGATCACTCTGATATCCGTGGGTTGGTTACCACCCGACTTCACTTCGTCGCGGAGCTGCCTCTCTCTAAGGACGCGGATCGACGAACGCTTCGGTCCGCCTCGCATAGCCCGAACGAGGGTTCTCCTCACCGGCCACCCGCGTTCCGCACCTGTCATGTCTTTCCTTGTTGTTCCCAGGTTGTTGTTGGTTGCCTTGCCAAGCCACAGTTCGGTTGTGTGTTCCAGGTTGTTCCACCAAGGAGCGCACCGACGTGGCATGGGCACCGGCTCTCAGGCCACGGCGCGGCTGTTGTGGGGACGCCCGGCCATCTCGCAGGCGATGGCCCATATGAAGCCCGTCAGTTCCCGGGCCACGGCGGTGGTCACCTGACAGTGTGCCTTGCCGGCGTTCGAGAGCCTGCGATAGCGGGCGCACAGGCGCTTCTGGGCTGCCCAGGCCAGGGCCTGGACCCGGGGTGGGGCGCTTGCCGCCTTGCGCTGCAGATGGGCCGTCTTGCGGGCCGCAAAGCGATAGCTCCAGGCGGCCTCGACAAGGACCCGCCGCACATGGCCGTTGCCTGTCTTGGTGATGCCGCCCTGCCGGCGTCGCAGACCCGAGGACTGTTCGCTGGGCACCAGGCCGAGGTGGCTCATCAGCTGACGGGGCGTGTCGAAGCGCGTCAGGTCGCCGAGTTCGGCCAGCACCGTCACCGCGGTGAGAACGTTGACGCCACGCAGGCTGATCAAGGCCTCCACCACGGGCCGAAGAGACCACGTGGCGACCGCCTGGTGGATCTGCCCGTCCAGGCCCGCCACACGGCGTTCCGCATCCATCACCGCATCCACGTACTCCTGGAACACCACCTGCTGCACCGGATGCTCGAAGGACTGCTCCTGCAGCCAGCGGTAGTGGGCCTTCGTCCAGCGGCTGCGCCCCGCATAGATCCGATCATGGCGCAACAGGAACGCCCCCAGGCGCTGCCGCGCCTTGAGCTCGAGCGCCTTCATGTCCTCACGCGCCCGCGTCAGATCCCGCATCGCCTCCTGGTCCGTGTCCGGCACCCACACCGCGCGCAACTCGCCGGCACGGTGAAGACGCGCCAGCTTCAGCGCGTCACGTCGGTCCGTCTTCACCCGGTCACCCGTCTTGCGCGGAACCAGGCTCGGCGCCACCACCATGCAGTCATGGCCCGTCGCCACAAGCTCCCGGTACACTCCGTAGCCGCAGGGACCGGCCTCGTAGCAGAAGCTCAACACCTCGCCATGCGGACTCAGATTGCGCACCAGACGTCGCAAGGACGAACGCTGGTTGCGGATCTCGCCTCGAAACACCGGTTCCTCGCGGCCCGGCATGGCAACCGCCACCGCGATCGTCTCCTTGTGGACGTCCAGACCAACGTATGCGTTATACTCGAACATGACCTGCCCTCCTCGATGTGGCTCTGTACTCACGGGTTCCTGACCTCGAGCATAACCCACGAATCTCGAGGCCAGGGCAGGTCGATCCATGATGTCTAACCCCGTCCCGCCGTGGTGCCGCCGTCGATCGGCAGCGCCGCCCCGGTGACGAAGATGGCGTCGTCGCTCGCCAGGTAGGCGATCGCCTTGGCGATCTCGGCCGGGTGCGCGATGCGCTTGAGCGGCGCGTAGTCGATCAGCGCCTGCTCGTGGGCGACCGGATCGTCGGCCTGTTCGATGCCGTCTCGGCGGACCATGTCGGTGTCGACATAGCCCGGGCAGACGCAGTTGACCCTGACGTCGGGCGCCAGCTCGATCGCCAGCGCGCGGGTCAGGTTCACGACGCCGCCCTTCGAGGCGCAGTAGGCCGAAAGCCCGGCCTCGCCGATCAGGCCGGCGTCCGAGGCGATGTTGACGATGTTGCCCCTGGCCGCGCGCAGGTCGTCCAGGGCGAGCTGGCTGCAGAAGAAGGTGCCCTTGAGATTGACGTCGATCGCCGCATCCCACATCGCCTCGGTTGTCTCGGCGAAGGGTGCGTAGTCGCCGACGCCGGCGGAGTTGATCAGGATGTCGAGCCCGCCCAGGCCCTCGACCGCCGCCTCGACGACGGCGCGGCAGCCCGCCAGGGTGCCGACGTCGCCGGGCGCGGTGCAGAGCGCGGCGGCGTCGCCCAGCGCGCAGATGCCCTCGTGGGTCGACTCCGGCGTCCGGCCGTTGATCGCGACGCGACCTCCCGAGGACAGGAACTCGTCGGCGACGGCCCGTCCGATGCCGCGTGACGAGCCGGTGACGAGGATGCGCTTGCCCGTGAAATCCATGCTCACTCCCTTCGCCGAACGGCCGGCTTGACCTCCGTCAATGCCGCTGCCCCGGCGGCGGCGAATCCTCACTCTATCATTCAACCAGCGGAGGACAGTCATGGTCGAATCGTCACAGCACGGCGGCTTCTGGCCCCAGACTTACGCTCCGTTCTGCACCGTCGGGCAGAAGATCGCCGATGTCTTCTCGCCCTCGCCCGATGCCTCGGCGACCCAGGACGCCTACGAGATCGCCATCGAGCTGCCCGGCGTGGCCGCCGAGGACATCGATCTTTCGGTCCACGAGGGCACGCTGGTGGTCAAGGGCCACAAGGAATCGACGCGCGAGGAGGAGGGCCGCTCCTACTTCTTCACCGGGCGGATCTCGGGCACCTTCATGCGCAGCTTCCGCCTGCCCGGCGACGCCGACGGCGAACGCGTCGAGGCCGACCACCGGGACGGCTTGCTCACGATCCGCGTGCCCAAGCGGGCGCCCGCGCCCTCGGGCGGCAAGAAGATCGAGGTCAGGACCGGCTGAGCAGATCCGGGCTATCGGGCCGACAGCAGAGCTGGTTCCAGAGCCTGCCAGAGCAGCTTCTGGCTATGCCGGATGTTGGTCTCGGTACCGCCGACGGTGTGGCCGTAGCGCAGCGCGCCACTTCTGAGGTTCGCCTGGACTGCGCCGACCACCTCGACATCCTCGTTGAGGGTGACGTTGCTCTCGTCGATCTCCCGGTCGACGGCCTCGAAGTCAGCGTCGGCGGGAGCGTAGTAGTCGCGAAACGAAACCGAACGCTCTGGTCCCAGCGGCATCAGCCGCTGCAGCGTCACCGAGTCGCTGTGGATCACGCTGTTGGTCGGGAAGAGGTAGTAGAACGCGGCATCGCGACGGCTCCAGTCCCGCTCCTCCGGCGGCGTCGCGGCGTGTTTGCCATCGGGCCAGAAGTAGAGGTGGTAGAAACCGCGGTCGTAGTCGATCACGCGGTACATGTCCTGGCTGATCGGGCCGATCGTTGCCGCGTGCACCGTCGGGCAATGGTAGCACTCGATCGAGTTCTCCCAGGCGATCTTCCAGTTGCAGGCATAGTGGTATTCGACCCTGCGACGCCACGACAGGCGACCCGGCTCGGCGAAGGGATGGTCCCAAGAGGTCGCGTCCATGATGCCGGGCAGTTCGCCCAGCGCGGCCTTCAGCGACAGGGCCGGTTCGACGCTCACGAAGATGAGCCCGTTCCAGGTCTCCAGCGGCGCCGGGACGAGCCCGAGACGGTCGAGATCGAGACCGCCGCCCTTTGACTGCGGCGCCAGGCGCAGCCTGCCGTCGAGGTCGTAGGTCCAGCCGTGATAGAGACAGCGCAGGGTTCTTGCGTTGCCGCGCCCTCTGGCGACCGCATGGCCGCGGTGCCGGCAGATGTTGATGAAGGCGTTGAGCGCGCCCTCCGCGTTGCGCACCACGACGACCGGTACGTCACCGACGTCGAGCGTGAGGAAGTCGCCGGCTTCGGGCAGATCGATCGCGGCGCCCGCCAGGATCCAGCTGGCCCGGAAGACCGCCTTCATCTCCAGCCTGTAGATTCCGGGATCAGTGTAGAACTCGGCGGGTAACGTCCAGCCTTCGGCCAGCCGTGCGCGGACGTCGTCAAGGTCGATGGGCAGGGTCGTAGGTTCGAGGATGGCTGCCATCGCGAGTCTTCTGCCAGCTGTCTTCAGCATAGTCTCAATGTGGCCGTCACGAAACCTCCGGCGCCGCAACGTTCGCCGTTGGCACGGCTGCTGCTTTGAGGTCCATGATCGCAACCACCGCTGCGCGCGCAGTGTGCCCGTCGCTACGCTTGGTCATCGGGTCTGCTCAGCGTGCGCCGGACTGCGTCGCGCCAGCCGCCGGCGCGCTGGCCGGCGAGCCAGGCTGCGCCCAGCGCGGTGGTCTCGACCACGGTCGGCCGGTCGACCACCTCGCCCGTGATGTTGGCCAGGAACTGCAGCGTCCAGTCGCTCGCGGTCATGCCGCCGTCGACCCGCAGCACGGGATCGAAGCGCGGCGCGGGCGAGCTCGCGGGGGCCGGTGTTGCGCGTCAAGCCGTAGAGCGCGCCGCGCGCGTCGGAATCCTACCATGGCGCGCCGAGCCCGGTGAAGGCGGGCACCACGTAGACCTGCTGGCCGGGGTCGGAGGCTTCGGCCAGCGCCTGGGTCTCCGAGGCCGAGGCGATCACGCCCAGCCCGTCGCGCAGCCATTGCACCACCGCGCCGGCGATGAAGATCGAGCCTTCCAGCGCGTAGGTCGTCCGGCCGTCGAGCCGGTAGGCGATGGTCGTCAGCATGCGGTGGGACGAGGCCACAGGCTCCGACCCGGTGTTGAGCAGCGCGAAGCAGCCGGTGCCGTAGGTCGACTTCATCATGCCCGGCGCGAAGCAGGCCTGGCCGATGGTCGCCGCCTGCTGTTCGCCCGTCACGCCCAGGATGGGCAGCGCCGCGCCCAGGATCTCGGGCTCGGTCGTGCCGAAGTCGGCGGCGCTGTCCCTGACCTCCGGCAGCATCGCCATCGGCACGCCCAGCAGCGTGCAGAGCTCAGGGTCCCAGCGGTTGTTGCGAATGTCGTAGAGCAGGGTGCGGCTGGCGTTGGTCGCGTCGGTGGCATGCACCCGGCCGCCGGTCAGCCGCCAGATCAGGAAGCTGTCGACCGTGCCGAAGCAGAGGTCGCCCGCCTCGGCCCGGGTGCGGGCGCCGTCGACGTGGTCGAGCAGCCAGGCGATCTTGGTGCCCGAGAAGTAGGGGTCGAGCAGCAGGCCGGTACGTTCGCTGACCAGAACAACCGGGAGCGGATGGTGTCGACGCGCCAGCGGGCGCACCTGGTGCCTTTCAGGCCGACCCGGCGCACGGTGTCGACGATGAAGCCGGCCAGTTGAAGAGATGGTCGGCCTCCCGCAACAGTAGCGCGCCGCCGTCGGGTGTCATGCGGCCGCCGTCGAATCCGGCCACAATCCGGCGCCGTGCGAGGCCTTCAAACTCGAGTTGTCGTGGTGTACCGTGTGTCGCCATGGGGATGGGTTCCTCGGTACATGCAAGTGTTTGGACTCACTCACATATATCACAGAATCCATCCCCATGAAACAGACTTGGTGACCGATCCGGGCTAGACGGCACGTCATCGGACTTCACGCGAGCGGGATCGCCCCGAAATCCTGAACTGAGGCCTTTGCTGGTCTGCGCACTTCGGTCTCGACCAGCAGCCCTGCTCTCCAGGAAATCAAAGATGCGGTTCTGCCGCGGACCCCGGTGGCGTCCTGGCGAAACCTCCGGGACTTGTCTTGTCTTCAGCGTTTCGCAACGATGCGGGCGGGGGAACCGGATGTCATGACGAGTCTCGATTGCCTGCTGGATGAGCTCGCGCACTACGTGGGTCTGCCCGAGAGTGCCTGCGTGTCTCTGCCTCCCGATGCCTATCTCTCTGAAGACCTTGCGGCTCTCGAGGTCGCCACCATCTTCGAGCGCTCGTGGCTGTGCGTCGGCCGCGAGGAATACGTGCCGCAGCCGGGGGACTACTACACCATCGACGTCATGGGCGAGCCGGTCGTGATCGTCAGGGGCACGGACGGCGAAATCCGCGCGCTCAACACGGCGTGCCGCCACCGCGCCATGCCGGTGGTGACGGGCAAGGGCCATGCCAGCCGTTTCGTCTGCCCGTACCATTCCTGGACCTATGGCACCGACGGACGCCTGATCGGCGCTCCGCACATGGAGGGAAGCGCGGTCTTCGACAGGACGCGGTGCCACCTTCCCGGCTACCGCATGGAGAGCTGGAGGGGATTCCTGTTCGTCAATCTCGATGACGATGCCGATCCCCTCGAGGTCACCATGGCGCCCATGGGAAGGGCGACGGCCAACTACCGCATCGAGGACCAGACCGAGATCTTCCACTACGAGACCACGTGGGACGGAAACTGGAAACTCTCGGCCGAGAACTCCATGGAGTACTACCACCACATCGGGCTGCACGCCGGCACCGTGGGCGTGCAGATGCCGGCGAAAGGGACCTACTTTCCCGAGCATCCTGAGGTCGATCACACCTTCACGCACGAACGCTGCAAGATAGGCGAGGAGTTTCTGGGTGGCGCCGATCACCCGCTCAATCCTCGAGGCGACGTGACGAGCCTGACGCAGGAAGAGCTGGATACCGGCTATCTCGTCTACGTCTTTCCCGCCTTCACCATGGCGATGCGCGCCGGTTCGAACAACTGGCTCTCCTTCCGTCCCGACGGCCCCGACCGGACCCGCGTGCTGGGCGGCTATCTCGTCTGGGAGGACCTGGTGTCGAGTGATGCGCAGGCCATGCTGGCGCGTGCCGAACTGATCGACAAGGTGAACGCGGAAGACGCCCTGGCGACCACTGAACTGGCGCGCACCATGCGGAGCCGCAAGGCGCCCCGGGGTCCGCTCTCGCCCTTCGAGAAGACTCTGGCACAGTTCTACGCCTATCTCGGCCGCACCCTGGCTGCGGACCGGATCTAGAGCCACGGGAGCACATCATGGATTTCAACGGCAAGCGGGTCATCGTCACGGGTTCGACGCGGGGTATCGGGCGCGAGGCTGCCCGCCTCTTTCTCGAAGCGGGCGCCAGTGTGGTGATCCACGGGCGTTCACGGACCGGCATCGACGACACCGTTGCGGCTCTCGGCGGGGGCACAGGCATCGCTGCCGATCTCTCCACCCTCGAGGGATGCCGGCAGTTGATCGACAGGGCCCTCGACGACCTTGGGGGTCTCGATGTCCTGGTCAACAACGCGGCGATAGGCGACGGCGGAACGATCGGGGAATCGGACGAGGCGCTGTGGCAGGCCACCATGGACATCAACCTTCGCGCGCCCTTCTTCCTGACGCGCCATGCCCTTCCCGCCCTGCGCGCCAGCAGGGGCAACGTGGTCATGGTCTCGTCGGTGTCCGGGCTGATGGGCCATCCGGACGGCTCCACCGTCTACTGCACGTCCAAGGGAGGCCTCAACAACATGACACGGGCCATGGCCCTGGAACTTGCCGGCGAGGTCCGTGTCAATGCCGTCGCCCCCGGACCTGTCGACACGGACATGCACAGGATCCCGGCACGCCAGTCCGGTAACGAGAAGGGCTACTTCGAGGGAATCGACTCATGGGTGCCCATGGGCCGGATCGGAACCGTCGACGAGGTGGCCCGCGGCATCCTGTGGCTCGCATCCGACGAGGCGAGTCTTGCCACCGGAGTCATCCTGTCGCTCGATGGTGGAGCGGGTGCCGGCCACTGACAGCCCGGACACGTCCCGGGAAAGTGAGGCACGGCTTCTTGTCGACGCTCTCGCCTGCGAGCGTGGTGGACGCCTGCTCTTTGAGGATTTGTCGTTTTCCCTGAATGAGGGGGACGCCCTCATCGTCGAGGGGCCCAACGGCAGCGGCAAGAGCAGCCTACTGCGCATCATCGCCGGGCTTCTCGCTCCCACCTCCGGCCAGGTCTCCTGGCGTGGCCTCGATACCCGCAAGGAACCGCAGCCCTGGCGCCGGGAGATGGTGTTTCTCGGACATCTCAATGCCGTCAAGAGCACCCTGACGGTGCGCGAGAACCTTGCCTTCCTGCAATGTGACGACCTTCCTGGCGTTCGCGAATCGCTCAACCTCGAGGGCCTCGATCCCCTCCCGGCGGCCATGCTGTCGGCCGGACAGATGCGCCGGCTGGCCCTGGCGCGCGTGGCGGCGCGCCCCGGTGGCTGCTGGATCCTGGACGAGCCGGCCGCCAATCTCGACGCCGACTCGACGGCCCGGCTGGACGGCCTGATCGCCGGACACCGCGCCCGGGGCGGGATCGTGGTTCTCGCCGCCCATGCCCTCGACGATGCGCAGACGGTCAGCCTGGGGACGCCCGGGTGACGACGTTCGGAGCTCTCGTCAGGCGCGACCTCGCACTCGCCACCCGGCGCGGAGGCGATGCTGCATTGACGCTCGTGTTCTTTGTCGTCGCCGTCGCGGTCTTCCCCTTCGGCGTCGGTCCCGATCCGGAACTTCTTGCCCGCATTGCCGCTGGAATCATCTGGGTGACGGCGCTGCTCGCCTCCATGACGTCGCTGGAACGCCTCTATCGCGCCGATCTCGAGGATGGCTCGCTGGAGATCATGGCGCTCTCCGCACAACCCCTCGAACTCCAGGTGGCGGCCAAGTGTCTCGCCCACTGGATGACATCAGGCCTTCCGGTTGTCGTCCTGTCGCCGCTGATGGCCATGCTGCTCAACCTCGATGTCGCCGCCTGGTGGATTCTCGTCGTGTCGCTCGCCATCGGCACGCCGATCCTCAGCCTCATCGGGAGCATCGGGGCCGCCCTTGTCCTGGGCGCGAGGAAGAGCGGGGCGCTCGTCGGGCTCATCGTCCTGCCGCTCCAGGTTCCGGTGATGATCTTCGGAATCGGCGCCGTCGAGGCTCTCCTGGGAGGGGCCCCGGTTCTGCCTCCGCTTCTCATTGAGGCCGCCATCCTGATCGCCGGGACGCCCCTTGCCCTCCTGGCGAGTGCTGTGGCATTGCGCATGGCCATTGAATGATCCCCGAGAAGAGCCGGAAGACGACGTGACCCTCTCCTTTCACAGGCTGGCGAACCCGGCGCGGTTCCAAAGGCTTGCTCGGCGGGCCTTGCCGTGGAGCTGGGCCGTGGCCGTGCTGGCGACGGGAAGCGGGTTCGTCTGGGGGCTGGCGCTGTCGCCTGCCGACTACCAGCAGGGCGACACGGTCAGGGTCATGTATGTCCATGTTCCGGCGGCCTGGATGGCCATGGCCTGTTACGCCCTGATGGCCGTTCTCTCCGCCTCCTTCCTGGTGTGGAAACACCAGCTGGCCGGCATTGCCGCGCTGGCCGCGGCGCCGGTTGGCGCCTGCTTCACGGCCATCGCTCTCATCACCGGGAGCCTGTGGGGCAAGCCGACATGGGGAACCTGGTGGGTGTGGGATGCGCGTCTCACGTCTGTCCTCGTGCTGTTCTTTCTCTATCTGGGCTACCTGGCGCTGGCAGGCGCCTTTGACGACCGGATGCGGGGGTTGCGCGCGGCCTCGCTCCTGGCGCTGGTCGGCATCATCAACCTGCCGATCATCAAGTTCTCCGTCGACTGGTGGAACACCCTGCACCAGCCGGCCAGCATCCTGCGCGCCGGCGGACCGTCGATCCATGCCTCCATGCTGTGGCCGCTGATGATCACGGCCCTGGGCTTCGCCGCCTTCCTGGTTGCCATCCTGCTGGTGCGCATCCGATCCGAGCTGGCGCAATGGAGGATCGAGGCTCTCATGCGCCGGCACACCCGGGACGTCCCGTGAGCGGCTTTCTCGACATGGGAGGTCATGCGGCAACCGTGTGGCCGGCCTACGGCGTCACCATTGCCATCCTGGTGGGGCTCGTGGTGGCAAGCCTCTTGAGTTCCCGCCGCCGTCACCGGGATCTCGAGCGCCTCGAACGCGAAACCCGGGGAGAACGGGACCCGTGAAGCGCAAGCAGCAGCGCATGCTCTTCCTTGGCGCCCTCGTGGCCTGCTTTGCCGTGGCCGCCGTTCTCGTGCTGATTGCCCTCGAAGACACGGTGACCTTCTTTTACTCCCCCGCATCCCTTGCCGAGGCGTCCGGAATGGCCGGAACGGAGATCAGGCTGGGGGGCCTGGTGGTGGAGGGCAGCGTGCTTCGATCCGGTGACGGGCTTACCACGACATTCGATCTCACCGATGGTCTCGCCAGCACGACGGTGGTCCATGTCGGCATCCTGCCGGATCTCTTCAGGGAAGGTCAGGGAATTGTCGCCAGGGGAACGCTCGACCAGGCGACCGGCGTCTTCCAGGCCGTCGAGGTCCTCGCCAAGCACGACGAGACCTACATGCCGCCGGAGGTGGCCGAGGCCCTGAAGGAGTCCGGCTACTGGCGCGAGGATCCATGACGACGCGAACCCGTCGCCAGGTGGCAGTCTGGCTCCTTGTCGTGGCCCTGCTGGTCTGTGCCATGGTGGTACTGGGCGGCGTGACGCGCCTCACCGGATCGGGGCTCTCCATGACGGAGTGGAAACCGGTGACGGGCTGGCTCCCGCCGCTCGATCTTGCCGAGTGGAACGCGGCCTTCGATCGCTACCGGCAGTCCCCGGAGTACCGGGAGTTCAACCGCGGCATGTCGCTGGCGGAGTTCAGGACGATCTTCTGGTACGAGTACGCCCACCGCCTGCTCGGGCGCATTCTCGGCCTTGCCTTCATGGCACCCTTCTTCTGGTTTCTCGCCACGCGCCAGCTGCCGGGGCGCCTCGCCGCATGGCTCGCCTTCATCCTCGTTCTCGGCGGTCTTCAGGGGGTGCTGGGCTGGTTCATGGTGGCGAGCGGCCTTGTCGACCGGCCGAGCGTCAGCCCGTTCCGTCTTGCCTTGCACCTGGCGCTGGCCTTTGTCATCCTCGGCATGCTGGTGTGGACCGCGGCGTCGCTGCTCGGGTCTCCCGGCTACGGCTCGGCCGAGCCCGGGGTCCGCCAGCCACGGCGCCGGGCGCTTTCCGTCCTTGCCCTCGTCTGTCTCACCATTGTTGCCGGCGCCTTCGTCGCCGGCCTCGACGCCGGTCTCTACTACAACACCTTTCCGCTCATGGACGACAGGCTGATTCCCGCCTCATGGGCGGAGATGGAGCCGTGGTGGATCAACCCGTTTCTCAATCCGGCGGCAGCGCAGTTCAATCACCGGTTTCTGGCCGTGGTGACCCTGGTGGCCGCACTCCTCATGTGGCGATCGTTTCACGGCCTGCCGCTCACGGCCCGCACCCGCCATCTCGCCGCGGCGGCGGGGATTGGCGCCGTGGTCCAGGCGGGACTGGGCATCGCCACGCTGCTTGCCTACGTCCCGGTGTGGCTCGGCGCCCTCCACCAGGCCGGAGCCCTGGTGGTCTTCACGCTCGCTCTCCTCGTCGTCCACAGCCTGAGACAGCGCCAGGCCCCCTGACTCAAGCCGAGAGGGCGCGGCCAACGGCCTGGAAGCAGCGCGCCGTATCGAGGTCAAGATTCTCGTCGGTCGGCAGGGGCTGGGAGGCGAACTTCGCGATGACGAGACTGGCCACGGGATCGATCCAGAGATACTGGCCGTAGACGCCGATGCCGGTGTAGCAGCCGTGTTCGTCACCCATGATCCACCACTTGTTGCGATAGCCGCCCGAAGGGTTGGCGTCCGCGCCTTCGCCGTTCGCCCACGCCTGCCGGTCGTGGTTGAAGCGCGTGTCGGCCACCCAGGAGAAGGGGATGACCTGGCGACCGTTCGCCACGCCGTTCTCCAGCATCATCAGGCCGACCCGCGCAAGATCTCGCAGGGCAAGACAGATGCCTCCGGCGGCCCGCGGCGCCCCGAACCTGTCGACGGTGACATAGCCGTCGAATTCGCCGCCCATGGGCTGCCACAGGAGCTCGCTCACGACCTCGGCGAAGGGCCTTGCCGCGACGCGCTCGATCACCCAGCCGAGGACGTCGGTGACGGGCGAGACATAGTGGAAGGCGTGACCGTGCGATCCCTTCGGACTCAGGGTCGTGAGCCAGGAGCGCAGATCGCCCGGGCTCTCGGGGTCGGACGGCGGTTTCCAGCCGGAGACCTCGCGGTACTCCGTGATGGGACCTTCGGCGGCGAGATAGTCCTCGGTGAAGTCGACGCCGACCGTCATGTCGAGCATGTGCTGCAAGGTGCACCCGGCAAACGCCGAACCCTCGACTTCGGGAATGATGTCGCCAATTCCGCGCGAAGGCTCGAGAAGGCCGCGTTCGACGAGGATGCCGATCACCAGTGCGGTGACCGACTTGGAGATCGACATCAGGATGTGCGGCCGATGGGCTTCCAGGCCGTTGCGGTAGTGCTCGGAGATGATGGCGCCCCGGTGCAGCACACACAGGCCATCGGTCGAGGTGGAATCGAGAAAGGCGCCGAAGGTGGTGTCGGCGCCCGTGTGGTCGACAAAGGAAATCGCGGAGAGATCTTCTGGCGCCCTCTCCAGCCGGCTTGCCCGACCGCTGCCGCGCCAGATCTGCGCCGAGGGCACGAGTTCGCTGACATGCTGGAAGGCCCAGCGGTTGTGGGGCGGCGTGCGCCAGTTCTCGAGGTTGACCTGTGCGTCGCCCACGGGCGGGAAGGTCTTCATGAGATCATGTTCCGGCATGGTCGTGGTCTTTCGCGCTTTCCGGGATGGAACCTCATGGTAGCAGTCTTGCATAGGAGGTGCTTCCCATGCCCTCTTCGAGTCGACATAATTCAGCCCGGAGAACGAGGGGCACGCTGATGAGCACGCATGCCGTCGCTGACCCGGTCCCCCAGGAGGCCCTGGCGGAGCTTCGCCATCTGTTGGGTGAACGCTTCTCGACCGGCGCATCCGTTCTCGAGCAGCATTCCCATGACGAGAGCTGGCATCATCCCCAGGCGCCTCACGCCGTGGTCTGGCCCGAGACGTCAGACGAGGTCGCATCCATCGTGCAAATCTGCTCGCGTCATGCCATGCCGGTGATTCCCTTCGGCACCGGCACGTCGCTCGAGGGGCAGGTGGTGGCGACCGCTGGCGGCGTCAGCATCGACATGATGCGCATGAACCGCATTCTTCGCGTCAGCCCGGAGGATCTCGACGCCACGGTCGAGGCGGGCGTGACGCGCAAGCAGCTGAATGAGCACCTGAGGGACCAGGGACTGTTCTTCCCGGTCGATCCGGGGGCGGATGCCTCGATAGGCGGCATGACGGCGACCCGGGCATCGGGCACCAATGCCGTGCGCTACGGAACCATGCGCGAGGTGGTTCTCGCCCTGAAGGTGGTGACGCCCGACGGGCGCATCGTGGAGACGGCAAGGCGGTCAAGGAAGTCGGCGGCAGGCTACGACCTGACGCGACTCTTCGTCGGATCGGAAGGCACGCTCGGCGTCATCACCGAGATCACGGTGAGACTCTTCGGCATACCGGAAGCCATCAGCGCCGCAACGGTCTCCTTTCCCGACATCGGTTCGGCAGTCGATGCCGTCATTGTCACCATCCAGTCCGGCCTCCAGATGGCGCGGATCGAGCTTCTCGACGAACTCCAGATCGAGGCGATCAACGCCTATTCAGGCCTCGAGAATCCCGTCGCTCCGACGCTCTTTCTCGAGTTCCACGGCACCACCGATGGCGTCGGCGAGCAGGCAGAGAGGATGGGCGAGATCTGCAGGGATTTCGGCGGCAGCGACTTTGTCTGGGTGACCCGCCAGGAGGATCGCAACCGGCTGTGGCAGGCGCGCCATGACGCCGCCTGGGCGGCCAAGGCGCTGCGTCCCGGGTGCGCCATGTGGCCGACCGACGTCTGCGTGCCGATCTCCCGGCTCGCCGAATGCATCGCCGCCACCAAGGAGGACCTGGAGACGACCCACATTCCGGCTCCGATCGCCGGCCACGTCGGCGACAGCAACTTCCACCTCGTGTTCCTCATCGATCCGGATGATCCCGCAGAACTCGCCGAGGCCGAGCGCCTCAACACGCGCCTCGTCAGGCGGGCCCTCGCCATGGACGGCACCTGCACCGGCGAACACGGTGTCGGTCTGGGCAAGATGGCGTTCCTCGAGGAGGAGCACGGCGGGGCGGTCGACCTCATGCGCCAGATGAAACAGGCCCTTGATCCCGGGAACATCATGAATCCCGGCAAGATATTCGCCATGTGACAGTGCCGACAGGGTGCAGGGGAAGCGACGATGACATCCTTTCGAATTGAGCCGGTCACCCCGACCATCGGCGCCGAAATCAGCGACATCGATCTTGCCGGCCCCCTCGACGAGAAGGTGTTCGCGGAGTTGTTGGAGGCGTGGCACCGGCACCACGTCCTCTTCTTCCGCGACCAGGGCATGGACCCTGCCTCCCTGCAGCGGCTGGGAAGGCGGCTGGGCCCGCTCCACGTCCATCCGCAGGGAGACGTCGAGGGCTACGAAGGCATCCTGGCAATTCACACGGACCGGAACTCGACGACG
>JAJEHK010000057.1 GCA_022823765.1 Alphaproteobacteria bacterium | reverse complement strand
TTGCCAGCAGGAGAAGACCACCGGATTATTCCGGATTATCAACCCTCATGAACCCGCACAACATGTTGAAGTAACGCCAGTTCCAGGGTTCACGCCCGGCATATCCGGAATAAGCCGAATCCGGGAATAATGACGCAGGTCATGGAGGCGGACGTCCTCTATCCCTGCCTCGCGGCGAATTGCGTGCCATAGCGCGAGCTCGCCATGGAGAGGGCGCCCCGGATTTCTCGGTGACGGAAACAGGAAGTCGCTGTTGCCTGAAATGCGGCGATCAATGATTGCCCGTGCCTCCTCATTCAGAAACACGGTTCGTGGTCCCGTCTTGCTGTCTGCCAGGTGGAGATGATCACTGGACACCTCTTGCTTGCGAAGACGGACGATTTCGTTCTTCCGGCACCCGGTGAGAAGAAGGAGCCGAATGATGTCGATCTGTTGACGTTGCGATGGCCTGCGAGGTGCCTCGCGGTCATGCCGGTCGAGTGTGCGATGCAAGCGTTCCAGCTCTTCACTGGAAAGGAAGCGCATGAGTTTCTGTCGGTGGTTGGGTCTGACGTTCCTCGCGGGATTCGAGCCGATGTGATGGCATGCGACGGCATGATTGAGAATCTGGCGAAGAATCTTGAGACAGTGGTTTGCACCCCCGGGCGCGGTTCTGCTGTAGTTATCGAACCATCGATGAACCATCGCCAAGGTGATTCTGTCCAAGCGAAGGGCGCCAAATGCCGGGAGTAACTGACGTTTCAGGCACCTCTCCCGCCATTGGATCGTGGCGGGCTTGCTCCGATGAATCCACGAGTCTCGCCATTCATGTTCTGTGAAATCCCGGAACAGAGGAACCGGGCCCTTCCGGGGTGGTGCCTCCGTCAGGAGTGCAAGGCATCGGACACGGGCCTCCTGTACCGTCAAGTGCATGGTGGATCCGAGCGACACCTTCGTTCCGTTGCTGAAGTGCACGTAGCTGCCGGCCCCGGAAGGATGAACCCGAACCCCAAGAACTGGCACGAGAGTGTCCCGGACCGTGTACTCGCGTTCGCCCGGATTGAGGCTCTTGATCAGAGAGTTCGTCAGTCTTGCCCTCCGGTTCATCGCGCAGAACCTCCAAGAACACCGTCCATGGCTTGGGCGGCTTCCAGCACCCTTCCGTCAGCCAGATGGGTGTACTTGAGCGTCGTTTCAGGATTGCTGTGTCCGAGAAGACGGCCAATCGTCACAACACTTTCACCCTGTTCGACAGCAATGCTGGCGTAGGTATGCCGCAGATCGTGAAGGCGAACATCCTGCAGCCCCGCTTCCAACCGTACACGTTGCCAGAGGCGTTCAACAGGAGTGGTGGTCAGTGACTTTGTTGTCCGCGATGACGGGAAAACCCACATCGATTCCCTGTGAAGGCCATCCAGGATCCTGCGCGCCGGCGTCGAAAGCCAGACCATTCGTGGCCCTACCTTAGAATCGCTGAGATGAATATGTCCGTTCCGATAGTCTCTCCACCGGAGCGTCACCACTTCCGTTTTCCGGCAGCCGGTCAATATGAGAAGTCGTATGATGGCCACGATCGGCGGGTGGGTGTACTGATACCTCTTCAGATGGACTCCTACACGAGTGACTTCCTCCTTGGAGAGGAAACGTTCCTTTCCACGCCTCCGATAACGCTTGATGCCCTTGCACGGATTGCTGCCTTCGGCTCTGTATCCATATGTCTCCGCACAGGCCATGATGACCGATAGAACTGGCGCAGCGCGATCGGCTGACACAGGCGTCCTGTGGAGAGAAACAAACCAGTCCTGCACGTCGGCAGCGATGATGTTCCCGACTTGACGCCCCTGGAACCACGGGAGGAGTTGGTTCTTCAAGTAATACCGGTTGACCTTGATGGTCCTGGGCTTCCAGTTGCTGCGTCCGTACCGTTGAAAGACCTCCTCTGCAACAGTCTCGAACAGCGTTTGATCGGTTTGCGGCAGGATTCCCGTTCGCGTGGCCATCATCATCGACCTTGCTTGTTCCCGAGCGTCTGCAAGACGGATGATGGCTGCATCACCTACAACGCTCCACAAACGTCGTCTCTCATGCTGAATGTGGATGAAGTAGCACTTGCGACCAGACGGGTAGACACGTACGCCAAAACCTCTCAGTTGTGAGTCTCGAACGTCACGAACACACTTCCAGGGCCGCAGTGCCTTGACTCGACTTTCGGTCAGCTTGGACTTCGCCATGATTCATCGCCCCGCTTGAGTTGCAGACGCGGGAAGAATCAGAAATGCTACTGTCGATACTGCAAATGCCGATTCAGCATTAGTTTCATTTAACAGATAGATATTGTCCGTTGTACATCCACTGGTGTGGCCGCCGACGAGATGGCCGCCGAGCCAATCTCGATCACTGTCGGCGGCAACTCGCACTGGGGACTCGCCATCGTCGACAATGAACTGGACACGGCTGCAGCGAATGGCGAGGCGGACGACCTTGCGATCTCGAACGACGTCGAACTCAGGTTCGCCGGCTCGACGGTTCTCGACAGTGGCGTCGAGGTCGGCGTGCGCATCGAGATCGAAGGCGAAGAGAACAGCGACCAGGGTGACGAGACCTACATGTACATTGAAGGCTCGTTCGGCACGATCCGCGTCGGCAACGACGATCCTGCGAGCTACTCGATGGCTACGGCGGCCCCCTATGCCACGTACTTCTATGGCATCAACACGCCTTACTGGGTGGGCAACTTCAGCGGTCCCAACAGCAACTGGCATTCCACATTCCCCGACGGCGCTGCTGATAACGATGACGCTTCCATCATGTACTTCTCGCCCGTGATCAACGGCTTCCAGTTCGGTGTGTCCTATGCTCCTGAGGCGAGCGCAGAGGCCCGGAGTGGCACGGCGAGCAGGTCCAAGGATCACGACCTGTATGCCATCGGTATGCGTTATGACGGCGCCTTCGGCGATGCCGGCGTCACGATTGCCGGCGGGTATGCCAGCAAGGACGTTCCGGCGGTAAGCGCCGTCACGGGATCGGTTATATTGGCAGATGGGACAGTTGCAGCTCTTGCACCAGGAGCGACAAAGCCCGCTGGTAGCACCGTACTCCGAAAGGCCGTGTCAGCCGCGGACGGCCGGACTGTCAGAGATTGGGCAATGGGCGTGGTGGTCTCGATGTCCGGCGTGTCTGTCGGCGGATCCTTCAGGTCCACGGACCACGACATAACGGGCGCAGACGACGTTGTGCAGTATGACGTCGGCGTCAGTTATGGTGAGGGTCCCTGGGTTGTGAGTGTCAACTACGGTGCGCAGACCCAGGATGACGACGGCTCCGGCGGGAAGACCGACAACGGTTACGCCCGCCTGATGGCCAACTACAACCTCGGCCCCGGCATCAATCTTGCCGGTGTGATCGGCGAGGACTCGTATGAGGTTGGCACCACAATGGGCGACACCACCTTTGCCGGTGTTGCCATGGGGATCAGCTTCTGATCGTCCTTGTCTGATATCGCTTGTTCTTTGAGGAGCGGCCCTTCAAGGGGCCGCTCCTTTCCTTTGGGGTGTTGGGCATGGGCGACATTGTCTGGCTGGCCAGCTATCCGAAATCGGGCAACACGTGGATGCGGGCCTTCCTTC